>JAPLHZ010000002.1 GCA_026389365.1 Cyanobacteriota bacterium
GAAACTTTTCCCAGTCCCTAATTTTTGGCTGCTGACTAGAAGATGCTCTTGCTTTCACCTTTATATCACCTGTTTTGTCGCGTCTCTTAAACCACAAGTTGATTGTGTTTCGACTAATAGACTTAATCGGAAATAGGGTTTTGCGAATTTACAGCCCTTGCCTAGCAAGGCTTTGAATCTCTAAAAAATAATTTCCGATAATGTTTAATATCGAACAATTGACTGGCTTCATTTTTCTTTAGCCCATCCATTTCGATTGCTTGCATTACCTTTTGCCGTAAATCGGAACTATATGGTTTTGGCATTGTTATTGCTCAGACAATTCGCTTTCTTTCTATCTTATGTCACCTAGCTGGCTATAGCTATACTTAGGTCTTGGTATTTAGTTCTTGGTACTACAACATCATTTTTTCCAATGCATGTAAATCAGGAATCCGAATCAAATCCCGATCGCGAATAATCAATTCTTTTTTTTCTAACTTAATCAACACCCTCGTCACCGTTTCCCGTGCCAACCCGCTCAAACTACTCAACTCCCGATGGGGCAAATTAGGCACCTCAATGCCGCCTTCAACTTTAATCCCTTGTCCCTCGGCCAAAAATAAAATCACATCCGTCACCCGAGCCATACTATCCGACTCTCGCAACCGCAATCTCCGGTTCACCTGCCGTAGTCTTCGCGCCATTTGCTTTGCCAGCCGAATGCCTGCTTGGGGTTCTGTCGCCAGGAGCTGAACAAAATCTTGCGACGGCACATTGCAAATTAACGTCGGGGTCAAGGTAATCACATCGGTCGATCGCGGCGCTTCATCTAGGGCAGCCATCTCGCCAAACAATTCGCCCTTACCCACGATATTGAGCGTCACCTCTTTACCATCAATGTTGTAAGTCCGAATCTTCACCCAGCCATTCAAAATAAAATACACCGAGTTTCCCCAGTCATTTTCCAGCAGAATTACCTGGTTCGCCGCATGACTCCGCATGACAATGTGCGAGATTGCCATATCGACCGCTTCAATGGGCAGCCCCTCAAAAAAAGGAGCGACTCGAATCGCTTGTTCTACCTGTTCATCCCGTGAATAATACTCGTCCATTCCGACCACCAATAGTCAACTGAAATTGTATAGCTCCTGATGTCCACTTCGGTTCAAGATAATTTGTAAGAGATCATGACGAAAGCATTTCACATCAAGCATACACAGATATTGTTGGTTATACTGCAAATTAATTGTTTCCAATAAAATAATTGTCCATATCTCGATTTTGCCCCAATATAAGGGCACGATAATAATGTTGCATAAGATCCCCCGATACTTCAGGACAGCCTCGTGAGTTACCAAACCGATCATATTCAATCCATGATCAGCGAAATCGATCGTGTTCTACGTCAGACACGAAGTCGCCAATTTTGGACAATTTTTAGCCGTTATGCAATTCATCGTCAGCTTCTTGAACGATGCCGCAACTTCTTAGTGATGCAACAGCGTCCCCAGTCCGTTAACCTGGTCGCCGCGCCGCCATCCCCAAAGTCAACTCAGATGGCCATGGAACTGCAACAGCTTCGACAAGATGTCATGCAGCCTTTGCGATCGGATATCGAGGTTTTGGGAAATCATCGTGCCGCACTTCAAGAGGAAATCCAAGCTCTCATGCTTCAAAAGGCTCAGCTTCAATCTGAGTGCAATACCTACCGTCAAACCTTAGCCACAAATTTGCCTGTTCAGCCCTATCCAGCTATTCGATTGGCTGCTATGGACGAGACTGAACTAGCCCGTCTTCAAGCCATCCGCGATCGTACAGACTTTCTGCTGACTAGCATGGATAGTAGTCTGCAATTAGCCTTTGGGTCGATGCAAAAAAATGTTGAGGTTTACCAGACAACCCTGCACACCGGACTCGATCGGATGCATCATCTGGGTTATCAAGGCGAAGTCCTATTCTCGACTCTAGTCAATCGTTTAGCGCAGCAAGTCGGACGCGAAATGATGGCTGCCACCACTGACGATCGATCGAAATCTTCCCTGACCGATTCACCATCATTAAGTGAGCTAAATGCGGTAAATGAGCTAAATGCGGTTTTCAGTGCTAATCAGCATCAAGATTGGCCCACAGACCTATCGTCGAATACTATTCATCAGTTAGATGACCTTTATCAAATAAATAGCCGCACAGATAGTGAAATAGATAGTGAAATAGATAGTGAAATAGAGGTATCTCCGAGTCGCCCGACGCTTGCCCCGCCTCCGATGAGAGAGGCTCCTGAGTCGATCGACACATTCTTTGCTGATTTTAAAGCTGATTCTAAAGCGTTTGGCGCAGACTCAAGTCCCGATCGTTCCTTGTCTCCCATTCATACAGAGGAACCCGATTCTGCTGACTTAATGTCAAGTCCTAAGATGAGGCCTCAGCAAGTTTACGGAACCATTGACTCGTCAGATGAGCCACTCAATCCCTCTCAACTGCCTCAAAGTGAGCCGAATGGAGCTGGAAAGGTCACTCTGGAGACACTTTTTGGATTCTTTGAGCAAATCTCATTAGATCCCGCTTCAGACGACATGACACTGACTGAAATCGATCAGCTTTTTGCCGACGTACCTTCGCTTTAATCCAATATCCAAAAACCTCCTAAGTTCCATCAGTTCTAGATGTCTGTCAGATCATAAAAGATTTGGCAGATTTTTTGTTTTTAGAAGTTTTTGGTGGTCACCCAATATTTAACCTAAGAGGAGAAATTAAATATTGGGTGATCCGTCTCAAAAGTCGTTGATAAAGATGGCCCAGAAGTAGGGGAAATCCACAGCAACTTCATAAAAGCCTCAGTACATCTAAAGATTGCGCAAAAACACGGATTGAGTCTAGGGGGAATAGGGGTGGGCGCTTAGGATTGTCTCACAAGCCAATCTGAACACGTCACCCCCCGTACCCATTGTGATTACTAGTTTCCCCAAGCAATCTTTTAAGCCAGCTAATCATTCCATTCTTCGATCGATCGAAGAATGGAATGCCACCCAAAGCGCTAATGCTAATGATGTGGTTTCTACCCAGCTAACTCTGAATACCATCCCAAATATCGCCGACGCTCAAGCTTATTCACGTCACGCATCGGTAAGCAGCAAGCTCAAGCGGGCCGTTGATGTTGTAGGGGCATTGGTAGGGTTGGCAGTTACATCGGCTTTGTTTGTCCCGTTGGCGATCGCAGTTCAGCTTGACAATCCTGGCACTGTTCTCTACAGCCAGATTCGGTGCGGGGTGAGGGGTCGGACCTTCCGGATTTGGAAATTCCGGTCCATGGTTCAAAACGCTGATGGTCTGAAAAAGTCTTTGCAGGCTCAAAATCAAGCCTCTGGTCATATCTTCAAAATCAAAGATGATCCTCGTATTACCCGGGTCGGCAAGTTCCTTCGTAAAACCAGCCTAGATGAGTTTCCTCAGTTCTGGAATGTGCTGATGGGGGATATGAGTTTAGTAGGCACGCGTCCGCCAAGCTTAGATGAAGTTGCAAAGTACGATCGTAACCACTGGCAACGTTTGACCGTGAAGCCTGGAATCACTGGTGAATGGCAAGCCAATGGTCGTTCTTCGGTAACTGATTTTGAGGACATTGTGAAAATGGACTTAGATTACCAAGAAAAATGGTCTGTTCTTTATGATTTGCAGCTCATTTTGAAGACGGTTTGGGTTGTCTTCGACAAGAAAGGTGCATGTTAGGTTAGTGGCTACGTGACTAAGGAAAGTGCCTGGGTTTCGGGGTGTAGACTGAGTTTAATGATTGGCTAAAGATAAAAGGTCTCCTGAAGTTTGGGAGACCTTTACTATTTTTTACGTTTTTTGCATACTAATCCAGATTATTAATCCAGATTATTGAGAGGATAGAGGCGATCGTCCCTAATACCTCACCTCAGCCATAGTTATGAATTTCTCCAAAATTAATCTGCCGACGTGGATTACGATTTCTCGTCTATTGGGGGTGCCGATTTTGCTTTATGGATTACAGACATCCAGCGCAGATCCACTAACTGCACAGACCCGATGGATTTTGGTGGTTGTGTTTTTGGTGGTGGCGGGGACGGATTGGCTGGATGGTTATTTGGCGCGGCGGTTGAATCAGGTGACGGAGTTAGGGAAGTTTTTGGATCCGTTGGTGGATAAGTTGCTGGTGTTGGCTCCGTTGATGTCATTGGTGGAGTTGGGTCAGATTCCGGCTTGGGGCGTGTTTTTGATTTTGGCGCGGGAGTTGACTATAGCGGGGTGGCGAGTGAGTCCATCGATGCAGAGTGGTGTGGTGCCGGGTGCGAATTTGGCTGGAAAGGTGAAGACGGTTGTACAGATTTTGGCAATTGCTCTTTTAATTGCGCCATTGCCGGATCCTCGTCTTGGGGTTGTGATTTTTTGGGTCTCGGTGGTAGTGACTTGGGTGTCTGGGGCGATTTATTTGTTTCCGTCTAAGGCGCGTAATATTTAGGACTGTTCCAGAGAATATCTCCGATCGGTTGTTTGGTTATGGGTTCAAGCGGTGGTCCACTATACTTTAGCAGGTAGTAGACTTTATTTTACAAAAGGGTGAAAATGGGAGGAAAGAATTTAGGTTTTCCCATAATGATCCAATTAACGTTCACAGATGAAGAAATAGAAAAACTACACTACGAAAGATTTCATCATC
>JAPLHZ010000023.1 GCA_026389365.1 Cyanobacteriota bacterium
AAGCTGTACTGAGATTCATGGTCGATCAATTCTTCGAGAAGCCGATTCTTAACTCGCCCTATGAGTATCCTGCTCAGTATTGGGAGTTAGATGAGGATGGTCAGCCCACGAATCAAATCATTGCCCGACGACGGCGGGCGGAGTTTATCACTCCTATTCCTAAGCCGAAGAAGCGTCGATCGGCTCGGGGTATTCAGAAAGAGTTGGTTCTGTACAGCGACGATGGGGTCTCGACTGAAACGCAGCAGTACGATCCGACCCCGATTATTAATCTGATCCGGGAAAAGGTGGAGCTTTGGCGGCAATTGCCGAACTCTAGCGATCGTTTGGGGTCTCCGGGCGGCGATCGGAGTGGCGTTTGTTTTGAGGTAGCCAGGTACTCATCTCCTGCAAAATCGATCGCAATGGTTCAGGCTGAGGGGCAAAGGGGGGCGATCGAAACTTCTGGGGGATTTATACGCCTTTTTAGACTTGAATTGCTATGATGAGAGATATTGATGATTAAGCTGTACTGAGATTCATGGTCGATCAATTCTTCGAGAAGCCGATTCTTAACTCGCCCTATGAGTATCCTGCTCAGTATTGGGAGTTAGATGAGGATGGTCAGCCCACGAATCAAATCATTGCTCGACGACGGCGGGCGGAGTTTATCACTCCTATTCCTAAGCCGAAGAAGCGTCGATCGGCTCGGGGTATTCAGAAAGAGTTGGTTCTGTACGGCGACGATGGGGTCTCGACTGAAACGCAGCAGTATGATCCGACCCCGATTATTAATTTGATTCGGGAAAAGGTGGAGCTTTGGCGGCAATTGCCGAACTCTAGCGATTGGCGAGTGACACCGGAGACGGCGAGGCTTTTGCAGCATTGGCGATCGTATCCGTTTCAGTCGATTCGTCCGTTTTTCTGCCAAGTTGAGGCAGTGGAGACGGCGATTTGGTTGGCGGAAGTGGCTCCACAATTGGGGAAGGCAGAGCGGAAAATTCTGGATTATCTGGATAGTGCTAATGGGGAAGCGAATCCAGAACTGCTGCGAGTGGCACTGAAGCTGGCGACGGGTGCAGGAAAGACGACTGTGATGGCGATGTTGATTGCTTGGCAGACGGTAAACGCGGTGCGGCATCCTCAGAGTAAGAAGTTTACGCGGGGATTTTTGATTGTGACGCCTGGGATTACGATTCGCGATCGGCTGCGGGTGCTTCAGCCTAATGACCCTGAAAGTTACTATGTCAGTCGTGAATTAATACCAACTGATATGGTCGGTGATATTGCTCGTGCAAAGATTGTGATTACTAACTATCATTCTTTTAAATTGCGGGAGCGCTTGGAGATTTCTAAGGTTGGACGATCGCTACTTCAAGGGCGAGGGGAAAATCTTCAAACGCTGGAAACCGAGGGGCAGATGCTTCAGCGGGTCATGCCTGAGCTGATGGGAATGAAAAATGTGATGGTACTCAATGATGAGGCTCATCATTGCTATCGAGAAAAGCCGCAAAACGATGAGCTAGATGATCTTAAAGGTGATGATAAGGACGAGGCGAAAAAGAATAACGAAGCGGCTCGACTGTGGATCTCTGGGTTGGAATTGGTAAAACGGAAGCTGGGGGTCGATCGGGTGTATGACCTGTCGGCAACGCCTTTTTTCTTGCGGGGTTCTGGGTATGCCGAGGGGACGTTGTTTCCTTGGACGGTGAGTGACTTTTCGCTGATGGATGCGATCGAGTGTGGCATCGTCAAGTTGCCGCGCGTTCCGGTGGCGGATAATGTGCCAGGGGGGGAGATGCCGAAGTTGCGAAACCTGTGGGACCACATTGGCAAAAAGATGCCGAAAAAGGGACGGGGTAAGGCAGGGCAAACTTTAGATCCCCTTAGCTTGCCTGCTGATCTGCAAACGGCACTGGAAGCGCTTTATGGTCATTATGAAAAGACCTATGTGCTATGGCAAGATGCGGGAATTCGTGTGCCTCCTGTGTTTATTGTGGTGTGCAACAATACCTCTACTTCCAAGCTGGTGCATGATTTTATTGCGGGGTTCGATCGGGTCCAGGCGGATGGCAGTGTGGTTCCTACGGCAGGACGGTTGGCGTTGTTTCGGAATTATGATGAGCATGGGACGCGGTTAGCTCGTCCTCGCACGTTGTTGATTGATAGCGAGCAGTTGGAGTCGGGGGATGCGTTGGATGATGGGTTTCGGAAGATGGCGGCAGATGAGATCGATCGATTCCGTCGAGATTTGGTGAAGCGTAATGATGGCGATCTGAGTGCGGGGCAAGGGATTACGGACCAGGATTTGTTGCGGGAAGTGATGAATACGGTGGGGAAGGAAGGCAAGCTGGGGGAGTCGATTCGGTGTGTGGTGTCTGTGTCGATGCTGACAGAAGGGTGGGATGTGAATTCGGTGACACATATTTTGGGCGTTCGGGCATTTGGGACGCAGTTGTTATGTGAACAGGTTATTGGGCGGGCGTTGCGGCGGTATTCCTATGATTTGAATGAGAAGGGGCGGTTTAATGTGGAGTATGCGGATATTTTAGGAATTCCGTTTGACTTTACGGCGAAGCCTGTGGTTGCACCGCCGAAGCCACCGAGGGAGACGGTTCAGGTGAAGGCGATGAAGCCCGATCGCGATGCTTTGGAAATTCAGTTTCCACGGGTGGAGGGGTATCGGGTGGAGTTACCGGAGGATCGGTTGACAGCGACGTTTACGAAAGATTCAGTGTTGAATTTGACACCGATGTTGGTGGGTCCCTCTGTGACGCAAAATCAGGGTATTTTGGGTGAGGCTGTGGAACTTAATGTGAAACATCTTGGGGAGATGCGGCAGTCTACAGTGTTGTTTCATTTGACGAAGCATTTGCTGTATACGCGGTATCGGGATCCGGGGGAGGAGCCGAAGTTGCATTTGTTTGGGCAGTTGAAGCGGATTGTGCGGGAGTGGTTAGAGGATGGGTATTTGCGGTGTTCGGGCGGGACGACTCCGGCGCAGTTGATCTATCAGGAGATTGCGGATATGGCTTGCGATCGGATTAAAACGGCGATCGATGAGAGTCAGACGGGCGATCGTCCGATTCGGGCTATTTTGGATGCGTATAATCCAGTGGGTTCGACGGCTCATGTGAGTTTTACGACCTCGAAGGAGACGCGCTGGAAGACGGATGTGCTCAGGTCTCAGGTGAATTGGGTGGTGTGTGATAGCGATTGGGAGAAGGAGTTTTGTCGGGTGGCTGAGGGCCATTCGCGGGTACGATCGTATGTGAAAAATCAGGGGTTGGGGTTGGAGGTGCCTTATTTACATGGATCGGTGCAGCGGAAATATTTACCGGATTTTGTGGTGCAGGTGGATGATGGGCGATCGGATCTGTTGAATTTGATTGTGGAGATTAAGGGGTATCGGGGGGAGGATGCGAAGGAGAAGGCGAGTACGATGCGGACGTATTGGGTGCCGGGTGTTAATAACCTGGGTGGCTTTGGTCGCTGGGCCTTTGCTGAGTTTACGGCTGTGTTTGAAATTGAGGCAGAGTTTCAAAAATTGATTGATTCACTGCTAGGCGAAGGGGGATAGACTCAATGACACTAGAGCTTAACAAACCTTTGAATTGGAATGTGGATAAAAATAGACAACTGCAACTGGAGAGGCAAATTAATTTTCAAACTATCGTATCGGCCATAACAGGAGACAAGCTACTTGATATCATCCAACATCCAAATCAGGAGAAATACCCTAATCAACGGATCTTTATTGTGGAGATCGATCGTTATGTTTATCTCGTTCCCTTTGTAGAGGATGATACCGAGTTTTTTCTCAAGACCATTATTCCCAGTCGCAAAATGACGAAGCAATACTTAGGAGAATGAGATGACTATCCAACTTGATGATTACGAAAGAGATATTTTAGAGTCTGTAGAACGGGGTGAATGGCAATCGATCGCAAATCTACAGGAAGAGATCGAACGATATCAACGCCATGCTCAAGCTTATATGCAATCCATTCAGAAAATTACCATTGAGCTGCCGAGTAGCGATGTCGCCTCACTGCAAGAGCTTGCGACGAGTTCGGGGGTATCGATACCGTTGCTTGTGTCTAGCATCATTCATCAATATGTCGGTTCTCAATCTATTCGTTAGTCGTAAATCACTATGCCTCGCCAACCTAAAGCCCAAAGTTCTAAGAAAGTCGAAACCTTCAAGCATGAGGAAGATAAGCGTAAGAATATTCCGACAGCGGAGTATCAATCGGTGATGGCGGAGGAGGAGAAGCGTCCGATTCGGGTGGCGTATGAGCGGCGAAATCGAGATCTTGATCCGCAGTTGGT
>JAPLHZ010000381.1 GCA_026389365.1 Cyanobacteriota bacterium
CAAGCCGATCTGAAGTCTCGCATTATCTTGTTTATTGACTACTTCAACCGCACTATGGCTAAGCCTTTTAAATGGACTTATAAAGGTAAGGCTTTAGCCGTCTAAAGTTTGTTCCTTCACTTTAGCCGCCTTGTACTAGTTGGCTATCATCGTTATTATCTTAGTGCGACGGACATTCTCTTCAACGCTCTAAACAAATTGAAAAATCCTGAAGGTAAGGCTTATACGCATATTATTTTTGATTGTCCTCCGAGTCTTGGATTGATCACTCTAAATGCTCTTTCTCTGAGCCGTTACTATATAGTCCCAACTCTTTTAGACTCCTACTCTCACTGGGGCTTGGATAAAATTGTTGAAAGTGTAAATCGATTGAAAAGATGTAAGGCATCTTGTGAGGTTGAGCTGCTTGGAGTTCTTTATTCAAAAGTTGATACAAAATCAACAATTGAAAATAATAAATGGGATAATGAATTTCGGAAATGGGAACAGGAGTTTGATGAATGGGTAGCGAAAAATCTTCGCAAAGGGAAAGAATCAGTAATATTTAAAAGCCGTATTAAAAGTGCAGATATTATACGCAAGGCAGAAGCTGATAATCGCCCTTTGATTGCATACTATCCTTCTGAGAGTTCTTTGAAGAACCAGAAAGAAGAGCATCAACAAGAGTGGGAAAAGCTTGTGACTGAGATGTTAGAGCGGATTGAGAACAGAAAGTGAGCTTGATGTTTATGCTCAACCACTGCCTAACAAGCGTGTTGCAGCGGACAGTTTAGAGATTTTAGTGTTGATGCAAAAGGCGCTAGCCGACGCTGAACACGAACGTTATCTGTCTCCGCACAAATATATTGCACTCGTCGTTGAAGTTTTTTGTTAAGTAGAAGTAGTGCCAGGAGGTTTGAGTTGAGGCAGCAGTGGGAGGGCGTGACGATCGTATTCTATGGCAATGCTGGTAGAAACCTGTATAAATGCCGTACATTTTTTATTGCAACGATCGCCCCTAAAATCTGTTGGTGAAGGGGGGTGATAAATGGACTTCCCTCAAGAAATGATGAATTCATTAGAACGATCGGCGATGATTTTAAACGGGATGAGCTAACCGCAATGTCGTCACAGCCTTAACCCGATCGGTCTCCCCCATCAAAACACATTGATTAAATACAGCAATATCAAGCCTACTCAGTTCTGAAATTTGACTAGACTCACATTTCTCATATTCATTATTGTTCAAATGATAAATCGCTAAAACACCATCTTCCCAAAACCAGACCTCATGAACACCCAAAGCCTTATAAGTCATGAGCTTATCAAGACTACCGCTAGTCACTCGAACTTCAATAGAAAGCTTAAGTTCACCAATCTCATAGGATTCATCCGCTTCTGCTGAAGCGACTTTTTCGATCGTCTGCGTCATAGAACCTGTGGGAAGGACATTAACTTTGCGATCGATTAAATATGCCTCAATCAACATGCCTATTATTGTCTTGAAAATTTCGTGAAAACGTCCCGGCATAATGATCTCAATTCTTCCGTCATAGTATGACAAGCGCGCTTTAGAATATTCAAACCCTTGTTGAATCAGCTCAAAATGTTCCCACTGACCCGAGATCACAATGTGTTGGGTTAATCGATCGCCATCAGAGGAAACTGGATGACTGGATATAGTCTGCTGTGGTGCTTTCTTTTGAACGATCGCTTGTTCCAAAATAAGAGTCATACTCAATCTCCCCTAAACGACGACAGATGATTTACATTATATGCGAACCAAACTGATTAACCCTGTAACTCAGCCAATTTTGCCAGCACCTCACGGCTATGAACACTAGGATTCACACCCAGAAAAACCGATCGTAATACGCCTTCTGGATCAACAATGAAAGTATGGCGTGACGACACAACCCCCAACCAAGAACCATACGCCTTACTCACCGAACCATCTTCATCCGCCAACAAGGGGAACTTCAAGCCCTCCGAATCGCAAAACTCCGCATGGGAATCCACCGAATCCGCACTGATGCCAATTACTTCCGTATTGCGATCGTGATACTTCTGCAAATCCTTCTGAAAGCGCTGCGCCTCCAATGTGCAACCCGACGTGAAATCCTTGGGATAGAAATAAGCCACCAACCATTTCCCCTGATAATCCGAAAGGCTGACGTTGCCCTGACCCGTATTCGTCGGCAATGTAAAGGCTGGTGCAGGCTGGTCTAAGGTCGGAAGCGTTCCACCCATCGCCAGAGCGGGCTGACTCAAGCAAAACAACAGACCGATCGCAACAACGATCGCCATCGATCGATCAATTGTGTGACGAATAAAACTGGAAATGGATAGAGTGGAAGTCATAGTGGCTAAATCCAGCTAAACTGAAGGTCAATCTATACTTAACATTTTGTCATAAAGTGTTGAACCTCACAGGACCGAATTTCGAGGCTTTGGATCTGTGGGCGCTAGAATGATTAGCCTGGGAAGGATTTAGGAATTTTTGAGGAGCCATCATGCCTACGTTGGGAGTCAACATCGATCACGTTGCCACCATTCGCCAAGCTCGCCGGACCGTCGAGCCAGACCCAATAGCGGCGGCAGTATTGGCCGAACTCGCGGGCGCGGAAGGGATTACGGTACACCTGCGGGAAGACCGTCGTCATATGCAGGACCGAGACGTGCGGCTGTTACGGGAGACAGTTCGAACCCATCTCAATCTAGAAATGGCCGCGACAGACGAGATGGTGAAAATTGCCTTAGAAATCAAACCTGACTATGTAACGCTGGTGCCCGAGCGCCGGGAAGAAGTCACGACTGAAGGCGGGTTGGATATTGCGGGACCGATCGATCGGATGATGGCCGTGGTGGATAAATTGCAATCGGCAGGCATTCCGGTGAGCTTATTCATTGATGCCGACGAGACTCAAATTCAAGCCGCCGCCAAGTCCAAGGCAAAGTTCATTGAACTGCATACGGGGCAATATGCGGAGGCCAAAAACGAAGACGATCGGGCCGCGCAATTACATCTGTTGAAACTTGGCTGTGAAATTGCTACGTCCTTGAATCTGCGGATTAATGCAGGCCACGGGTTAACCTATTGGAATGTTTATCCTGTCGGTCAGCTTCCCGGCATGGAAGAATTGAATATCGGCCATACGATTATCAGCCGTGCAGTATTGGTCGGTTTAGAGCGAGCCGTGCGGGAAATGAAGCTGGCGATCGCAGGCGAACTGCAACGATCGGCCCTCTAAATTCTAAATTCTGCCAAGAGCAGGGACCAGAACTGTAGAATAATTTAAGTGGGTGTTCCCATGCCTAACTTGTACGGATTATTTTTAACTCTAAGGTCTCTTCTCCTATGGCAGAACAATCACTCGGAATTACAACAATTAATCCGATTAAATTTGGTACTGATGGCTGGCGTGGACTCATTGCCGCTGACTTTACCTTTGAGCGTCTAGTATTTGTCGCACCGTTGGCGGCGCAAGTTCTTAAAGAAACCTACGGTCCAACGACCGGAAGCAATACTATTGTCGTGGGTTACGATCGGCGTTTTCTCTCTGAAGAATTTGCCCTCACCACCGCCAAAACCATTCAGAACTGTGGGTTCGACGTATTACTATCGGAATGCTTTGCCCCCACGCCTGCCTTTAGTTGGGCGGCCAAATCGATGAATGTATTGGGTGCCTTTGTAATTACGGCGAGTCATAATCCCGGCGGCTATTCTGGATTTAAAATCAAAGGGGCCTTCGGTGGATCAGTTCCCTCGGACGTGACGGCAAAGGTTGAAGCTTTAATCGCCAATCCACCTACACCGATGGCGGCAACACCAGGCAAACTGGAAATGTTTAATCCTTGGACTAGCTATTGTGCTGGATTACGGAAATTAGTTGATGTGGAAGCGATCGTATCTGCCATTCAGAGCGAAAAAATTCAAGTCTTTGTTGATGTGATGAACGGTGCAGCTTCGACCGGGTTAACCCAATTGCTGGGCATTGATGTGCCTGAAATCCGATCGGAGCGGGATCCATTATTTGGTGGAGGTGCACCGGAGCCATTACCCAAGTATTTGCATGAATTACTCACCACTATTCCAGCAACAAAAAGCAATGGAGTGAAAGTGGGTTTGGTGTTTGATGGGGATTGCGATCGGATTGCAGCGGCGGATAGTCAAGGCAATTTCCTGAGTTCCCAAATTCTGATCCCAATTTTAATTGAACATTTATCAGAGCGAAAAGGCTACAGCGGCGAAGTCGTTAAAACGGTTAGTGGTTCGGGGTTAATTGAAAAAACGGCGGCTTTTTATAAATTACCAATCTTTGAAACTCCGATCGGTTACAAATACATTGCCGATCGAATGTTGGCGACTAAAGCACTCCTCGGCGGCGAAGAATCCGGCGGCATTGGGTATGGTCATCACATTCCTGAACGTGATGCTTTGTTGGCTGCATTGTATGTGTTAGAAATCGTGGTGAAAACCGGAATGGATTTATCGGACTTGTACCGATCGATTCAAGAAAAAACTGGGTTTGATGCAGCCTACGATCGGATTGATTTACCCTTATCCAGCATGGCCGTACGAGATTCATTACTAGCCAGTTTGCAAAATAACCCTATACAAACGGTTGCCGGAAAAACTGTTGTCTCAACTCAAACAGACGATGGTTATAAATTCCGATTAGAAGACGAAAGCTGGCTTCTAGTTCGCTTTAGTGGAACTGAACCCGTGCTGCGATTATATTGCGAAGCGGCCACTCTAGGTCAGGTTCACAGTACGCTGGCTTGGGCTAAAGATTGGGCAAATTCGGTGTGATGGATTTGACCGATCGGGTGAGGAATTTGTTGGGTTCTCTTCACCCGATCGGTAAATCTCAAGTAATTTAATCTAACCAATCAACCTAGCAACTCGAAATGCAGAAGCGATCGCCCCTTCATGTAAGCCATCGCCTAAATATGCACCTACATAATAAGTATGATTTTCGCCATTGGTTTCTACGATTTCATCTCGATATTTGAATGATTCGGTCGTGTATAGCGGAGTATGGTGCTTTTGGACATGAAGAATAGTATCTTTAGCAATCAATTCTTCCAATTCAAATGACAGAAAATATTGCTGCGGAGATGAAACGTCACTGAGTTGATTCAGATAGCCATTGTATCCCCAGTGACTATTGGTCTGAAAAAAATCAAACTCTGAAGGATGATGAATATTGTGATTGTCATACATAGAAGTATCATGATGAACAGTTGTCGAAATATGATTCGGTTGCCACAGTGAAAATCGTTTAGTTTCTGCATCAGTCGGGTCGGTTAATAGCGCCATCACCTGATCTGGCGGCGTAGCAAAGATCACAGTATCAAACTCGTGTCGATCGCCATTCATTCGATCGACAACAGCACAATTTGGGCTTCTAGAAATAGATTTCACTTCAGAATCAAGAATGATTTCCCCCTTGAATCGAGACAAAATCTTCTCAATATAGGAATAAACTCCACCATTCACCCTAAGCCAATTCACTGAAATATAGTCTTTAAGCATGGGCAGGGCAAGTTCTGCCGGAAAGTCGTCAATCAGATTGAATGGCATGGAGTAACTATACATTGTCAATAGTTTGAGCCAGATATTGCTAATACTATGATTGCTGACATACTTTGACAAAGGCTGATTATAAAAATCTTCCATATCCGAAAATTGAGTCTCAAGCCATAATCTCAACGATCGAGCATACAGACTATCAAACCGTAGGTATTCAATCAGCCGTTGGACCCCGGTATAGTTTTTATCAATCATCACTCCTGACAAAAAATGACTACCATCGATCGGAAACAATGACGATCCAACATTGACCGGAACAAGTTCAATCTCAAGATCTTTCATCAGCGCAACAAAGTTATGGAATGCATCTGGAAACTCTAGTACACCACTTTCGAGGCGTTCAGAACAATCCGATCGATTAGGTTTTACATTCTTATTTAACGTGCGAATATGACCTCCCAACATCGGTTCTCGCTCAAAGACCGTGACATGATGTCCCTGGCGATCGAGTAAATACGCCGTGGATATCCCACTAGCTCCACCGCCAATAAGTGCAATTCTCATGGTTAACCTTTAAATTTAAATTAGATCTAAGTTGATTCAATGGATTATCAAATGGCTTTTAAAGTGTTTAGTCATTTCCCAAAATCAAATCACCCGACAAGTGTTGATAGAGTAATGTCCCGGTCCAGAATGTAGGTGCAAAGCCGGGATAGCCAGATGATGCATTGCAAAAATAGAACTGTTTGAGCGAGGTTTCATAATTCAAACGTCCTAGCCCCATATTGCTCGGCGTGAGTTTAGAACCGTAGGAATTACCATTGGGACACCAACAATACCGTTCATTCGTCGTAGGGCTACCCGTAATATGAAACACCATATGCTTTCTAAAGTCTGGGACATAGTAGTTCTCCACAACATCTAGAATTGAATCTAAAATTTCTTGTTTTTTCTGGTTGTAGGCTTTCCGATCGGTATCTCGTAGTGTCCTAAAATAGTCATAATTTGCAACCGTCAAAAACTCAACAATTTGACAATCCTCAGGACAATCACCACCCGCATTACTTAATAGGGTTGGGGTTGTAATGGCAAAACTTGGATTTGAGAAATCATTACGATCGTACATTTGAGCAAATGCTTCATTAAGATCTTGATGTCCTGTATGGGAAACATTCCATTTACCAAATCCATAATCTTGCAAATTCAGATCCTTGACCACACAATAGACCATATAATTTGAGGCTGAATACTCATAATCTAGTTTCCGTCGGACTGATGATGAGAACTTTTCAATCCCAATCATTTTCGCCGCTCTTTGGGGATCGATATTACAAATTACCGTATCACCTGTGAATTCTTCGGTTTGATGGGTAAGACGATTTGTGGCCTGAACCCCTGTAACTGTTTTTCCCGTCAATCTAAATTGCGTGACTTCTTGGTTGAATAAAAGGCTTCCCCCATTAGATTCAATCGTATCGACCAATGAATTGATCACCTGCTCAAAATGCTGGGTTGGATAAAAAGCTCCGGCTTGATAGCCCCGAAACAAGGCCACCCAAGCATAAAAAGAAAGCTGATTGGGCGGCAATAAAAAGTCCAGCCATTGCAATGCTAGTAAGGTTTGAGCGGCTTGCGGAAGTCTAAATTTATCAAATACATCCTGAAGCGTACTATTTAAATATTGAACCGCACAAACAACCTCGCCGGAATGTTTTAGAAGTTCTATAGGCTTGATCGGCGGCGCAAGTTTTTTCAGTCCAGCACCTGTTTTTTCGACCTCATTAATAAATTTCGCCAGCCGATCGCGATCGTTGGGAAATAATGTTGATAATCGTTCAATTAGCGTTTGGGGACTAGAAGAAATATCTAAGGCATATCCCGGCATTCGCATATGATCGAACCCATCGGGATCATATTGTTCAAACGTTACGTCTTTACTTAAGTCTAATTTTTTAAGGACACGATCGACCAGTTGCCCCGGTCCACAATCCCAAACATAATGAAACTGAGCATTGAATTTATACTTCTTAGCCATCGTGAAAGTATGACCGAAACCACCTGGATATTCATGGGCTTCTAAGATTTTTACGGTCTTACCTGAATTAGCCATCAATGCGCCAAAGACCAATGCAGATAATCCACTGCCGACAATCAGATAATCTACTTTCATGAAAAGATTCCTGCATCAAAGCATTGTATTTATTTTACTATTCATCGACTTTTCACAATTTTTACAATATGTCTTACTTTTTCTAGCCACCTTCATTCATATGCTTATAGAACCCATTTGACATCTAATCCTGAAACCAGAAGCCTTGCAGCTAGCTGGTTTTCTTCATTTTCTGGCAGAAAGCGGTTTTGCTAGGTAGGCAAGCTCTACCACTGATCGCAGAGTAACGGCTTCCTTCAAAGCCATGGGTTCTATAACCATACTAAGTTGCTATAATTAATTTTGAATAACGATCGTTTGATTACGATACAAGTTGTGATTTCATTTAGCGACGCAAATAGTCTCGACTAAACTCTCGACTAAACTTAAGATATACATCGGACGCATCTTCGTACGTTAGACCTGAATTATCCGGTTCATCAGTTTATCTGGTTCATGAGCCATGAGGTTCAGGAGTCACGAGTATCACAGCGGCTATGATACGTTGCCCCATCCGTGATACCATCCATTCTGAATTCTGCTTATTCAAATTACTACGCAACCGTTCATGCTCCTATCTTCTCCCCGCCGAACCAAAATCGTCGCTACGATCGGACCCGCGACTAGTACTCCAGAGGTGCTGCGAGAATTGATAAAAGCGGGTGCAACCACGCTGCGACTGAATTTCTCCCATGGAACGCACGACGATCATCTCAAGAGCATTCGGCTGATTCGGCAAATTTCCAATGAGTTGAACTATCCTGTGGCCATTTTGCAGGATTTACAGGGTCCAAAAATTCGTTTAGGGAAATTTGAAACAGGCAGCATTATCGTCGCAAAGGGCGCTCCGTTCATCTTGACCAGTGCCAAGGTTGCTGGGACTCAGACCATGAGTTCTATTACTTACGAGCCATTGGCCCAAGAGGTTCCGGTGGGTTCGGTGATTTTACTGGATGACGGTAAGGTTGAGATGGTGGTGGAGTCGGTAGATAAGGCGGCGGGTGAGCTGCATTGTCGTGTGGTGGTGGGCGGCCCATTGTCTAATAGTAAAGGGGTCAATTTTCCGGGCGTGTGTCTATCGATTAAGGCGCTGACGGATAAAGATCGTGAAGATTTGGTGTTTGGGCTGGATCATGGAGTCGATTGGGTCGCCCTGAGCTTTGTACGAAACCCTGATGATGTTCGGGAAATCAAGGATTTGATCGCCAGTGCGGGTAAAAATACTCCGGTGATTGTGAAAATTGAGAAGCATGAAGCCATGGAGCAGATGGAAGAAATTCTCAGGCTGTCTGATGGTGTAATGGTGGCACGGGGCGATCTGGGCGTGGAGCTTCCGGCGGAAGATGTGCCAATTTTGCAAAAGCGCTTAATTGCAGCGGCTAACCGGTTGGGCATCCCAATTATTACGGCGACTCAGATGCTCGATAGTATGGTGAGCAATCCCCGTCCTACTCGGGCTGAGGTTTCGGATATTGCTAATGCGATTTTGGATGGTACTGATGCGGTGATGCTATCGAATGAGACGGCGGTCGGGAAGTTTCCAGTGGAAGCGGTGGCGATGATGGCCACGATCGCAATCCGCACTGAAAAGGAAAAGCTAGGTCGTAATCCGGAAGAAAGCAGCCGATCGATTCCCAATGCCATCAGTAAAGCCGTAGGAAATATTGCGGAACAGATTGGCGCTTCGGCCATCATGACCTTAACGAAAACGGGATCAACGGCGCGGAATGTGTCGAAATTCAGGCCCACCATTCCAGTGATTGCCATTACACCCCATGTGGATGTAGCGCGGCAGTTGCAGATGGTGTGGGGCGTGAAGCCAATGCTGATGTTGGATTTGGATACGACTTGGGAAACGTTCAGTGCCGCGTTGAATATAGCTCAAGAAAAAGAACTAGTGTCTCCGGGAGACTTGGTGGTGTTGACGGCGGGGACATTGCAAGGTGTTTCGGGTTCGACGGACTTGTTGAAGGTGGAAGTGGTGACGGCCATCCGAGGCAAAGGGGTTGGGTTTGGTGAGGGTTTGGTGAGTGGTCGAGTCCGGGTTTTGAAAGACGATGATGTATCGCAGTTTGCGGATGGCGAGATTTTAGTGGTTCACTCAACCTCCGCTAAATATCTGGACGCCATTAAAAAAGCTAAGGGTGTGATCACCGAGGATGGTAACGTGACGGGTCATGCTGTGACGATCGGAATGCGCCTTGATGTGCCTGTGATCGTAGGGGTGACGGATGCGATGACGGTTATTCGAGATGGGGAAATTGTGACGATGGATTTGGAGCGGGGGGTTGTCTATTCAGGTAGCCATCCTTCATCCCACGATCGCGGGGATCAGTAGTTGATTTAGATACGCGCTTTGACTGTTGTTTTGAATAGCATTTTAGGGATTATGACGACTTATTACTACGTGGTTGCGAGCGATCGTTTTTTGTTTGTGGATGAGCCGACGGATGAGGTGATCAAGGAACGGATTCGCAATTATCAGGAAAATGAGAAGGAGATTGATTTTTGGGTTGTGAAACAGCCGACCTTTTTAGATTTGCCGCAATTGTCGGCTATCAAATCACAGGTTCCAACGCCTGCGGCTGCGATCGTATCGACCAACAAATCTTTTATTACGTGGCTTAAGTTACGGCTAGAGTTTGTGATGGTCGGCGAATTTGAAGCCGCTGACGTGACGAGGGCGATCGCATCGGGCGTGACTGTTGAGTAATATTTTGAATAATATTTTGTAACTAGAGGCTGGCGTGATGATGAAGCAACTTTTAATGATGACCGTTTGGGCTTTATCTGGTGTTCCTGCAGCGATGGCACAGCCTGTGGGAATTCCGGCGGCTGGAAACGGGATAATTGGGGATTGTCAACCGCCCAGTGCTACCGAGTTTTTATTATTTGCAACGGCTCGAACACCGGAAGCTCAAGCGTTGCTCCGATCGAAAGCTCCGACAGATGCGACGACGACAGTTTGTCGGTACCAGGGCGAGGTGGTAATCCGGGTCGCAGGGTTTGCAAGTGAACCCTCGGCAGCGGCATGGGGACAGTATTTGATCCGAGCAACGGGAATTCCGACCACGATCGTCCGTCCGGTTCCGGTGGCTCTGGCTCCGGCAGTTACTCCAGTCGCTAGTGTCGTAACTGCCGATGTTGCGCCAAAGGCCGGCAGTACGAGTTCGGGCAGTGTCGGGAAACGGTTTAGCCCTGGAGTTTATAAGCCACAAGCATTAAGTTCGGGTTATGCGGTGTTGGTGAACTACAACAATCGGCCTGATGTGGCGGTGCAGTTGGGGCAGGTGTTGAGTCAGGATGTGGGCGTGGCGGTGTATGGTGAGCGGCCTTATTTATTTGTCATGCAGACGGGCGAGATGACAGCGGCCAATGCCGTAGTGAAGCTGTTGAGCGATCGGGGCTTCTTGGCGTTGCGAGTTGAGGCAAAATCTGTCGTGTTGTTGCGACCCGTCATGAAGCGATAAGAAGCGATAAGAAAATCCTTAGAGTTGCCGTTGCGCGCGCAAATATCCATCCAACTAGTCACACCAATTAGTCAAAATGGTATTGCCGAACCCCAGTTTAAAGAGAGGTTCGGAATTGATGGCCTTGATTATTTATTCCACAGTTACGGATTTCGCCAGATTTCGAGGTTGGTCTACATCCAGACCCCGACGAGCGGCAATGTGATAGGACAATAATTGCATCGGAATAACGGTGACGATCGGGGACAAAATCTCGTCCACATGGGGCACCGGAATTAAGGTATCAAACGTCTCCGCCGCTTCCACTTCATCCATCGGCGTGATTCCAATCAACCGAGCATCTCGGGCACGCGCTTCTTGAGCATTGGACAATACTTTTTCAAATACTGGACCCGGCATCGCGATCGTTACCACTGGAACCTTAGAATCTAGCAGCGCGATCGGACCATGTTTCATTTCGCCAGCGGGATAGCCCTCAGCATGAATGTAACTAATTTCCTTGAGCTTCAGCGCACCTTCAAGGGCGATCGGGAAATTGATTCCGCGACCGAGGAAAATGAAATCTTGGGTATCAACAAAATCATGGGCAAGTTCTTCGATGTAGCGCTCTTGACTTTCTAAAACACTTTCAACCTGCGCGGGAAGTTGTCGTAGTCCATCAATCATTTTCTCAATCGCCTCGATCGTCATCGTTTTACGACGGTAGGACAGATCCAAGGATAGAAAATAGAATGCCATCAATTGGGCTACAAATGTTTTAGTCGCAGCAACTCCGATTTCAATTCCAGCGTGAGTATCAATCACCCGATCGACCAACTCACCCAAACTACTTTCAGCTCGATTAGTAATCCCCAGAAGTCGCGATCGTAATGGACCAGTTTCATCTTTACGACGTTTTTTATCCATTTCTAACGCGGCTAAAGTATCCGCCGTTTCCCCGGATTGGGTCACACCAATTAATAGATTGTTTGGAATCATCGGCGGCGGCGAATAGCGAAATTCGGACGCATATTGAACTGCCGTCGGTAATTGCGCCAGTTGTTCTAATAAATACTTACCTACCAAACTCGCGTGCCAACTGGTGCCACAGGACACAATTTGAATTTGATGAACATCGGCATAAAACTCATCCGGAATCCCCAGTCGAATTGGAGAAATTCCTAATGCTGGAGTCCAATCGGGAACAAGATAAGTTTCTAAACAAGTCCGAACTACGCCCGGTTGCTCGTAGATTTCCTTGAGCATATAGTGGCGGAATCCCTGTTTCTCAACCATCACAGGATTCCAATTCAACGTACGGGGAGTTTTACGTTGGCGAATTCCCTCGAAGTTATATACTTCCACACCCATACGCGTCATACGAGCAATTTCGCCATTTTCCAGGGGTAGAACGGCCCGAGTATAGGCCACGATCGCAGGCGTATCAGAGGCACAATAGTATTCGCCTTGCCCGAAACCAATGACGAGGGGGGCTTGCTGACGGGCAACGATGAGTTCATCGGGGAAATCTGCCGAAATAACAGCAATAGCAAATGCACCCTGCAATTCATTCACCGCTTGACGAACTGCTTCAAGCAATAGGGAAGGCTCAGCGGTTTTGTTGTTAGGTGAATTGGCTTTAAGGGCGATTAGTTTTTGGGAAATCAGATGGGGAATGGTTTCGGTGTCGGTTTGCGATCGGAACTCGCAGCCTTTTGCTTTCAACTCTTCCCGAAGTTCCCGGTAATTCTCAATGATGCCATTTTGCACCACAGCAATCCGGCCCTCTGTATCTCGGTGCGGATGGGCATTGTATTCTTCGGGTTTACCATGAGTCGCCCAACGGGTATGGCCGATGCCCAAGGGAGCGGGATTGTCCTCGCCATCAAGTTTTTCTTGGAGATTATTGAGTTTGCCTTTCGCTCGAACGCAGTGAACCTCATCGTTTAGGATAGTCGCAATTCCGGCGGAGTCGTAGCCCCGATACTCTAGTTTCCGTAAGCCTTCCAGCAAAATACCGCTGGCTGCTTTCGTCCCGATGTAACCTACGATTCCGCACATAAATTCTTCCTTCTTTCAACAAAATGTGAGATCGATCAGTGTTGTTCCGATCGTTCTTTATTATACGGGATTAAAATTTAACGATCTCTATTGACTAGATTCTCTACTTTGATTTGTTAAATTAGCCCTAAATATTAAATTAGCCCTAAATAATTGAAGATTCATCCTGTAGAGCCTGCAATAACGGTAATTTCTCACCACAGCGCTTACAAAACTTGGCATCCCCATCATGGGCGACCCATCCGCAGGACGTACAGACCAGCGCCACTTGTCCCTCCGTTTTTACCAACTGTCGAATTAGATCGCCTAACTGCCAAGGAATCAACACCACGCCCGTCAAAATTGCCACTACCGTTAATCCTCGCCCCAATTGTGACTTTGGCGTAATATCTCCAAAGCCCGCTGTCGTTACCGTTGAGACACAAAAATAAATCGCATCTAAAAACGTTCCAAAGCCGGGGTTAGTCGGATGTTCGACTTCATAGATCAGTCCCGCAAATACAAAAATAATCGAAACCAATGTAAAAATAATCCGGGTGAAAATTGCCGCATCTTCGCCTGTTACATATCCAAAAATCGTCCGCCCACCTAAAAAACGTACCAATTTCAACATCCGAAACCATCGTAAAATTCGTAAGAAACCGACATTCCCAAACCCCAAAAGCGATGGCAAGATTGCGACTAAATCAATGATTGAAAACAAACTAAATACATACTTAACTCGGGTCTCCGCACACCAAAATCGCAGCAAGTATTCCAAGGTGAATACTATTAATATTCCCCGATCGCACATCGCTAACCCCCATTGAACCTCTTCTCCAACGGCATAACTTTGTAACACAAAAATGGCTGAGGACAGCACCACAAGCCCCGCCAATCCGATCGTCAAAGCCCGTCCGATGGGGGTCTCAATATCATCAAAATAAAATGCCAGTCGCGATCGTAATCCCTCCAAACCAAACCTCCTAAAATCTAAAATCAACCAATAAACTTAGTCAGATACCGAGGCTGATCCACATTTAATTCTCTCGATCGTGCCCAATCATAGGCCAAAAGCTGCAACGGCAATACTATCAAAAACGACATTAACCAATCTGCTATAGATTCCAGTTCAAAAACCTGATCAAGCCCCGGCAAACACTCATGGCCTCGTTTGCCAATTCCAATCACAGTGCAACCCAAGGCTTGAAACCGATCGAGGTCCGATCGCATTTTCTGATCTGGCATCAATGCAATGATGGGAAACCCAGGCTTCAAAATTGCCATCGGACCATGACAAAAATCGCCAGCCCCGAATCCTTCTGCATGGACGTAGGCTGTTTCCTTCAATTTCAGCGCACCTTCAAGGGCGATCGGTTGCTGAATCCCACGCCCGAGAAGAACAATAGATTCCGATACCATCCAATCTAATCCAACGCCTTTTCCGATGTGACGTTGTAAATTATTAAGGGATTTAGCAATAGCCTGGGGAAGTACTTTCAAATCAGTCCGTAACTTTGATATTGATACTGGAACTATTGATGGTGAAATAAGTGATTTATACTCTGCCAAATTAACAGCAATACGGGCCAAGATTACTAACTGGGCACTAAAACTTTTAGTCGCAGCCACCGCACCTTCTGGACCTGCTGGTGTGACGATCGCAGAATCTGCAAGATGGACTAATGGCGAATCAGACCCATTCACGATCGCCAGTACCTGAATCTCTGGGGTAACGGCTTTAATTTGAGTCAACGCTTCTAATAAATCTTTGGTTTTTCCAGATTGACTGAGCGCAATAATTAATGTATTTGATTCAACTAGCGGCGACCGATCGGTCCAAGCAGCGGCATCTAGAACTTGAATGGGAATTTTTGCGATTGTTTCAAACCAATGCTGAGCAACTAACCCAGCGTGACGACTAGAGCCACAAGCCAAAAGCATAATACGCTGAGCCGATAAAACTCGATCTGACAGAGGCAACTCGATCGCCAAACAATCCGCTACAACATTAGGCTGCTCACAAATATTCTTCAGCATGATCGAATCATTCATTAGCCTTAGCCTCAAAACATTGAATGAGCATACATCAGAGACTGTTGAATATCCTCATCTTCTAGTTCAGGAAACTCTTCACGGAGTTCATTACGATCGGGATAAGTTGCCAATAATTCAATCACGCGCTGAACCGTGAGGCGTAAATCACGAATACAGGGCTGCCCATTCATTTTTGTAGGATTCAAACTAATCCGATCGAGTTTCATCGTGAACGCCTCTGAAATTACTCCGAGCTAATCTTAACGCATCGCTCTCTGCAATCAAACATCACAAATTGTTGCCTAATCAATCATAATAGAAAACGCTATTTCAGAGCAGACTCATGCCCGGTTGGAAAATCTCAACAGAATTCAGCATCTCCGCCGCCCACGTTATCAATAACTACGACGGACCTTGCGGACGAATGCATGGTCATAACTACATCATCCGCATCGAAGCCAAAAGCGATCGGCTCCACAGTTCCCAATACTGCCCAAACCCCGTCATGGTGGCCGACTATCGCACCTTGAAATGGGCCAAAAAAGATGTCACCAAAGGCGGATTAGATCACTGCATCCTAAATGAAGTCATGCCGCCCGAATATGAAACCACAGCCGAAATGATCGCCCAATACATCTACGATAAAACCAAAGCAATGCTCCCCGATAACATTTCACTCACGATCGCCATCTCCGAATCCCCGAATGCCTGGGCTTACTATGGTGATGACTACTGCTAATTACTGCCAACTACTGATAACTATTACTGCTAACCACTAGGGTGATGACTACCCAGCAACGCCAAATGAATTCCCCAACTCCCATTCTCAATTCGCCCATTCTTAATTCTCAAGTCCTCCCCGTCGTCGAAACCTTCCACTCAGTCCAAGGCGAAGGCGCATGGAGCGGCACTAATGCCTATTTCATTCGGTTAGCAATTTGCGATGTCGGCTGTCCTTGGTGCGACACCAAAATCTCCTGGAGCGACAAAAATCACCCAAAGATCTCGATCGCCCAACTCACCGACCAAGCCAAAGCCGTCAATCCACAGTTCGTGGTCATTACAGGCGGCGAACCATTGATTCATGATTTGAGCGACCTGACCAATGCTCTCAAAGCGGCCAATTTACGGACTCACCTTGAAACCTCCGGCTCCCATCCTTATAGCGGAACCTTTGATTGGATCACCCTCTCACCCAAACCCTTCAAACCACCGATCGGAGATATTTACCACAGTGCCCACGAACTTAAGATCATCATCTCAACGGTTGACGATTTCCTCTGGGCCGAAGCACAATCCAAACTGACCAACCCGATCGCCATCCGCTATCTCCAAGCCGAATGGAACGCACCCGACAGTCAAGCCCTCATCTTTGATTACGTGCTAAAAAATCCCCAATGGCGCATTAGCCTCCAAACCCACAAACTCTTAGGCGTTCAGTAAGCTTAACGTTCAGTGAACCATAGTTTAAACTCTATCAAATTCGCCCAAACCATAAGCCAGCTCAATGA
This sequence comes from Cyanobacteriota bacterium, assembly GCA_026389365.1. GTDB lineage: Bacteria > Cyanobacteriota > Cyanobacteriia > Leptolyngbyales > Leptolyngbyaceae > JAAFJU01. Next base: position 16,702 of record JAPLHZ010000381.1, read on the forward strand.
TTTCCTTCAGATATTCCAACGTTTACGTATCGCAACATAGGTAACAAGGCGGTCATAATAGAATAACAACGCGATCGAAATTCAATTAGCCCTTTACCAATTAGCCGTTTAGAGAGGTCAGTCCCATGGTGTCATCCGTCGCAGCTCCAAAGAAAACTGCTCCAAAACAGCGTCTAACCCTTCAACACTCTGTCATCGCCACCGATACCACTGCCATTCGATCGTTGGACTGGGATCGCGATCGCTTTGACATTGAGTTCGCAATTCAAAATGGCACCACCTATAATTCCTTCCTAATTCGCGGCGAAAAAACGGCTCTAATTGACACCTCCCACGCAAAATTTAAAGATCTATACTTCGCTACCCTCACAGGACTAATTGATCCAAAAAGCATTGATTATCTAATTGTCAGCCACACCGAACCCGATCACAGCGGCCTGGTTAAAGACCTGCTGGAGCTTAACCCTGACATCATCGTCGTCGGGGCCAAAGTTGCACTGCAATTTCTAGATGACTTAGTGCATCAGCCTTACAACAAAAAAATGGTCAAAAGTGGCGAAAAACTAGACCTCGGCAAAGGCCACGTTCTAGAATTTATCTCCGCCCCAAATCTCCATTGGCCTGACACAATTTTCACCTACGATTCCGCCACACAGCACCTGTTTACCTGCGATGCCTTTGGGATGCACTACTGCGACGACCATACCTACGACGAAGATTTAGATTTGATTTCTGCGGATTACAAAATTTACTACGATTGCTTGATGGGGCCAAATGCTAAGTCCGTTTTGGGCGCTATCAAACGGATGAATGATTTGCCGGGAGTGAAAACGATAGCAACAGGTCACGGCCCGTTAATCCAGCATCACCTCGAAGAATTGGTTGGGCGTTATCAGACTTGGAGCAATGAAAAAGCTAAAGCCGCAAAAAACGTCGCGGTGTTCTATGTCGCTGAATATGGGGATGCGGACCAGCTTTCTGGCTACCTGTCCAACGGCATCCTCAAAACCGATGTCCTAGTCGAATCCTTCGATCTCGCCACCACTGAACTCAGCGAAATCCGTCACGCGGTCGAACTGGCCAACGGCATCATCATTATCATGCCCCCGCAGGGCAACGAGACGATTTCGATCGCGATCGGTACGATTGTCGCCGCCTCAAATAGCAAACAATCCTATGGTCTATGCGAATCTGGGGGTGGTAATGATGAACCCGTTGCAACCCTGCGGGCACGTTTCCAAGACGCTGGACTAAATGAGAGCTTCCCACCCATCAAGCTCACAAATGGCAGTAGTGCCGCAGTTTATAATCTCTGTGAAGAATCGGGGACTGACATTGGTCAATGGTTGACCCGCGATCGGGCCGTTCAGCAAATGAAATCCCTGGATAATGATTTAGATAAAGCTCTCGGGCGACTCAGCGGCGGACTCTACATTGTCATGGCCCAAAAAGGCGACAGTCGAAGTGCCATGCTTGCCTCTTGGGTGTCCCAAGCCAGCTTCAAGCCCTTGGGATTAACAATAGCCGTCGCAAAAGATCGGGCGATCGAATCTCTGATGCGGGTGGGCGATAATTTTGTGCTAAATGTATTGGAAGAAAATAATTATCAACCGTTGATGAAGCATTTTCTGAAGCGATTTAGTCCAGGAAGCGATCGGTTTGAGGGCATTGATATTCAACCTGCTCAAAATGGATCACCAATTCTGAATGATGCGTTGGCGTATCTTGAATGCGAAGTCAAAACTCGGATGGACTGTAGTGATCATTGGTTGGTGTATGCGACGGTTTCGATCGGTCGTGTCGCCAAATCCGACAGCCGCACCGCCGTCCATCATCGTAAAGTTGGTAATCATTACTAAGTCTGGATTCGATCCCCCTCTAGCCCCCTTGCTAAGGGGGGACATGAGCCGGAAGTTTCTCATAGTTCCCGGTTTTTCTCATAGTCTTGCTTAATCTCATAGTCCCCCTTACTAAGGGGGATTTAGGGGGATCGAATCCCTCGCAAGACCGATCGGCGACTCAAACAGCTCTACTAGGAAGGAAAATCATGCCAACAACAACCCGTCCCCGTGATGTTCAAGTCGTCGAAATCGCCCAAGGCACCACCGTCATCCGATCGCGCATTTGGGATCAACTTCGGTTTGAAGCTGAATACTCCAAGGGCAAAGGCACGACAGTCAATAGCTATTTAATCCAAGCCCGCGAAGTCGCCCTAATTGACCCACCCGGTGGCTCATTTACCGATGTCTTCATTGAAGATCTTCAGCAGCACGAGTATTACCAACAAATCGATTACATTATTCTCAACCACATCAACCCCAACCGCCTCGAAACCCTAAAAGCCCTTCTCCCTCTAGCCTACCGGGCTAAAATTGTTTGCTCTCGTCCCGCTGCCAACACCCTCAAAGCCGCATTCCCCGACCAAGAACTTCCGATCCTCACAGTCCGCGCTGGCGATTTGCTGGATCTTGGTGAAGGCCACGAGCTGAAATTTATCACCCAACCCACGCCACGCCATCCCGACGGAATTTGCATTTACGACCCACAAACCAAAATTCTTTTTTCCGACAAACTCTTTGGTTCTCATGTGTGCGGTGACGAGATTTTTGATGAGAACTGGAAAGCGCTTCAAGACGATCGCAGCTATTACTTTGATAATATCCACGCCAGCCAATCCAAACAAGTCGAAGATGTTCTGAGTAAACTCGACCTTTACAGCTTCAAAATCCTCGCTCCCGGCCATGGTCCCCTCGTTCGCTACAGCGTCAGCCGTCTGCTAATGGACTACCGCGATTGGTGCAATGACCAAACCCAAAAGACGCTCACTGCCGTCCTGCTCTACACCTCTGCCTATGGCAACACCGGACTAATGGCCAACGCGATCGCCACCGGACTCAGTGCCAACGATATTCAAGTCACCGCCATTAACTGCGAAGTCACGCCCCCCGAAGAAATTACAGAAGCAATAGAAGGCTGCGACGGATTCATCATCGGGTCTCCAACTCTAGCGGGACATGCCCCAACTCAAATCCAAACCGCCCTCGGCCTAATTCTCTCCGCCGCATCTAAAACCAAGCTCGCTGGAGTCTTTGGATCCTATGGTTGGGGGGGAGAAGCGATCGACATTCTTGAATCAAAATTACTCAACGCAGGCTATCCGCTAGGGTTTGAAACATTGCGCTGCAAATTCACACCCACTGAAGACGTTCTGAAAAATTGCACCACTGCCGGGTCTGACTTTGCCAAAGCTCTACGCAAAACCCAAAAAGCCCGCGCTCCAATCCAAAGTCTTGGGACCGAAGCAACGAGCGATCGTACCGAACTGGCAATGGGCCGGATTATCGGTTCTCTTTGCGTCATTACCCTTCAGCGCGGGGATACCCAGGCTGCAATTCTGACCTCTTGGGTTTCTCAAGCGACCTTCACCCCCCCCGGCATCACGATTGCGATCGCTAAAGACACCGCTGAAAATACCTTGGATCACAGCGGCGATCAATTTATTCTCAATGTTCTTCGCGATGGTAAAAACCTACGTCGTCACTTCCAAAAAATCACCACCACAGGTCAGAATCCCTTCCAAGATGTCGAAATCGATCGATCGCGTAGCGGCAACCCAATCTTAAAAGAGGCGCTTTCCTATTTAGAATGCACGGTCCAATCTCGTATGGATTGCGGCGATCATTGGTTGATTTATGCGATCGTCAACACTGGAAAAGTCCTAGAAATCAACGGCACCACAGCAGTTCTTCACCGCAAATCGGGCAGTGCTTATTAATTCCCCAAACTAATTCACTAGCTTAGAACCGCCAAATAGAGCTGAAAATCCAATCAAAAAGTCCCACAGAGAAGTGGGGCGAATCACAATTCCACCGCTCATAAATATGAGGGCAATTGCGCCACCAATTAAAATCCAGGACCAGTTACGATCGCTGCGTCTACCATTGAATAACATCCACAATCCTGCTAGAAGCAAAATAACAGACCCGGTCGCTGGAATAGTTTGCCACCAGTAGTAAGCACTTCGGTTCGTAAATAAAATCCCCTGACTTAGCCAATAAATCCCAATTATTATTAATCCAAACCCTAATAGCTTAGTTACGAGTCCTTTCATTAGCCTGTTCTCCGATAATCTTGAATTTTCAAGGCGTAAGATATTTTGTTATAGCTATAGCCAGCTAGGTTAGGACATAAGATAGAAAGAAAGCGAATTGTCTGAGCAATAACAATGCCAAAACCATATAGTTCCGATTTACGGCAAAAGGTAATGCAAGCAATCGAAATGGATGGGCTAAAGAAAA
>JAPLHZ010000237.1 GCA_026389365.1 Cyanobacteriota bacterium
CAAGCCGATCTGAAGTCTCGCATTATCTTGTTTATTGACTACTTCAACCGCACTATGGCTAAGCCTTTTAAATGGACTTATAAAGGTAAGGCTTTAGCCGTCTAAAGTTTGTTCCTTCACTTTAGCCGCCTTGTACTAGTCCTCGGTGGCGCACTCCCCAGCGCAAAGACCTCTTCCAACAGGTCACAAAGCGCACTGAAAGCCTCTACACCGAACGCATTAATCAAGCGGCCAACAAGACTCTCGTCACTTACCTGCGAGGCTGTCGGGCTACGTTACGGTGGTGGACGGGAGATTTTAAAGGCGCACAGGAGGATGCGATCGCTAGTGAGTTCCATGCTCTCAATGCCGTTCTCAGGCTCCAAACCAACCAACCGATCGACCTAACTTCTCTTGCTAAAAACCCAAACGTCTCCCCCAGCACGATCGCAACCTTGACCGCATGGCTCACCCCCGACCAGCGCATTAATCAACTTCAAATCGCTTGGAGACTGGGAGCCAAAGAGCCACTCCCACCGGAACTCTTGGACAAACTTCAATCCACCATGGCCCAATCCAAGTCCTTTGACCAATGGCTGAAGCAAAATTCCCCAACTCGTGAACTGCGTCGTCAGCGATCGGGCTTTGGCGTTCTCAGTCGTCACATTGATGGCGTTATGCCGACGGACTTCCTGACAGTCGAGGAAAATCTCGCCATGACCTACCTGATTCGAGACATTGCCTACGAGTGAAAATAACTATCCGGACCTGGAAAAAGCCCTCCACGTCCTACGAGAAAAAGTCCTCAGCGCCATTTAGTTTAACCAAGATTCAAAACTCGTTTAAAAACTACTTGCCAAGAGTCCTGTCGATTGTGTATGTTAATTAGGTTGCGAAACGCGAACGGGTCGCTAGCTCAGCGGTAGAGCATTCGGCTTTTAACCGACTGGTCCTGAGTTCGAATCTCAGGCGACCCATAAAACACGCTAAGTCAAAGGCCAAGCTTTCTAATCGATCGCTTGGCTTTTATAGTTTTTGAAACGGCTTAGTTAAGCGCGCTGGAGAAATAAGCCATATCTGTTGATTTTGGATGATTTGAGTCGGAAATAAAATAAATTGTTCTCCTAAGCGAATTTTAGGAATAAAGGTTATTTTAATTAAGTTATTATTTAATGAGGCCTAGGAGGGTGAAGTGTCATGATTTCATTTCAATCAGATTATGAGAAGTACTTAGAGTCTATTGGCGTGAAGATTATGCCTTCGATACAGCAGACGATCGCCACGATCGTTAATGCAACAAATTGGGATGAGCCTGAAACGCCTTATGACTTCAACAATATTGCAGTTATGGCTCTTATCGAAGCCACAATCAGCGACGAAGTATCTCTGCGAATTCTCTATCTAGAGACAGCCTTTGATGCGATCGAAAATGCGGGTGACTTTCCCCTCGCGATCGCTCACCATGCAATTATCCGCGCACTACTCGGACAAAGCGGATCTGCTCAACAATCCTCATTTTCAACGCTTTTACAATGCATCACAGATATCGCTCCCAACCCAAGAGGATTAATTTTCTTACCAGAACCACTCGCAATTGATCTCAATTTAGCCATTATTCGACTTCTCACTGCTCCCAACTCCAACCAACAAGCCGTTCTTCTCAGCGCCATCGGCCTCATCCAATCTCAAACTATTTTCTACAATTCCACAGGCCAACGCTTCCTCAATCTAGCCAGTAAGTTTTTTCCAGAATCTCCCCATATCTCGCTTAAACAAGGTATTACTCTGCTCATGGGTGGAATTCTAGATGGCTGGGTTGACCTCCATCAAGCCGTCGCAAAATCGACTGAAGACTCAAATATTTTGGCCCGAAGTCGATTAGCGATCGAAATTGCACAACGAGATTTTCAGCGAGATTTTGGAGTAAATATTCCAGACCTCCTAACTATCACAATTCCATTTGATGGGCTACAACTCGCGATCGAACCCAGTTTACGAAGTATTGTCACAGGCGTTTTACTTGGTGCGGAAGATTGGTTTGAAACAGAGATGGAATTTTGGCGATCGCGGTTGCACACAGGAATGACGGTGATTGATGTTGGGGCAAATGCTGGAGTTTATACTTTTAGTGCGGCACAGAAAGTCGGGAAAACAGGTACCGTAATTGCGATCGAACCCTTTGGGGGCTGCGTTAATTTACTTCAGGAAACCTGTCGGATTAATGAACTATCTCAGGTGAAAGTCTGCCATGGTGCGGCCAGCGATCGTCCTGGTAAGTCCAAACTTTCACTCAAAGCCAGCAGTGAGCTAAATGAGTTATCCGATCGTGATTTACCAGAAGGAACCTATGAGGAAGTCAACTGTTTTACATTAGATAGCCTGATTGAAACCCATCAACTTGATCGCGTAGACTTTCTAAAAATTGACGCAGAAGGGCATGAGGTTCCGGTTTTGCAGGGGAGCGATCGGATTCTCAGTCAGTATCGGCCTGTTATTTTGTATGAGAATATTGCAGGAAGTCAAGGTAGTAATTTACCTGTTGTTGAACTATTGATTTCTAAAGGGTATGATCTATTTACCTACCGACCATTTATCCAACAATTGATCCCAGTTCTTGAATTAAATGATTTACAAGGTAGTTTAAACGTTATTGCTGTTCCTAGGGCGATCGATTGAGATAACTCCCAGTAGAATAATTTCACACAATTGATTGTAAGAGAAATATCATGGCCTTCTTCCTTGAGAATTTACAACGATCTGGTCACCTAGATGATATCAACATCACGATTGGAAATATTGGTTCAAGACCAACTGAACAGAGTGATTATTATGGATCAGAAAACTGGCATCTATTTTCCCCCAATTTAACAATTTTAGGCTTCGATGCAGATCCGGAGGCTTGCAAGAAGGCTAATGAGGCATTTTCACAAAGTCAAAATAATTGGAATGAATTTCATATTCCAATTGCATTAGGCGATCATAACGGTCTTGATACGTTGTATGTTACAAAGGAGCCAATGTGTAGTTCTCTTTTAGAACCTAACACTGAATTTCTCGATCGCTTTCTTTACCTAACTGATTTAGTATCAATCGACTATAGGGAAGAAGTTACTATTTCCACTTTAGATTCATTTTGTGAAATTGAAGAAATTGAAGAAATTGACTTCCTTAAAATTGACGTTCAAGGAGCAGGACTTCAAGTATTAAAAGGAGCAGAAAATCTTATCAAACGGAGCGTATTCGCAATTCAAATTGAAGTTGAATTTTCACCTCTATATAAGAATGAAGCTCTTTTTTCTGAAGTGGATCAATATATCAGAAGTCAGGGATTTGTCTTGTTTGATATGTTCATTCCACAACGTGGGGTACGATCGCCAATCACCTCAAAAATTCGTCCTGGTCAAGTGTTATGGACTGACGTTATTTATTTAAGAGATCCGTTAGCTAAGGAGGCTTTGACTTGGTTAACAACACCTAAGTCAATCTTTAAAATGGCTTGTATTGCTGATGCATTAGAGTTTACGGATTATGCACTGGAGTTGTTAGAAACCGTTACTCTACAATATAGTCCACAAGATCTAAAATTCAATTTATCTCAGACGATCGTTCAGTGTCTCTCAACAATTCCTGAGATTGTTTCAGAAGGAATTGAGAATTTCCCCACAATCCAACGTTTATCAAGTCACTTAAAATCGCAATCAAGTATTCAATAAAGTTAGCCAATTGATTAACTATTATTATCTACATAAGTTTTCCACATCTGTTCATAAGCATCTTCCATTTGGCGTGTAAACTTTTTTCCATCCCAAAGGGGAGATGTCTTTTTCGATTCACGCAGTTTCCAACTGACTTCTTGGCGAAGTTTTGCATCGGTGCCGAGCTTGATTCCCCATTCAACGTATTCTTCTGCACTCCAAGCGATTCCTTCAGTAATGCCTGCATTCATCATCATCGTGTAGCTGTTGCGGGCTGCAAACTGTTCTCCGACACGGGTGACGATCGGCACTTCCATCCATAAGATTTCCATGGTCGTCGTCGCGCCATTGTAAGGATAGGTATCTAGCACAACATCAGCAATTCTCAAGTTTGCTCGATGGACTGCTTCTGATGGGTCAGCCTTTAAAAAGCGCAGCCGATCGCGACTCACGCCGACCTCATCGGCAATTTCATAGAAGAAGTTCTGAATTGCTTGATCATCAGCAAAACCTTTAATCAAAAGGTAAGCATCAGGAACGCCTGAAATAATTTTCATCTGTAAAATCGCTGTATCCGGATGTCGCTTGTAGCCTCGTTGAGCCGTCAGAAAAGTGACAGCATGTTCAGGTAGTTTGAGGTCCGATCGTTTTAAAGTCGGAACAGCAACTTCAAATCCATCCACTGCTAAATAGGTTTCAGGTAAACGCCATATTTTCTCGGTGTAATAGTCTTGAGCATGATCCGGAAGAACATAGGGATCAGCAATAAAATAATCAATTGCATCCATTCCGATCGCGTCCCAGCCCAGCCACGTCGCCTGAATTGGGGCAGGTTTCATTGCCAGAATTTCGCAGCTTATATCCAAGGTAATACTATCTAAATCGATTAAAATGTCAATTCCATCATCATATATTTTTTGTGCAAAGGCGCGAGTATTCTGTCCGAATTCAGTTTCTAGACAGCAACTATGATCGAAGCTTTGAACGTATAGCTGATAAAGTGAATCATAGGGACGATGATTAATAAAATAACCGTATAGCTCAAATCGATCGCGATCGTGATGTTGAATGAGCCATCGAGCCAACCAACCGACTGAATGTTGAGACATACAATGAGAAAGATAGCCAACTCGAATTTTACGAGAAGGTAATCGATCGCTATTCAGTATAGGTTTTTCTGAATGACGATCGGGATAAAACGGCAAAGCATAGGACCGAACACTTTCCTGACATAGTTGCGTCACATGATTAATCAATCGACGATTTTCAAACGAATCTTTAAAGTAAGATAGATAAAAGCTAGATGTAAATAATCTCCACGTTTGCACAGAGAGTAGATTTTTAGTCTGTTCTAAATCGAGCGAAGATAACATTTGAATATGGATGTGAACCGCCTGAACTGCTTCATCCCATCTTCCTCCAGCACTCAGAAGACCACGCAAAACCAAATGGCTTGAGAATATTTTATCGACCAAACTAGGGGCAAGTTCAAGATGCCGCTTTGCTGTAGTAATCCCTTTCTCATAGGAATATGCATTTTGATAAAAACCAGATAAATGGCCAAGGAATTCATAGTTATCAGGATCGCGCAAGAGATAAGCTTCAGAAATTTCAGCAGCAACTGAGTAACTTCTCAAACCATGGGCAATCCTAGCAGCATGAGGCAGAATAAGCTGCATAAGCGTCAAAGGATCTTCGATATGAAAAACAGCAGCCTTAAAAAGTCGGCCTACACCTGGATAAGCGTGGATCTTATCTAAAACTAGAGATAAAACTTCTAGTAAAATAACTTCATTGTTGGGCGAAATATTTGTAGATTCCAGTATTTCAGTTAATCGTAAAATCAATCCTTCAAGCTGTTCAGCTTTTTCACAGAAGATAATAGATTGCAACAACTTCAATAAGCTTAATATAGAAGTCTGATTGATTTCGCAAGCATAGAAATAAGTCAAATAAGCGGATTCTAAATCACCCTGCCTCTCATAATCTAAAGCCTGATTCCAGAGAGTAAGGAATAGTTCTTCAGTCCATATATCAGACTCATCACCCGCTTCGGACAAAACAGACATCCAAATTATTTGAGCATCTTCTTCTCGTCCTTCAAAAAGATAGGCTACACCTAGCTTCCAATACAAATCTCTATTGTCAGGGTTTTGCTCGATAGCTTGTTCATAGGTATCAATTAGAGATTTTTTTTGCATCATTTTTATATCCTAAAATTCAGGGAGGAAGATTACGACCCTTATTGTATGGAGTCTATATTCTATAAGTCTAAAAATAAAAAGTGCCTAGATTCGAGCCTAGACACTTTTTACAATGGAAATCTATGTTTAGATTCAGTTAATTAAATACTAAATAAGACTACTTGACAGAAGTATAGGGAGCAACACAAGTTGCACCAGCTGCTACGATTGAGTAACTAGCAGCCGTGGGGGTCGACGTACCAGCCGTACCAGCCTCGCAGAGAATAGCAAGGGTAGTCGTCTCACTGGAACCAG
>JAPLHZ010000248.1 GCA_026389365.1 Cyanobacteriota bacterium
ATGAGCATTTATTAGACTTATTTATCGCAATGTTTGGTTTGGACCCGACTTTGGTTAAATTAAATCCAAACTACCAGAGACTACTGGAATACGGCTCTCTCAGGGCTTGACCGACTGAAAATCTGTCCGGAGTGTTGTTTGAAGCGATCGCTATAGAAATTCGGCAAGCATTAGAGAAGTTTATCGATCAAGTTAACTTACCAGAGATAATTGGTGCAACTGTAATTGTCGATCAAAATAAATTTAGAATCAGAAAAAGGTAAACAGTAGTCCTAAATGCTGATATGAGAAAATTAGAAAAAGAGTGCGATCGCTTAGTTTACAAACTCGTTTCTTTCATTATGGTTTACTGATGAAACTACTATTCAGTATAGAAAAAGTTCGATCGCCCCAGCATTACAATTCCTGCTCTATCCCATTCACCATTCTCACTTCTTCAGCCAAGCAATCACAAGCACGGTGGTCTTGCTCTTTATGGAAAGATTCGATAAATTTCTCGGCGATGGGCGACGCGCTTACAAATTGGGGTTGTTGTATTTTTTCGATTGTGACACCAACATGATAATCTCCGACCCGAAATTTATATTGGTCGGAGTAGCCTTTCATTTTTTCGAGATAGCCTAAATCAAATGGATTCTCGACTTCGAGTTCTTCAAAGACGATCGTTTCAACTCGAACTTTGATGTCTTTCGGAAGTTCTGCGAGGTCTTTCAGAAATCGCTTGGTGTATTCAACGGTCCACATGGTTCTGCTGCAATGCCTGGTAGTACTTGAGGGCATCGGCTTTGGAGAGACGATCGCTATCTATGGGGTCATCCATGAGTTGAAGGAGTCCATAGTTTTCGAGAAGTTCTTCGAGATATTCAAATTCAGCGATCGGAATTTGAACGGCGATCGCGTTTTGATTTTCGTCGAGGATGTAGTTTTTGGTGAGGGTCTGCATAGTGGTGAAGACGATCGCATCAATGTATAATACTATTCTATCTAATTTTAAAGTCGATCGCATTTATCGAATTGGGACGACCGATCGCCCCAGCATTACAATTCCCGCTCTATCCCATTCAAAATTCTCAATTCTTCAGCCAAGCAATCACAAGCACGATCGCTCCAGTGTTTCAATTGAATCAAGGTGATTTTCTAAAACACCTGAGCCATGGGCATTTGAAGCGCTGTCTTGAAGTCCTGAAGCAATGATTCCAAAAACATTAAGTCATTGGTTAGGTCGGATGCTTCATCCTCTTGTAAATCAGAGCTTTCCAATTGTTGTGTATATGCCAAGATCCGAAATTCTAATGCTTCTACAGTGAATCGCATAGCTTTAGGCGATAAATTAACCATGGTTCATTCCTCTAATTGATTTTATAGAATAGACATTAAAGGAAATAGTGAGTACTAATTATGTTGAATAAATGATTGATGTGCAAACTACATTTCTCTCATTTATTCTCTTTCTTATCCATCTCTATTCAACTTCTTCTCTAGATTAGGCTGATTTTAGGCATTTA
>JAPLHZ010000389.1 GCA_026389365.1 Cyanobacteriota bacterium
AGTAACAATCACCTTGTCGGCATAGTCATCAGATAGCAAACGCTGCACTAGAGATTCCGTGTTGGTATTTTCTTCGACACAACCTTCCTGAAACTTATTAAATTCTTCCCGCGTTTGGCGATCGAGATCCTTGCGATCGACTACAAACAGGCATTTCTCAACATCTGGATTATCCTTGAGCAGCGTCGATGCTTTAAAAGATGTAAGCGTCTTGCCACTCCCCGTCGTATGCCAAATATAGCCATTGCCACAATTCTGGTGGATAGACTCCACAATCGACTTAACAGCATAAATCTGATAGGGACGCATCATCATCAGCTTTTGCTCACCAGCCACCAGCACCATGTAACGGCTGATCATCTGCCCTAGCGTACATTTAGCCAGAAACTTCTCAGCGAAGCTATCCAAACAGTTAAATTTTTGGTTGTCTTCCCCAGCGAACTGATAGATCGGTAAAAAGCTCTCTTCCACATCAAAACTGAAATGGCGGTTGTTGTTGTTGGCAAAGTACCAAGTCTCGGTGCGGTTGCTGACGATGAACAATTGCAGGAAGCAAAGCATAGTTTTGGTGTAGCCATTGCCAAGATCGTTTTTGTAATCAACGATCTGCTGCATGGCGCGGCGCGGAGTAATGCCCAGATTTTTTAGTTCTATTTGTACCACTGGCACACCATTGATCAGCAGCAGAACATCATAGCGGTGATGGCTGCTAGCAGTATTGATGCGAAGCTGATTGATCACTTCAAAAGTGTTTTTACACCAGTCTTTGGTATTAACGAGGGTGTAATAAAGCGGTGTGCCGTCGTCCCGCTCAAAGCTGTTGCGATCGCGTAGATGACGAGCCGCCGTAAAAACATCAGCCGTAATAATCTGCTCCAACAGTCGAGGAAATTCACCATCTGTGAGATGCACACGGTTAAGCGACTCGAACTTCTCGCGAAAGTTTTGCTCTAGTTTGACGCGATCACGGATATCAGGACGATAAATGTATTTGAGATCGCCTAATTTTTCGATCAATGCTTGTTCGATTGTTTGTTCGGTCATTGTCACGCTCAGCAGGTACAGACAGCCCTAGAGTTAAATTGAGTAACGTTACAGAAAGTAGTGTTAAACCTAAAATACTTGTGTCTAGATTTCAAAAAGCAGGTTCTCAAAGAGTACAGAAAGTATAACTTTGAAGATGAATTGCAGGCGAGTTAATTTATTCATACCAAGTTTGTGACGGGAATATTTAAACACACCCTACTGAACCCAGAGCAAATCTTGAAAGCTTGCGGTTCTTTGGTCACCTGGTTTGTTATTACCAAGGTGTCGAATGCCCCAAGTCCCTAGCCGATCGGGATTTTTGTAGAGGCTAGTTTGAGATTTGCCATGGATTGACTGAAGTACCATATCACCCCGGCGATCGGTTCTCAAAGTCTCACGCTGTTTTATTCCCTAGTCGTAAGCCGTCGCATGGTTTAAAAACGAGAATCATCGTTTTTGAAAAATAGGCCATCTTTAGGCCAGCGATCTAAGACTCAATAAGGCAAGCGGTAAAAGTGGGGCACTGTACTGTTTTCAGCCTGCATTATAAAAATGGTTAACTGCGGAGGTCGCAGTTAACCAAAACACTAACCAGGAATATATGGACTAAATCACGGGCAAAACTTAGGTGCAGCGAGGGTTGTGGCGATCGGGCTAGTCCACAACCCAGGATTTTAAAAAATGCTTAATCTCAATAAGGCCATGTCTCATCCTGAGAACGATCGCGGTTAAAATAAAAGAAACAAATAGACTACAAATACACTACATACACACTACAAAAAACAGGGTAGGGCTATGGCGAAAAGAATACAGCGGGGCATATCTCAGAGGACAAAGTTAGAAAGACAAGGCGATCGGAATGCCTGCAACGGTCCCAAGCGTACCCGTGATGAAGCGGCGCTCGATCGGTGTGAGCTTTATAAATTTGATATTTTTAATATCAGTCAAGCGGAGCTTGCAAGGCAGTTAAGCAGCATTCGCCCCTACACCGTGACCCAGCAGACAATCAGTCGCGATCTGAGGATAATGAAGGCTGCGAGGGATGAGCTGCAAACGTCGCACGTGACTGACAAAAAACTGTTTAAGAAGAAGTTTTTCAAAGACCCCAACTTTACAAAATTTTGGACCTCTATGAACAATCCCTACGGGTCCCCAAACTTGTAAAAGACTTGCGCCAAGGGTTTTGTAAGATTTAGTGGCTTCTGGGAGTTCGGATCGCGAAACCCAGACCTAGAGCCACTTTCACGATCGCTTGAGCTTGAATTTCGACGCGTTTTTATAAGTCTCGCGAAAAAGAGGGTTCTCCCAGAATTCCCGTGGAGGACGCTAGATGTGGTTTGAAGGCAATTGACAATCCTAGGGAATTTAGGTTGCTGGAAATCGCGTATACCCATTAAGGTCGAGAGTGAGGCGTTGAAAGAGACGATTCACATC
>JAPLHZ010000130.1 GCA_026389365.1 Cyanobacteriota bacterium
CGCTAAAAATGCGCAAGGGAACAGCAAGATGCCTGACCAGCCCACAAACACAAAGCGATCGCGTTTTAGCCAATCGTCGAGTACGTCAAATACGCCCCGCTCTGGCGCACGCCCCATTGCAATGGTCATGTACAAATCTCCAGAAGATAAATATATAAAGACGGCAATCCATCAAATCTAGAACATTTATTGCTCCAAGTATGAGAGATAGTTTACGTTTCTTTACATAGTATAGGGGTAAGCTTCGGTGATCCGCCAGAATTTTTGAAAAAAGCGGCGGGAAAAAACAGTTCGATCGATCGTTAAGCTCTTTATAATAGGTATTGCACGCCCACGGGATGAACTGACGGTTATGTTTATTTTGGAATTTACATTGAAGGGTCCAAGTACCTTGAGCATCCAGAAAAAAGAGCAAGCAGACGCTGAATCTGCATTTCAGCAGCTCTTAAACGGCTTAAACGGCAACAATGATGGACTGATTGAACTCACCTGTGACCATCAGACCAACAAAAAAGTTGCACTACTCGGAAGTTCCGTCATTTCCGTACAGGTGTATGAAAAAACCAGCGGTGGAGCTGGTGGACGCGCTCCTGGGTTCTTTGCCCCGAACACATAGCGCGATCGGAACAAACCGCACAAACTCAATCTGCACTGCACTCTTGCTTAGGAGATCCCAGTGCTACCTGAGATTGTGCGGTTTGTTTTTGGTCTAATTTTTTGAAGAGCAATTTATTTGTAAAGGACTTTTAAGGAAACCATCATGAATTCTGCGATCGCGACTCATGATTTGAGCTTTGAGTGGAAAACAGGTCAATCGGTCCTTCACAGGTGTTCCTTAGATATTCCCCAAGGCGAATTTTGGATGCTATTGGGAACGAATGGCTGTGGAAAATCTACGCTTTTGCGACTAATTGCGGGATTATTGCCTCGTCAAAGCGGCACCATTCAGGTCTCCTCAAAACTTGGATTTGTCTTTCAGAATCCTGACCACCAGCTTGTCATGCCCACGGTTGGCGCAGACGTTTCTTTTGGATTAGTCCGGGAAAAACTCACCTCCGCCCAAGTGAAATCTCGCGTTTTAGAATCCCTAGCCGCTGTTAATCTTCTAGAATTCAGCCGTCGCCCGATCTATGCTCTCAGCGGTGGACAGAAACAACGGGTGGCCATTGCAGGAGCGATCGCGACTCACTGTGACGTTTTACTCCTAGATGAACCCACCGCTCTTCTTGATCCTGATAGTCAGCTCGAATTAGTGGCCCAAGTTCAACGCCTAGTTAAAGAACGCGGTATTACGGCTCTTTGGGTGACACATCGACTTAACGAGCTGGACTATGCAGATGGCGCACTTTTAATGGATCAAGGCACCGTGATCGATCGTGGCGATCCGGCAAGGCTTAGGACCCGTATGATACAAATGGAAACTGAGTCGTAATTTGATTGCAACTTAGTCAAGCTTTGATGAGAGTAAACCGTGACAAGATCAGATGGGGATGTCATCATAGGTAACGGTCGCTCTTCCATCTGCCAAACTATGTACCCATGAAACCCGATAAGCCCCAAGCACTGCTCTTCATTGACGGCTACAACATTGTCGGGGCGTGGACTGACTTGAAAAAAATTCGTGATCGGCATGGGCTAGAAGAAGCACGTCATCGTTTAGTAGACCATCTGACCGGGTTTTCTGTCTACAACGCCTACAACACAAAAGTTGTGTTTGATTCGCAGTACCGAGATGGCGGCAGCACGAAACAGGTGATTACTGAATTTCTCGCCATTCATTACACGAATCATGGTGAAACGGCTGATACGTTCATTGAGAAATCCTGTGCGGACTTTCGCCAAGACATTCGTAAATTTGAACAGCGGATCATTGTGGCCACTAGCGATCGTGCCCAACAGCTCACGGTGGGCGGTTATGGTGCAGAATGGATCTCAGCGCTTCAACTGTGGCGCGAAGTGGAACTCACAAATGCTCACGTCCGCCTTCGTCAAAAAACCAAAAATAAATCATCAGGGCGTTTTCTAATCAATTCACTGGATCCAGAAGCCCAAGCCAAACTCGATCGGCTTCGGTTCAACAAATAACCCCACGAAATTATTTATTGAAGACTCCCAGAACTTTTCTGAAAAAAGGGTTGTAAATCTTGGAAGAGCTTGTTATATTAAATGACGTTGAGAGCGTTCCTCAGTAGCTCAGTGGTAGAGCGGTCGACTGTTAATCGACTGGTCGCAAGTTCGAATCTTGCCTGGGGAGTTTTAAATCATTAGAAGAAGTCTTGCAGAAATGTAGGACTTTTTCTTTATTGGTTTTCAATATAAATACTGATCTAATTAAAGTGACGATCGGTTGATATCTACGGGATCTCTCCTAGAACATTTGCGTGAGAGCAGGGCACCTTAAATCCATAGCGATTTAGCCCATTTCCCTACAACCGACATGATCACGACCCTTTCCAAGTTCCCCATCTGGCATTATCTCAACCAACCCCTCTTTGACAGCACGACCACGATTCCGATTTTGAATCCTCGTCGCTTTCTATATCTCCACCGCATTGAGTTACTTGAACGCTGTCTGGAACGTGAATTCAGATCCAGCGAAAAATAGAAATGCTCAGGCAAAATACCGACGCAACACCTTGCTTCGCCGCAGATTCCCACCATCCCTTAGAATAAGAACTTATTGCAGATTCTTTTAGATTGCAGATTCTTTTAGGTTGGTGGGTTTTTCATTGATGACAAAGCAGCGTATTCTTTCTGGCATTCAGACGACGGGCGACCTCCACTTAGGGAATTATCTCGGCGCAATTCGTAACTGGGTTGAAATTCAGGACCAGTACGATAGCTACTTGTTCATGGCTGACCTTCATACCATCACAGTGCCCCATGATCCAAAAGTGTTGGCTAGCACGACCCGAAGAATTGCCGCCACGTATCTCGCTTGTGGAATTAAGCCAGAACAGGCCACTATTTTTATTCAGTCTCACATTTCTGCCCATGCCGAACTCGCTTGGATCCTTAATTGCATTACACCGCTGAATTGGTTGGAAAGGATGATTCAGTTTAAAGAGAAAGCCCTTAAGCAAGGTGAAGATGTCAGCGTTGGGTTGTTGGATTATCCGGTGCTTCAAGCGGCTGATATTTTGTTGTATGAGCCGGATCATGTTCCGGTTGGCGAAGATCAACGACAGCATTTAGAGCTGACTCGTGATATTGCTCAGCGAGTTAATTATAAGTTTGGGACTGAAACTCAGCCTATTTTAAAAGTGCCAAATCCCCTGATTCGTAAGGAAGGGGCACGGGTGATGAGTTTGGCGGATGGAACACGCAAGATGTCTAAGTCGGATCCCTCAGAACTCAGTCGGATCAGCATTTTAGATACTAATGATGCAATCGCAACTAAGATCAAAAAGTGTAAAACTGACCCAACACGCGGCTTAGAATTCGCCAATCCCGATCGGCCTGAGTGTAATAATCTTTTGACACTCTATATGTTGTTGTCTGGACAAACCCAGGTGGCAGTGACAGCGGAATGTGCAGAGATGGGCTGGGGACAGTTTAAACCCTTGTTGACGGAGACGACGATCGCAGCAATTTCTCCCATTCGCGATCGCTATAATCAGATTTTGGCGGAACCGGGATATTTGGATACGGTGCTGCGGAAGGGCCGGGAAAAGGCTGAGACATTAGCCAATACAACTCTATCTAAGGTGAAAAACGCACTTGGGTTTGCACCCATGATTTAGCCTGCAATTTAAATAACCGAGAAATTATGGAAAATTCTGAGGCCCAGCATAAAATTCTGAGGAAACGATTCTGTGGAATCCGAATTCAGATTACGCTTGGGTAATAGTTTCTTATAATTTTTTCGCTAGTATGGCACGATCGCCCCTGACTTGCTTCCGGACCGCCCTCGCTAAAGGGGACTTTCTGATTACTGCTGAGGTTGCTCCGCCCAAGGGAACGAATCCGGCTCATATGATGGAGATGGCAAAGCAGCTTAAAACTCGCGTTCATTCGGTGAACATCACGGATGGTAGTCGAGCGGTGATGCGGATGTCGTCTTTGGTGTCGGCCTTGTTGTTGTTGGAAGAAGGAATTGAACCCGTCTATCAGTTGGCTTGCCGCGATCGTAATGCGATCGGATTACAAGCTGATTTGCTGGGTGCTCATGCGCTGGGGATTCGGAATGTGTTGGCCTTGACAGGAGATCCAGTAAAAGCGGGCGACCATCCAACGTCTCGTGCTGTGTTTGAGCTGGAATCGATTCGGCTGTTGCAGATGATCACGAAGCTGAATTCCGGGTTTGACTGGACAGATCATGCGTTGACCGACGGAGCGACGGACCTTTGCATGGGCGCTGCCGTGGATCCACAGTGTGGGAGTTGGTCAGGATTACAGCGTCGCTTTGAGCGCAAAGTTGAGGCGGGTGCAGAGTTTTTTCAAAGTCAGTTGATTACGGACTTCGATCGGCTCGACAAATTTATGACAGAAATCGCTAGGCCAGCTGGCAAACCAATTTTGGCTGGAATTTTCTTATTGAAATCGGCGAAAAATGCGCGTTTTATTAATCGAGCTGTTCCGGGAGTTAGTATTCCAGACCATATTATCGATCGCTTAGAACGAGCAATCGATCCGCTCCAAGAAGGAGTCACAATCGCGGCTGAACAGGTGAAATTGGCTCAAAGTCTTTGCCAAGGCGTTCACCTGATGGCGATTAAGCGAGAGGATTTGATTCCGCAGATATTAGATAAAGCAGGTGTGAAATCGATTCGTCAAACGGCAGTAGTAGTCTAACGAATTAAGAAGACCCTAAGCAATCCACCGACAATGTTGATCATGGACATCCCTAAACCATTGCCGCCTCTGCCCTCACTTGATTCAATTGGTTTTTTCATCTCCAGCAAAATCCGATCGCTCGATTCCAATCCTGCTTTGTCCCCCTGGGTTTTAAATAACTCATTGGCTTGCCCCATATCTACGATCGCCGCTTTCCGATCGCCTGTTTCAAACTTCGCAATACTACGTCCGAAGTACGACGGGGCATGAAATGGATTTCTCAATAGAGACTGGCTGAATTGATCAATTGCGATGTCGTAGTGTTTTTGGCGTGTGGAGTCGGTAGCCCATTGATAATATTGTTCAGCGGTGCCTACGGTACTGGGCAAGTCGATCGCAGCTTGGAGTGTTGCGCCATCGAGCAGCGTGCCTGTCAGAATTGCCCCAGTAAATACGGTTCCCCGCAGATCTGTATTTCGCAGGTCAGCCCCAGTCAAGTCAGCCCCGCCAAGATTCGCACCACTGAGACTAGATCCAGCTAGTTTTGCATTACGAAGATCTGCGCCGATTAGGTTAACGCGGCTTAGGTTGGCCTGCTGCAAATTTACGTTACTGAGACTCGCACTCTGAAGATTCGCCATAACCAGGCTGGCACCTTGAAGATCACAGTTCTGACATTGTTTCGTGGATAGCAATTGACGAATGTGGTCGAGATTTTCGGCCTTTGCAACGCTCCCAATATTGATCACAACGATCGCAAGTGCAGTCCAGGGCAGCAATTTTGGACTTAATCTTCGACTTAAGGAGTGTTGCAAGTCATTCACGGGCGTAATCCTCCAAAGGATACAAAAGAAGGTCAAACACAGCGAACCCAAACCAAACGGTACTTCATGGTACTGTAAGGTTCCCAAAACGCTCATCAAGTGCCAAACGCCTCAATTCAACATTCGACATTCACAATTCAACATTTTCCGACGATGCCAAAAAAACAAAAGTTCCCCCATCTCCTCGGCTCAAAATGGACCGCCTGCGAAGCGACGTTTGGTTGGCGACATTTTGCGGTGGTGAATCGTAAAAATGAAGAAGGGTACGTCTTTGCTGAACTAGAGTCGTCCTGCGATCGGAGCATTCGGTTTTGGGTTAATGCTAAAAATTTACGCGACAGGCGACGGTGGTTGCCGGGATGGACGACGTTGGAAGAGTTGGGGATTGAACCGAGCAAGTATGCAAAAAATGTTGCCAAAATTCAGGCTTCAGTTGAGACCGATCGGCCCTTGGAGACCGATGGTCTGGACTCTAACCTAACGCCTTAAGCAACGCATCACCCATCGCTTTGCAACCCACCACTTCAAATCCGGCAGACACAATATCGCCAGTCCGATAGCCCTGATCCAAAACCGCGATCACCGCCGCCTCGATCGCATCTGCCGCCGCCGCCTGATTCAGGTCATAACGCAACATCATGGCCGCACTGAGAATCTGAGCTAATGGATTCGCCTTATCTTGACCGGCAATATCTGGCGCAGATCCGTGAACTGGCTCATATACACCGGGTTGACCGGGATGGCTGAGGCTGGCAGATGGCAACATGCCAATACTGCCCGTGAGCATTGCCGCTGCATCTGACAAAATATCGCCAAAAAGATTGCTCGTGACAATCGTGTCAAATTGCCGAGGCGATCGAACCAGTTGCATCGCGGCATTGTCCACATACAGGTGAGAGAGTTCAACCTCTGGATAGTCGGCGGACATCTCAGTGATTTTGTCACGCCACAGTTGAGAGACTTCCAGTACATTGGATTTATCGACTGAACAAAGTTTTTTTCTGCGTTTCATCGCAGTCTCAAAGGCGACTTTGCCAATCCTATTTATTTCGCTTTCCGTATAAGTCATGGTATTCACACCCCGCTTCTCACCCGATTCGGTCGTGAAAATGCCACGCGGTTCACCAAAATACAATCCGCCCGTCAATTCGCGCACGACCATAATATCTACCCCTTCGACGACTTCTCGTTTTAAGGTCGAAGCATCAATGAGCTGGGGCAAAATTGTCGCAGGCCGGAGATTTGCAAATAAATTTAGGCTCGATCGCAGTGCCAAAAGTCCCGTTTCCGGACGTTGATGACGGGGTAATGAATCCCATTTGTAACCGCCGATCGCAGCCAATAAAATTGAATCACTAGTTTTGCAAGCTTCAAGGGTTTCGGCTGGAAACGGATCGCCCGTCGCGTCGATCGCACTGCCACCAATTAGGGCTTCGGTAAACGTAAACGTAAAGTCAAATTTTTCACCAATGCGTTTTAGGACTTGAACCGCGATCGCCATGATTTCGGGTCCAATGCCATCGCCGGGAAGCAGTGTGATGCGGTAATTCTGTGCCATGGGAGTGATGCGTGCAATTAAATGTTCGGATCATCATACTTCAATCTTCTCGTTAGGTTGGGGATACGGCAAGCCATATCCCTACAAATCCGTAACCAGAGGCTGTAGGGACATGGCCATGCCGTGTCCTAAATGCAACGGGATATTATTAAACCTCAAAACCCTTAGACGATCGCGTAACGCATTCCTGGATTTTGCACAATTAAGTCCATCATCTCTAGTTGCAGTAATCCACTTGAAACCTCGGACGTACTCATTTTCGTCGTTTCAATAATCAAATCGATCGGGGCATTGTTGTGCAATTGAATAATTGAATCTATTAATATCTGTAGTGATGGTTCTAACGTTTGCAAGACTGCACATACTTTTACTTCAAGATCTTTAGATTTTGGCTCTTCGTAGCAAAGGCTGGGCATAACTTCCAGTAGCTCTAAAAATTTCTCTGGCTTAGGTAAGATATGTGCTCCTTGCAAAATCAAGTGAATACAACCTTCAGATTGTGGACTATCCAAATTCCCGGCCAACGCGTAAACTTCACGGCCATATTCATTAGCGAGATTTGCCGTTATTAAGGCTCCCGATGTTAGTCCGGCTTCCATCACCAATGTGGCATGACTCAACCCAGCAACAATACGATTACGGGCTGGGAAATGTTTCCGATCGGGCCGAGTTCCAGCAGGATATTCACTTAAGATCAAACCATTATGTTCAATTCGTTCATAGAGATCTCGATTGCTGTGAGGATAAACCTGATCCACACCATTGCCAAGGACCGCTATAGTCTGCCCACCCGCCCCAATGCAAGCTTCATGGGCAATAGCGTCGATTCCCTCAGCCAGTCCAGAAATAATAATAAAATCCTGCTGTGTCAAAACCTGGCTATACCGTTCAGCCCAAGTGCTGCCATATTTTCCAGCTTTTCGGGTGCCGACGATCGCAATTCCCCGTCGAGTTTCTAAACTTTTCAGTAGTTCCAGATCACCTCGGTAATGCAGAATAGTCGGCGCATCGGGAATGCTTTTGAGCATGGCAGGATACTCTGCATCACTCGGGACAATGAAGTGGGGATTATATTGCTGATAGGTTGCCAGCAGTTTTTCGGGGTTGAGGGGTTGCCGATCGGCCACAATTTTTTCCGATCGCTGTTTCCCGATGCCTTCGACTTGCTGAAGGTCTTCACTCGTAGCAGTCCAGGCCGTTTCAACGGAGCCAAAATGTTGCCACAGTCGATGGAGCAAAACAGCACCAATTCCATTAAGTTCACGCCATGCCAACCAATACGATCGTTCCTCCATAGAATTCCGTCCTTGTCACTAATATCTAATTATTTCTTGCTAAGTGTTCCCAGATCTAGCGGTGTGATGATGTTCTATACTTTTTAATCTAGTTCTTGCGTAACCGAGCCTGCCATGACCATCGCCCCCAATCTTGTTGCCCCTAATCTTGTCACTCTCGCCCAGAAGACTCGCACCAGTGCCCGATCGCTGTCCCTAGAACCAATTGAGCGGCGAAATGAAGCGCTGGAATCTATCGCAAATGCATTGTTGAGTCATGCTGATGAGATTGTGGCGGCGAATGAAGCAGATTGTGCGGCAGCAGTGGAAGATCAGATTTCATCGGCGCTGTATGCAAGGCTAAAACTCGATCGCACTAAGCTCAATGGGGCGATCGCAGGCGTGCGGGATGTGGTGAAACTAGGGGACCCGATCGGCGAATTGCAAATCCACCGCGAACTAGATGCTGGGCTAGTGATGAAGCGCGTCAGTTGTCCGATGGGTGTGTTGGGGGTGATTTTTGAGGCGCGACCTGATGCGGTGATGCAAATTTCTAGCTTGGCAATAAAATCAGGAAATGGTTTGATTTTAAAAGGGGGCAAGGAGGCGGTCCGATCGTGTGTGGCGTTGGTAAAAGCGATTCATGCAGGGCTTGAGGCGGTGGGTCTTGACGCTAGTTTAGTTCAGCTTTTGACAACGAGGGAAGAGACGTTTGAATTGTTAAAACTGGATGCCTATGTAGATTTGATTATTCCCCGTGGCTCGAATTCATTTGTACAATTTGTGCAAAATAATACCCGAATTCCAGTATTGGGTCATGCGGATGGGATTTGTCATTTGTATGTTGATAAAGCCGCCGATTTTGTAAAAGCAATTCCGATCGTGACTGATTCTAAAACTCAATATCCAGCAGCCTGTAATGCGATCGAAACCTTGCTAGTCCATGAATCAATTGCGGCGACATTTTTACCACCGATGGCGATCGCATTAAATGAGTGTGGCGTTGAATTGCGTGGAGATGAAGCAACTTGTAAGATTTTACCAAATGCGACTCCGGCAACGGATGAAGATTGGGTAACTGAATATGGTGAATTGATCTTATCCATTCGGATTGTCAACAACATAGACGAAGCAATTGAACATATTACGCGCTATGGATCTCGCCATACGGAGGCGATCGTCACGGAAGATGGCCAAGCTGCCGCGCAGTTTTTAGCCGAAGTCGATGCGGCAGGTGTTTACCAAAATTGCTCAACCCGATTTGCGGACGGATTCCGCTATGGATTTGGGGCAGAAGTTGGCATTAGTACCCAGAAAATGCCGCCGCGTGGTCCTGTTGGGCTAGAAGGATTAGTAACCTATAAATATCAAATGATTGGGAACGGGCACATCGCCGAGACCTATGTGGGAGATCAGGCAAAACCCTTCACTCATCGAGATTTAGAATGATTTTTAGTTAGCGATCGAGTAACTAATGCGTGATCGCAAAAATGCATAATAGCTAAGGGATCGAATTTTCAGGAAGTCCTAGAGGCTAGGTTCATCCCCGTTTAAGTCGCAATTAGGTCGCGATCGGGGTGAATCCTTCGGAATGGATACTATGAAGCAAGTTGTGGGTTTCTTCAGCATTGAGGGTTCCCGATTTACAGAAGTCCTCTAGAACTGGAGAAAGCGCTTGGGTAACTGATAGTCTAATAATTAACCGTCGAGCAGAAAGTAACGCCCGCGATCGGTTTGGATAGACTTCGCCGGATTCAAAATAGCTATTGCCGAACTCTGGCGGCTCAACAATTTCCCAAACCCAGCGGTCACTCTCAGGACAGGCTCGAATTTGCCAGCCGTGGTAATCAATAAAGGGAATGGCTTCGAGCCAATGATGGAGAAGTCGGGACTGTTGGATGATAGCTTCACAAGTAGTCATGGGTGAAGAGTAACGGGTAGAGGTCATTAGAGTAGAATCTACTGCATTGGCTAGATGCAGAAATTTATGGCTTAAATTTATGACTTGAGATAACTTGAATGCGTGGGAATGTGAGCGAAACTTATAGATCTAACGTGTTGAGATAAAAATAATGAATAACTGAACACTATTCATCTCCGTAATCATGGCATGGTTTTGCTTTTCATTTGTAGTAGAAAAGCATCCTTTCATACTACAAATACATAGATTAGGGAGAGCAATCTAATGTTAAGTAATCTTCCCTCTGAGAAAATCATAATCTTGCTTGAACACTTACAGATAATCGCTTTGAGAGGATTTTAAATTGGGGACGATTCCTTCAGGAGGCTGTGCCAACGATCGTTTCATCTCCTGATGCTAGAAAAACATTAAACCTTATATTTCACCCTTGGTAAAAAATGATACGCACATCAAATGTCAATCCATTGGTTAGGAAGCGGGACTAGGCTGGCGAATTTTCCAGACGATCGCAGAAATTAGATTGGTGAAAATGTGGGCCACGATCGGGACCAAGAGATTTCCGCTGATCAGAGCACTCCAAGCGAAGACTGCGCCGATAAACGCCGCCCACATCACGTAGGACCATTGTTTCAAGCTACTCAAATGCATCGCCCCAAAACACAGGCTCGACAGCACAACACCCACCCAATCCAATCCAAACTCTGGCAACATCACACCGCGAAACAGGAGTTCTTCACTCAGTCCCGGCAGCAGTCCAATCCAGATTAAATCCGGGAGTGCGAGGGGTCTTAAAATCAAGTCTAGGTAGTAGTCAGCGCTTTTACGATAATCGTCCCAAAGGGTATAAATAATGGTGCTAGCGATCGTAATTCCCACAGAAAGTCCCAGACCCCAGAGTGCATCAACTGGATTCCAGAAAACTCTGAGAATTTGGACCGCACCAAAATAAGTCCAGGTTTTAGCAATGCCCAACAGGACGATCGCGGTGACTCCTAGAACCAACAAGATTTGCGATCGGGACATGGGTTGCATATAAATTAACCGGATAGAAGAGATGAAGGGGATAGTTGTTATGGTTTCATTGTAATGGAGTGCGCCATTGTGAAGTCATGGGAAACGTCGCGGAACGATCTAAAGACATCGAATCCGATCGATTTTGGGACCGAGGGAGGCTAGGGAAATCCCGCTTCGGTGGGCGACGAGAACTCCTATTGCTTCGAGGTAAGAATTGACTGAAATCGATCGGATTCCCAGATCTGCGGGCGTGACTTGCATCCGACTTGTATTTTCTCGTACGGTGATAATTTGGGTCGATGTTTGGCTTAAGTGCAACAGGGCGCTCCCTCCGCAAGCGCTTTCTGGTAAGACTAGGGCGTTGACTTGATTTCGGTGAATGTCGGTGAATTGGGGACGATCGAAGCCCTTAGCCGCTATAGAATTAGCCTCCATAGGATTAGCCTCCATAGGATTAGCCAGGGCAAATTGCGGCGCGCGGCTAAGGCCCACCAAAACACAGGGTAAAAAAGTATGGCCAAGTTCTTCAGCAGCAGATTTTGGAGAAATACCGATGTCGAGTTCAAGCGGCGAGAGGGCCGGGGCATGGGCACAGGGAATTTTGAAGTGACGGACGATTAGATGACTAATGACGGCTTCGGCTCCGGCTAAAGGATCAACGCCTTGGCCATGTCGGTAGTCATGGAGCGCGTTTTCCGGCAGATCTTCTGGAAATCTAGCAATGACCGCTATCGCCGTTGCCCCAGCTTGATTAATCAATTTATCAGCAGCACGTAACAGGCTGTCGGGGTTGCCAATTGTGCCCCAAGTTGCCCCAGACTCAGCGCTTTGAATGCCCACATTAAGCGGTTCATCCGTCAAAACATAGTCGGTGAGGGTGAGACCGAGGGTGGCGTGGGCAGCATCGGCGGCTTGGAGATGGCGGGCAATTAAATCGGGTTCAGTACCGCTATCTATTAGTAATCCAATTTTGTTTTGGTGAACAGGGCGCAGGTTCCAGTGGCCTGCGGCAAATTGGTCAAGGGCATAGCCTTCGGTATACAGCGTATTCGGTAAGTTCCAGTAGAGTTGTGCGCCATTCATCACGTTCGGATGGGTAATCAGCCGATCGCACACCTGAGAAATAACTTTGGCGGTTGGTAATGCGTCTCCGGCATATCCACCGATGGCGGCCCCGATTCCGGTGGGGACAATGAGCATGACGGTGTAAGGAAGCATGGGCATTGAGGATGAAGGATGGAGAGATTAGCGGTTTAGGCGGTGGTAACGATCGCTTCGATGTAGGCGGTTTGGTGTTCGATGCGGGTAATGGCCCAGCGTAAGGGTTCGCCGTGATGGTTGAGGGCGGTCTCGATGGTGGTGTGGAGTTCTGCGATTGTGGCGGGAATAGGAAGAGCAAGCGTAATAAAAGCGGTATTCATGGGCGAAAAATAATAAAAACTTAGTTGATATTTAGGGTTGATATTTAGTTTCCCATATCCCGAATTCCTGCTGCGTATGAATCAGCTAGAAAAACCTCTGCTAGAATGCATGAACTAGAAAGTCTGAACTGAAAAATTGCATTATTTTTGGGTAATCCTGCGGTTCTATGGCCCAATCCCTTGCACATGATGCGGTTGCTTTTTTAATAGACCTGGCTGAAAAAGGTGAAGTTGATCCTTGGGATGTCAAAGTTATCGATGTGATCGATCGTTTCTTGGCGCAGTTAAATCCCTTTACGGCAACCCAACGAACTCAATACGAAGCCAATCTTTCTCAGTCGGGACAGGCATTTTTGTATGCGTCGATGTTGATTTTGCTGAAGGCCGATAGTTTGAGCGATCGCCATCGGCATGAGCCTGTTGAGGATTTTTTAGATGAAGATTTTTCAGAGAACGATCCCCTGGGTCCGGGGTCGTTGCCGCGCAATCTCGAAAAACAACTCCGTCGTCGGGCCGTGGCTCAACCTCCACAACGTCGTCGTGTGACCTTAGAAGAGCTGATTAGTCAGCTTGAGGTAATTGCGTCGGCCTTGGAAGATAATAGCAACCGATCGCGGGTGAAGGTCCGTCGGGCAAAACCCCAAAGCCGTGCCCAGGCCATTCGGGCGATCGCACAATTGGCTCACCAAGAAAACCTGACCGAAATGGCAGTGATGCTAGAGGAGTTTTTTGTTAGCCACTGGGATGAATTGTCCGTGGGCAATGATTGGATTGATTTTGATCTGTTGTTGGAATTTTGGCTCACGACCCGTGCCCAAGACTCTCCCGGACTCGATCGGCACATTGTCACGGATGAGAGAACCCATGAAAAAGTCGGCGTTTTTTGGGCATTACTGTTGTTGAGTGCCCAAAACAAAGTCGAACTGTCCCAAGACGTTTTTTATCAAGATCTGCGGGTCAAAACCCTTCTCCAAATCAAAGATCTTAATTTAGATGAACTCAGTGCGATGGTGTTGGCCGATTAATTTTACAGAGATTCTCCTGATTGTTCTCATGTTCTTCCTGATGGACAGACATGAGGCAAACTGCCGGGTCCAGGAATCTTTCTTTACTCTGACCAAAAAGTAGGTAAATTTGGGTATTCTACAATAAAGGTGTTCCTAAGAAGAGGTGTGAATTTTTCTTAGGAGTCAGCTTGACTATGTTAATGATTAAACTTACGGTTAGAGAGAATTTCTATGAAAGCCATGATCCTCGCAGCAGGAAAAGGGACTCGTGTTCGTCCTATTACGTACACGATTCCTAAGCCAATGATTCCCATTTTGCAAAAGCCCGTTATGGAGTTTTTGCTGGAATTGTTGAAAGAACACGGCTTTGACGAAATCATGGTCAATGTGAGCCATTTGGCCAAGGAAATTGAAGACTATTTTCGCGATGGGCAGCGCTTTGGGGTGCAGATTGGCTACTCTTTTGAAGGCCGGATTGCCGATGGAGAACTGCTGGGGGAAGCCATTGGGTCGGCGGGCGGCATGAAGCGGATTCAGGATTTCAATCCGTTTTTTGATGACACGTTTGTGGTGTTGTGCGGCGATGCGTTGATTGATCTCGATCTAACGGAAGCGGTCAAATGGCACCGAGAAAAAGGGGCGATCGCAACCATCATCATGAAAACGGTTCCGCGTGAGGAGGTGTCGAGCTACGGTGTGGTGGTGACAGACGAAACTGGACGGATTCAGACTTTCCAAGAAAAACCCTCCGTTGAAGAAGCACTTAGCAACACCATTAATACTGGAATTTATATCTTCGAGCCGGAAATCCTAGACTACATTCCATCGGGTCAAGAGTTTGATATTGGTGCAGATTTATTTCCAAAATTAGTCGAAATGGGTGCGGCATTTTATGGGTTGCCGATGGAATTTGAATGGGTTGATATTGGCAAAGTGCCCGATTATTGGCACGCAATTCGATCGGTTTTGAAAGGAGAAGTTAAAAATGTTTCGGTGCCCGGTAAACAAGTAAAACCCGGCATTTATACAGGATTAAATGTTTCCGTAAATTGGGATAAGGTGAATATTACAGGTCCGGTATATATCGGTTCTATGACTTGTATTGAAGATGGAGCGACTATTATTGGGCCGTCAATGATTGGGCAAAATTGTCGTGTGTGCAGTGGAGCCACGGTCGATAACAGCGTGATTTTCGATTATTCACGTCTAGGAGCTGGAGCTA
The DNA here is from genome assembly GCA_026389365.1 of Cyanobacteriota bacterium. Taxonomy (GTDB): domain Bacteria; phylum Cyanobacteriota; class Cyanobacteriia; order Leptolyngbyales; family Leptolyngbyaceae; genus JAAFJU01. The sequence goes on from JAPLHZ010000130.1 coordinate 15,018, forward strand.
GGCTCGCGGATAAGCTAGTATTTGGTCGCTATTGTGTGGATAAAACAGGAGCCACAATAGATGTTCAGGCCGCATCATTAGATTGGTTGATTACCGATACCCGATCGGAAATTCCCACCACTCCCTCAGCTGAGCGTAAAGCGATCGCACAGCTTCTAAATAATAAATAAAATAATCTAGAGACAATCTCTAGATTGATCTGAGCAAATAGAGTCTGTTCAATTGGATTTATCCTCCTTCGTTATTAAGGGGGTTTTTTTTGAATTATTGATAAGCTATTGAAATTTTATACCTTCAATTAATTGAGCTATTTTTATAATTGTATTCAAAAACACAATTGACTTTCTGATGTGATTTCTTACCTCTAGGCCATTCTGATTGAGCTATTTTTATAATTGTATTCAAAAACACAATTGACTTTCTGATGTGATTTCTTACCTCTAGGCCATTCTGGTTGAATCTTCAGAAAATAAAAAAATTAAAGTATTCTAAAACGCTGTATCAATCATCGAATTGATGGCATTGTATTAATTTATTAAGTTGAAGACAAAATCACACTTTTGATAGGCGGCAATAATTAAGGATAAAAATATCATGGCTTCCAGATGACTCGACCAAAGCCGCCGCAATAGTCGATCTTCTGAATCAGCAATTGGCCCTGTCCCATCGTGAATTCGCCTAAAACTGCGCTTGAAACTATCGATATGAAACTATCGACATTCTTACTCATGAATCGTCTTCTGAGGACACTTACACTATGGCTATCCGAAAAACTGATCCCGAACTGAATCAAGCGCTAATCCGACAAATCTGGATGCAATCGTACGATCGAATTCAATTCCACATCGAAACGGTCCAGGTCGGCATCACCAGCCTGCTTAACCCTGAGTTCCAAGCTACTCCTGAAAGTCCATGTTTAGTGGCCGCACAACGGGAAGCTCATACGCTGTCGGGTTCCTTGGAGATCTTTGGGTTTGTAAAAGCTTCTAAGATCGCCCAACATATTAAATTAGGATTTTTGAATCCTACCGTACTTAATTCAGAAGATGTAAATCAATTTCAGGCACTTCTGATGGATTTGCAAAAAGAAATATCACCCAGTCAATTTATCTTTGAAGAAGATAGAAACTTATGATTCTGAAGTTAAATCATAAATTCACTCTACTTCTTCCAATCCTTAAAAGTTCATCAGGTTTGATCGATACTTTAAGTTCAGCTCAAAAGTATTAGACAAACATTAGATTATCGATCGCATGATAATCAAAATTGTCAGAAAACCATATTTGATTTTGCCCTTTAATTACACTTTAGGCATCTTATGAACACTCTAATTAACCAAACCCAAAGCATTATCCACCAAAAGATTAATGAGGTCTTGGAAACCTACCCACACCATCCCTATCAGCAAATCTTCGCCCACCCCGATCATCGTCAAAAACTAGTTGCTTACGTTCTGAACCGTATTCCTAGCATTTACACGAGCATCGATATCACCAGCCATGAATTCGCGCTGGCCTCGCCAACGGCCATTCTTGTGAATGCTGAAACAACCATTCATCGTGGGATTAGTCAGTTTCTGAGAGGTCAGTTTCTTCAACAGGAAGTTCCCAGCATTGGCGATCCTAGCCTCAAATTAGATTTAGTTAGGTGATTTGATTTACTCAGTTACCGAATGGCCAATCCCGTTCCTGGATCAAACAGATGCAACTTATCAGGGGCGATCGACAGCCATACTATTTCTCCAACCCGAATATCCCGATCGGCACTCATTCTAGCGACGATCGGGATATTTGTATTACTAAGCCCCTCTGCTAAACTATTAGTCACCCAACTGTTGATCAACCGTCCATAAATATAAGTTTCGCTACCCAGTGCCTCCGTCATTTCGACTTGAATCGAGATATTTTTTGGAGCCGGAACGCCATAACTAAAATGCTCCGGTCGCACGCCTAAATGAACATCCTGGCCATCATATCCAGCTAATAACGGTTCATATTTTTCCAGGAGCGTCATCCGAAATTCATTTCCCGGTTCATTCCCTAAGCGTTGAATTAAAAGGGGAGCTTTAACTTGTACCGGAATAAAGTTCATAGGCGGTGAGCCAATAAATTCGGCGACAAAGCGATTAATCGGGCGATTGTAGAGTTCTAATGGGGTCGCAAGCTGCTGGATTTGGCCATTATTTAACACCGCAATCCGATCGCCCATCGTCATCGCCTCAGTTTGGTCGTGGGTCACGTAGACGGTAGTAGTTCCGAGTTTTCGCTGAAGTTGGACAATCTCCGATCGGGTCTCGGCCCGAAGTTTTGCATCCAGGTTCGATAACGGCTCATCCATCAGAAAAACTTGGGGATTCCTTGCCATCGCCCGACCCAAAGCAACTCGTTGCATTTGACCGCCGGAAAGCTGCTTGGGGAATCGAGTGAGTAAGCCTTCGATTTGCAAGGACTGAGCCACAAGTTTCACACGCCGATCGATTTCCTGTTCGCGATCCGTGACATATTGCCAGCCTTTTGGTAATTTGCGACTAAATTCAACCAGGAACGTCTCGATCGTAGGATGAAGCGTTGCTCTAGATTTACCATCCGATTTACCATCCCGTGATTTACCGACCGTTGTCCTATTCTCTGGATTTGCGGTCCGCCGGAGTCCAAACGCCAAATTGTCGTAGACCGTCATGTGAGGATACAGGGCGTAACTCTGAAACACCATGGCAATATCTCGATCTTTCGGCGGCAAAGCATTCACAATCCGATCGCCCACCGAAATCGTCCCGCCCGTAATGTCTTCAAGCCCCGCGATCATCCGCAAGAGCGTACTTTTCCCGCAGCCCGACGGACCCACCAACACCATAAATTCTCCATCATGAATCCGAAGATTAATCGCCCGTAATACAGCCCCACCCGGTTCGCTGTCATCACTTCGATCGCTCTTCTGATAGCTTTTATAGACATTGTCAAAAACAACCTGTGCCACGGCGATTTAGACTCTCTTGTTCTGATGGATGAATCAAGTGCTAGTCTATCAGCCGATCGCCGTGGACTTTCAGAAACATGACCTACCCTCATTACTTTTTATTTAAAGTATTTATTTAAAGTCGTTATTTAATCAATAGACTGCGCCGAGACATCGATCGCCGAGACATCCATCGTCCTGACTGGCATCATATCCACATCCATCACATCCACGGCCATCACATCTATTGTTCCATCGGTTGCAAGTCTAATAAATTGAAGATTTTCAACTCGTAATGCTTCCCCGCAATTAGAGCATTCGAGTTGGCTTCCATTCACACCATTTACGGCATACCCGCACACTGGACAGTCTCCCACTGCAATATTTTTTCGGATCCACCAAAACCCAAAAATCACGCCCCCGATCGGTAACGCAACCAATACTATTATCAACGCTCCCACCGCCTTCACCAGCCAACCCAACCCCAAAGACCCCAATATCCAAACAAAAAGCCCAATCCAAAGCAACTTGCGAAGGCCGGCCCCAAGGAAAGGAAGTGCGGAAGTTGCCCGATAGGTAGAGGTTCGCTCTGTGGGAGGAAGAGAGTTCATAAGTGAAATCCTAAGCAGTTGATACAATTCATCTAAGACAAGCGATCGTATAGAGTACAAACGACGAGGGATCGTGTACTCATCCCTTAAGCATAGAAGATCCTTCCTGAATCGGAAAACGGCAATCCCATCCAAAGGAGTACGCTTCTCCCGCTCTCAGGCAAGGTATAAAGTTAGTTTCTAAAAAATATCATGGGATTCCCCTCAAACCAGTTCAAATCAGTTTTATGGAACCCACGCCCCTAATTAATCCTTGGAAATCGTATCTAAATCAGGCTGCCCGATCTTCGGTTAGTCGGCGGTCCTCATTCTCCGAATGGACCTCTGCGGCTCCCATTGCGCCCTTAAGAGATCGCGATCTGCTGCAACTCACGAGATGGTTTGCCCGTGAGGATATGACCGATGTGGAGGAAGACATTAATAAAACCCTCATTTATCTTTTTCCAGAGCCTTGTTGGGATGAAGATTGGGCCTTTATTTTGGCGATCGGCTAAATCTTTCGGGCTAATTTTTTCGGATTATGGGCAAATAATCTAGAGTTCTAATTTAGATTGTTCGTCGGATTGGTTTTGCAATCGATCCTGTCGGGGAGACCACAATTGTGGGGTTGGGCGGAACTTCCGTCGCGTCCGGGGAAGGGTGCTCTCAGTAATCAGCCTTTTCGATATAGCTCCGAATCGCATTCAAATCAATGTACCGATCGGTGACATTTCGCAGTTCCCGAGCAATCATTCCCTCGGTCGAAACTACCGTAATATGCGTATTTTTAGCCCGCAATAACTCGATCGCTCGTTCAAAATCGCCGTCACCACTGAACAAAATCACCCGATCGTATTGATCGACGGTGCTGAACATGTCCACAACAATCTCAATGTCTAAGTTCGCTTTTTGCGAATAGCGGCCCGAAGTATCGTCATAATACTCTTTTAAGATTTTAGTTCGTACTGTGTAGCCGAGACTAATCAACGCATCTCTGAACCCACGCTGGTCTTGAGGATCCTTGAGTCCGGTGTACCAAAACGCATTTACGAGGTCTAAATTTGTTTTTTCACCTGCAAAATATTCAAGAACGCGTTTAGGATCAAAAAACCATCCGTTCTTTTGTTGGGCATAAAACATATTGTTGCCGTCCACGAAGATGGACAGTCGATTTAAGGGATAAGGCATGGAAGTTATAAACCTAAAAATTAAGCAATAAAGAAATCGAAGGAGAAAGCAATAATAAAGTCAGAATACTAAGCCAACCACACAGGGAATTAGATCGAGTTGATCTAGATTAACGAATTAGGGCAGATAACTCATCTGTATCTTTAGGTATATTTCTTAAAATACCTAAATCTATTGATTCATGTTGAATTAACCTGGTCTTGTGATTATTCACGAATAGCATTCTTTACAACGTATTGCGGAAGATCCTTGAAGACTAAAAATAAACAATCGAGTCAACTAGGTATCAAACCTTAAGCATTAACGTTCCAATGCTTAAGGTTGTAATCATAGCATTTCTACATCGATCGCTTAAAGCCCGATCGCGTTCCAAGTCGCCCCACCCACAACTCCATCAACCTCAAGCTTATATTTTTGTTGGGCCGCTTTAACAGCTTTCTCTGTCAACTCGCCAAAATCTCCATCCGGACCGATCGTCAAAAAGCCCAACGTCCCCAGTCGTTGTTGGAGGCGGTATACTGCATCGCCTTTTGCACCACGGCGGAGAATTGGGGTTCTGGTTTCCTCACTTTTCGGGTTGGATTTCGGATCAGGCTTTTTGGGGTCGGGTTTGAGCGATTGGGGTGCTGCGGGTTTAGTCTGGGGTTCAGACTTTACAATTGTCTTTTTATCCGCCGATTGGGGTACAGCGGGTAATAATTTACTCCAAGTCGAGGTGCCTAAGATGCCATCCTGGCCTAATCCTGCACTCTTTTGAAACTCGGTCACGGCTCGTGCGGTGTTGTCCGTATAGGTGCCATCGAGTTCCCCGTCGTAGTACCCCAATAATTGAAGTAAGGCCTGGACTTCTAAGACATCAACCCCTTGACTCCCCAATTTGAGCAGTGGGCGGCTGGCTTGGGCGGGCAGCATTCCGGGCAGTACAGAGACAACGGTCAATAAGATGGTAAAAAATAGAGACAAGTATGAGGGTTTCCAAGACATTGGAGCATCCTTAAAATTTAAGATTATTGTCTGGTCAAATTCAACAAGCCACTTTTGGGCCTCTGACATTTTTGCATGTATTCATTGCTTGATCGATTTCATGGTGGACTTTGGGGAATGACGATCGCCAATCAACTTGCTTCGTCAGCTAAAAATGACAACGGAATTATGCGAAGAATTCCTGATGTGATGGTAGGTCATGTTAGCTGTAAGGAGTTGATGACCTGTCTTGAAGCAAGTACGGACAAGTCTGTTGAGGTAATATCTGCCGAGTGGAGTTTTTATGCAACCTTAAGTTTGTCGATAGCAGGTATCTCAAAACCCACCGCTCAAGATTATGCCAGTTGGACTCAGACCAAGGACGTACTGAACCACGAGATTTTAGATTGGGTCGGACAATGCGTGAATCACCGAAAAAGCTTAGCCGCTACTCGTGATTCCCTACAACTCCTTTCCCTTAATCCGGTTGAACAATCGATCGCACTAGCCCTCTACGGTAGCCAGAGTACGCCGGGAAACTGGATGTTGGCCTTTAGTCGCATTCTACAGATCAGCCCCCAGCCAGAATTAACCGCTCCGTTACTGGGCTGTCTCTTGGGGGTTCAGTTTGCCCAACAAGGAATTCCGTCATCGCTGAGAGTTCACTATCAAGCGGATGGAAAAATTTGCCGGGTGAAGGCGCAAAGATTGGTGAAATTGTGGTCAGGTGGGCAGGACGAGACTCTCGTGGTGTCGCCCCGCCGATCGTATCTAAATTAAGGCTAAATGGTTTCAAGCAACAAGGGTCTGAAACCATGGCGAACAGAGGCTTCACCGATTTGATCCATTTTTTCCACGGTGATCATATTGCGTCCCCAGGAAAAATTGGTGTGCCACTTCTCAAATTCCAACAGCATCGCCTCAGCAAAACAAGCAAATAGCTGACGCGCTGGAACATCCATGTTCACGATACCCATAATTTTCCAGTCGATGTCTAGAGAATGCTCCACAATGCCGCCATTCAAAACATGAATGCCGGGATGTTTTACTTTAGTGGCGAGATTTTTTGGATACCCACCATCAATTAATAAACAAGGCTGCTTTAAGGTCGTCGGATCGATTTCTACGCCCTTTGGCATACTGGCCACCCAAACCACAATGTCAGCCTGCGGTAAAGACTCATCCAAAGTCATCACTTTCCCGCGTCCGAGTTCATCTTGGAGCGCTAGAAGTCGTTCGGGATTACGGGCGATCAGAAGTAATTCTTTTACGTCTAAACGCTTGTTAATCCAACGGCACACAGCACTCCCAATGTCCCCCGTAGCACCACAGACCGCGATCGTACAGTCCGAAAGGTTCATGCCCAATTGTTTGGAGGCTTGTTCCAATTGGCGGGCAATAACATAGGCCGTGTGGGTGTTGCCTGTAGTGAATTTTTCAAAGTTCAGCGTGACATTGCGAACTTGTTTGAGTTGAGACAGGTCAAAATTTTCAAAAATAATGGAGGAAAATCCACCGAGGGCAGTAATATCCAAGCCATTTTTTTGGGCATGAACCATGGCATTGATGATTTTCCTTGTGGCGGCTTTAAAGCGGCGAGTGGCTAGCATTTCCGGCAGGAAGCAGGATTCCACATAACGTCCTTCAATCACTTGTCCTGTGGCACTAGTGACGGTTATTTCGTCCACAATTTGAGGTGGCGCACTGCACCAGAATTCCAAGTCTTGATCCGCATATTCGGGATACCCCAAGTCGCGTGCGACGGATTGGGCGTGATCCAAGCTGGTGAGATGACCGATTAAACCAAACATGATTGCGGCGAGATAGGGGATGGTAGACGAAACTGACCAGATAATCTGATCAGGGACAAAGCCGATGCCCTATCCCAGAAAATAATAAGCCTGATGCGCAGGATTAGCTAAGCATCAGACTCCCGTGAAAATCTAGACAGCGGCCAACCCGTAGGCTGACATCCGCATGATGTCGCGAGTGGTAAACCCGATGTTCGCGAGGGCTTCGCCGTACGCAATCATAAAGTCTTCAATCAATGCTTCACGTTCCATACCGAGTTCAAGCGCATCTTTAGCGACCTGGTTCAGCATTTTCCAGACTAAGGGAAGATTTTGCTTGTTGGCCGTTTCTAGCTCTTCGCGAGCGGTCGAGAAATTAGCTTTGAGCCATTCTTCCCCGTAGTTCAGATGCAAGTACTCGTCTTTAACCACGCCTTCAGTAATTTTGCGGGCAAAATCATCGGCGACGGGGATATAGATGTTGTAGGCAGCGATCGCAAAACATTCAATAATTAGAGATTGAATCAGCAGACAAGTGACGATGTTTCCAGTGGCAGCGGCTGCTTGGAAGTTTCCGTGTAGGCTAGAAAAGAATTCTTTTGCAAATGGAATGTCAGGCGTTACCCCGAGATTTCTGCCACAAGCCTCGAATCCTTTCTTGTGCTTAAACTCCATTTTGGCAAGTTTTTGTAGCTCTACTGCATCCGTTGGCATCAAACCAGCCAATTGGTTGTAATTGCAGTAGGCTTCCTCTTCACCTTCGATGACGATCGCATTGATGCGACTGTAAGCGTCTTTATAGACGTCACTTTGGTAATCGAGTGCTGACATCATCTCAAGCTGCGGCATAGATTCGGGTGCTCCTCTTGTGAACAGTCTGGCTAAGTGCCAGGTGTTAGCTAACTGACCCTACATTAAACAGAAGGAATCAAGAAGTTTTGTGAACTCCACTCTACATCCTACCTTGTCTTATCGGGCATGATGTTGTCCATCGTGAAAATCTGTCACAGATTAGGGAACTAATAGAGTAGATGGCGATCGTATTTTCCTATCGTGGTTTGGGCGCATCCGCTAGAATTTGCTCTGCGATCGAGCACCAATCTTGTCGTAGTCCTGCATCTTCGGGGTTTGAGCTAAGGCTACGGCCATTGAGTTCTGGGTGTTGACGACTAAAACGGGTGTTGATTTGCTGGTAGAATTCCGCCTTGGTTAAGCCCGCCTCTTCATAGCGACCAATCGTATCCGCACAGCGATCGAATTTTGCCGTGGCCCAATTGGGAAGTTTTACGTCAGGAAGTTTCATGTCAGGAAAGGTTGGGACATTGAGTTCGGGTAGTTTTACCTCGGGAAGCTTAATTTGGGGAAGCTGGGGCATCTGCCAGTCGGGCTGAGGCGTATCGGATGGGGCTGCATCGGGTTCAGGCGATCGGCTGCGGGTCTGCGGTGGCACGTTTGCTTGGGGTTCCGGTCGGTTGCTCCAAAAAAACGAGGCCATGGCTCCACCTGCTAGCAATCCCACAATTAAAATTGCCCGCCAGACCCACGTCATTATCCAGTCGATCGCCCGAACTCCCATCCAAAGTCCTTTGAGGAGCCACCCTAGAAGCTTCCAGGGCAATTTAATAATAGTAAGTAGGGCATCTTCGTCGGGGCGATCGGGCGGGCGATGCAAACGATCCTCTTCTAGAAAACGACTACCTTGATTGACTTGATTGGCTTGATTGACTTGATTGTTATTGGTGTTGAGGCGATCGCTTTCTCGCGGGATTCGGGCGGGATAGGTGGTGGGAAAGGCTGAACTGGCGGGGGCGACGGCAACGGTACGCATTTGGGATGCGGGGGGACGGATGGCCGCAGATTGAGCGGGCGCTGAAATCGGTGAGGGAATGTAGGGGGCCAAGGTTCCGGGAGGGATCTCGGGCAATACAATCGCATTCAGCAGTTGACTTGCACTCTTGGCACTTGTGGGCCGATCGGTGGCTTGGTGGGCCAGAAGGCGATCGAGGAGATCGGAGAACTCAGGGCTGAGGTGCAAATGATCGCGCCAATGCCACAGGGCTAGTTGATTATCATAGAGTTCTAAGGGGGATCGTCCGGTCAGCAGGACCAAGGTGGTGACGGCGAGGGAGTAGAGATCTGTGCTTGGGGTGATGTTTCCGTAGAGTTGTTCTGGGGGTGAGAATCCGGGTTTGTGGATTTGGGTGGCTGATTTTAGACTAGAGCCAGATTGACCGCTGGAGATTTGCATGGCCGTGGTAGCGACTTGTTTAACGCTGCCGAAATCGATGAGAAAGGGGTTTCCGCTGGTGGCTTCGCGAATCAAATTGTCTGGAGAAATATCTCGATGGATAACACCCCGATCGTGGACATAGCTCAGCACGGGGAGTATGGCTTTCAAAAACTGTATGGCTCCAGCTTCGTCTAAGCGGTTTCCAGCTTCGACCCATTGTTCGTAGGTTTCGCCTGAAATATATTGTTCAACAATTAACAAGACATCGTTGCTTCCAATTGAGGCTTGGAGGATAGCTCGGAATTCTGGGATTTGGGGGTGGCGAAGCTGATAGAGGGTTCCGGCCTCACGCTGAAATAGTTCGGTGGCTTTACGCAAGATTTCCGGTGAGCTTATTTGAGGTGCAAATTCTTTGAGAACACATAATTCATTAAACCGTTGCCGATCGCGAGCCAAATAGGTGCGTCCAAATCCCCCATAGCCGAGAAAATGAACCACTTCATAGCGATTGTCTAAGACGAAGCCAGCAGAAATCGGGGTAAGTAGTGGCATGGATAGTGGGGACGATTGAGGACTAGATACGGGTGAAATACAGTTGGATACATCCAGAACTATATACAAGTCGGGTTCATCGCATTCCGAGTCGTATTTTGAGCCATATAGCCCGAGCTACATAGAATGATCTTCTGGAGATCCGGTGCCTCGAACCCTGAACTGATCCTTCTTTCGGATTATATCCTTTGTGCGACGTGGGATTGAGGATTTTTTCGGGAAATTAGGAAGACGGATATTTATGTCCATGACGGGCAATAACGACTAAAAGATAAGTTAAAAAAATAGATTTGACAAATTTGATTATTATCAAGCCTGCCAAATCTATTCGAGTATTAGGTGATTCTGATTGATTGTCGATCGTTATTCTTGGCTCACTTTCAAGACATAATTTACGGATTGATTTCGTACTTGTGTGCCAATCCATATTTTGTATTCTCCAGCTTGCCACTGACCATCAAGACCAGGATTTTTTCCTTGGAAATCATCATTACACCAAGTCCCACCTGGACCTTTGACAACAATTGTGGTGTCCATATTACTCTTCACCACCACCGTCAAATCTCGAAATTCCGAATTGAGCCGCAGGATCTGATCGGCCTGTCCTTTGCCGAATCCTAGACAGCTTCCAGTCGCTGTTTCATCTTTTCCAGCGACATCTCGCAAGGATGTTCCACCGCCGGCTGTTCCTGAAATAGACGTTTGGCCAAATCCCGAATTAAGGGAAATATCAGCCCGAGCTGGAGTCGCGCCCAAACTAGCGCCCAACGCTAATGCAACAGCAACAGTAGACCAAACAGAAAAAGAGCGATTTAATAGCATGGGAATTTGTTAAGGCTCAACTTGAATGATTAGGGCTTAAATGACAGATCGGATGATTAGAAAGTTCCCGAAATCCATCCAACGCCCTTAGTAAGGGGGACCGGAGTCGGAGGGAGTTCAGGAGAAAATGATTTTCAATCTAATTCCTAGTCCCCGTTAGGAATGGCGATTTAGAGAGATCTAATCTAAGCGATCGCCCCTGCCAACCGGGTTTTATCCCAACCTTTTGCATTCAATAACAACCAAGATTGGATCAAATCAGGACCATGTAATGATCCGGTTAATCCGGCCCGCAATGACTTCATGACCAGTCCTTTTTTAACGCCATTTTCTTTCACAACCAAATTAATGATTTCTTTGGCAGATTCTTCAGTTAATGGCTCTGCTGGAATTGCCGCTAATACTGCCGTTAGCGCACCCGTTACTCCATCGAGACCCAATTGCTTTAAGGCTTCATCCGTGGGCATGACCGTTGGATTAAACAAATAAGCCGACATTTCGACCGCATCCGTTAACTTTGCCAAACTTGCACCAATCACCGCCACAAGTTGTTCTAGCCAAAGCCGATCGTTCACAGCATCAAACACATAGCCCGCTTCTTGCCAATAGGGAATGAGCAAATCTGTCAATTGCGGAACGGGCATTGCATGGAGATATTGACCATTGATCCAATTAAGTTTATCCCAATCAAACTTTGCGCCCGCTTTGTTCACCCGATCGAAACTAAATACTTTTCCCGCTTCTTCAAGAGAGAAAATTTCATTCATTCCCTCGATCGGTGACCACCCTAAAAGGCTCATATAATTTGCGATCGCTTCTGGGAGATAACCCATTTTTTGGAAGTCAAAAATCGAGGTCACACCATCGCGTTTTGAAAGCTTTGCTCCTTTTTCATTCAAAATTAGTGGCGTATGACCAAAGGTTGGAACCGTTGCACCTAGAGCTTCATAGAGCAAAATTTGTTTAGGTGTATTAGCAATGTGATCTTCACCGCGAATCACTTGGGAAATCCCCATGTCAATGTCATCAACAACAACGACAAAGTTATACAACGGCGCACCGATAGTACTCGCATCCGCCGCCCGAGCAATTACCATATCACCGCCTAAATCTCGACCTTTCCAGGAGACGTTGCCCCGGACTAAATCGGTCCAGATGATTTCCCGATCGTCTTCAATTTTAAACCGAATCACCGCCGGACGACCTTCAGCCTCAAATGCGGCAATTTGGTCTGGCGTTAGGTTCCGGTGGCGGTTGTCGTAACGTGGGGCTTCGTTGCGGGCTTTTTGACGGGCGCGCATGGTTTCTAGTTCTTCTGGCAAATCGTAGGCGCGATAGACTAAGCCTTTGTCGAGTAATTCTTGGATTTTGGCTTGGTAGAGATCCGTCCGATCGGTCTGAAAGACTGGACCTTCATCCCAATTTAAGCCTAGCCATTTCAGGCCATCGAGAATATTTTGGGTAAATTCAGGTTTCGATCGTTCGAGGTCGGTGTCTTCGATCCGCAGAATGAATGTCCCGCCATTATTTTTGGCATAGAGCCAATTGAACACCGCTGTACGGGCGGTCCCGATGTGGAGGTTTCCCGTAGGACTCGGAGCAATGCGAACTCGAACTGACATAAAACTACTGAAGATAAAGGAATCAAGTGAGTCCTAATTCTATCGTAGGCTGTGATTTCCCGATGGAGATCTCTTATTTAAGATAATCTCAGCGCTTCAAACCCTGTCGTACAGTGTTGTCCGTTCTGCAAAAGGTCTATGGATTGATGCGATCGCTGCCTGCAACTCATCCACCGTTTGACAGGTTCCGCCCATAGCCCCCGCCATACTGGTGATATGTTCTTCCATTAATGTTCCACCAATATCATTACAGCCCCACTGTAAGGCTTGTGTCGCACCGGATAGGCCGAGTTTGACCCAGCTTGGTTGATGATTTGGGATCCAATTTCCCAAGTAAATCCGCGCAACAGCCATCAAGCGCAGCGCATCATTTAAATTGGGTTGATCTCGGCCTACCCGACTTCTCAGAGGTTTTGGTGCATCTTGGCCGACGAAGGGCAACAAAATAAATTCGGTGATGCCTGTTGTACCTTGGGCGTGCGATCGTTTTTGCAGTTCTCGTAGTTGATCTAAATGCTGAATTTGTTGCAGCGGCATTTCGATGTGGCCTGACATCATGGTGCTGGTAGTGGGCAAGTTTTCACTATGGGCCAGTTCTACAATTTCTCGCCAAGTTTGGGAATTGATCTTTTCGGGGCAAATGATATTTCGGATTCGATCGTCCAACACCTCTGCTGCGGTTCCTGGAAGCGATCCAACTCCGGCAGCCTGCAATTCACGGATCACCTCAACATAGCTCAAGCCATCTTCACGAGCAATAAACTGTACTTCTTGGGGTGAAAAGGCATGAATGTGTAGCTGTGGATAGTTTGAAACAATTGTGTTCACTAACTGAATGTAATAATCAAGAGATTTTCCATTCCGCTTTGCGCCTAAATTCAAACCGCCCTGCATACAGATTTCAGTTGCATTTTGCGATACGGCGATCGTGGCTTTTTCTAATATTTTCCCAAAGTCCAGCCAATATGCGCCTTCATCCCCTTCATCTCGTCGAAATGCGCAAAAGCTACAATGTTGTTCACAAATATTGGTGTAATTAATATTTCGATTGACAATATAGGTTACCGTGTCGCCAGATTGCTCACGGCGTAACGAATCGGCGGTGTCACGGATTTGGGAAATTGTATCAGGATCAGTCGTCAATAATAATTCTAACCCCTGTTCAAGGGTAAGATCATCGCCATGACGGGCGGCAGCTAAGGTATTGAGCATTGACATAATCGGCTATCCATATTAATACCAGCGAATTCTATTTTACTTCTTATCGATCGCTTTCCCGATCGAATTGGGCGAGTAAATGAAGAATTGATCATCATTTTCCAAAGGTTTACCAATCCGTTGTAGTGGAAATGGATTGGTGGACCCCGCATTAGTGTCGGGGTTGCGGGCTACTGTTGCGGGCTACTTAATAGACATTAAAGGAAATAGTGAGTACTAATTATGTTGAATAAATGATTGATGTGCAAACTACATTTCTCATCATTTATTCTCTTTCTTATCCATCTCTATTCAACTTCTTCTCTAGATTAGGCTGATTTTAGGCATTTAATCTCCTTTCCTTGACGATTAGACACACGGAAATTATGCAGCCCACAGGCTATCTCCATTATTTCATCCGC
>JAPLHZ010000263.1 GCA_026389365.1 Cyanobacteriota bacterium
GATAGCACTGAAAAACATGACTAAAACAAAAGCTAAACTCATAAATGGGTAAGCATAGCTGAGAGGGAATTTCGTCATAGCGGCCATCCAGCTAAGAGAAGCGAGAAATGCACAGGTAAAGCTACTAATTACCCAGGGGTTGAGTAATAGTCTGATGATGTATTGTAGTTTTTCAATGTTGTCTTGGGGAAATGCTCCGGCTATTTGAACTTGCCATTTAATGATGATTTGTCCGTAAACTGTTAGTAGGATTGTAAAGAGGATGTAAAGATGATTCATTATTATGATTTCAGTTAAACAGATTATTAAATTAATTTATCGAAATTTTGTTCTAAACTTAGAGAAAGGAATTAAAGATTGATTCTCTTTGTCATCTATCAGTTTTTGTATTTGCAACAATCCTTGACCACAAACAACTATAGGCTGTGAATCTTTTACAAAAATAACTTTTCCCGGTATACGATTTTCAATAACAACGTCTCTTACTATTTCAGCTTCTAAAATTCTGACTAAATTACAATTTAGTATTGTGGAAGCACCTTTATACGGATAACCAACAGCATCAATAAATCTTTTCAATTCAATAGAAGACTGATGCCAATTAATCCTATAATCTTCGTCATCTCGCCATAAACTATAAGTAGCTTGATTTTCATTTTGGACAACAACGGAAAACTTATTATTGTTAACAATCTTTTCTAGTACGTACAAAGCAACTTCTTCATAATTTTCCAGAATTTTATTAATTGCATCTTGAATTTTAATTGGATAATCTATTTGAGTTAAAGACTGGGTGATTATGTCGCCTTTATCATATTCTGATGTAGCAAATAAAGCTGTAACACCTATTTGTTTGTCTCCATTAATCAAAGCAGAAACTAAGGGGTTAAAACCTCGATAACGTGGAAGTAAAGAATCATGAAAAACAATTAAATTACTATTATTTACATTAATAATCCATCGCCAAGATACAGCTATCGCATATTGCGTCGTTATTTCTCTAAAGTCTTTTCTATCCATAAAATGAATACAATTATCTTGACATAAAGACTTTATTTCTGAGTAGAAATCTTTTTGTATTTGTGAGTCATGAGAAGCAATGACTGTTTCAATATGAGTTTTAAATTTAGGTAATAGTTTCTGTAAAACTACATAACCTTTTTCTGTCATTGCAAAAATTGTGATTTTATTTGCGATTTTCATGTGCATCAAAATTGAAATTTTTAGTTTTATTCCTGACTAAATATAAAGGTCTGTTCTTGATTTCGTCAAAAGTTTTTCCCAAATAAATGCCTATAATTCCTAAAATAGAAATAATAATTCCTCCCAAAAAATATAGGGAAACAATAATACTACTCCAACCTGTTACAGTTGCACCATAAATCAAAACTTCAATAAGTATATAAAATCCATAAATAAAAGCAAAAATAGAAATGATAAAACCTAGTTTAATGGCTAATCTCAAGGGCTTATCAGAATAAGCTATAATTGTTTCGCTAGCTAATTTCCATAATTTAGCAAAGGTATAGGTACTTTTCCCAGCAAAGCGTTCTTCATGAAAAACATCAATACTAGCAGTATAAAATCCCATCCAATCTACTAAACCTCCAAAAAATCTCAGTCGTTCACGCATCAGACAAAAATTCTGGGCAACTTGTCGAGATATTATCCGAAAATTGCCAACTTCACCATCATATTGCAGTTCAGTAAAATAATTGAAAATTTGGTAAAATAGCCATGATGTCACTCGTTTTAAGGGAGAATCTTTTCGTTTCCCCCTCCTAGCTAAAACAATATCATAACCTTCTTGAGCTTTTTTATAAAGTCGGGGAATTTCTTCTGGTCTATCTTGCAAATCACAATCCATAACTACAACCCAGTCACCATCACAATGGTCTAGGCCTGCAGTTATACCATAATGTTGACCGAAATTCCGACTAAATTGAATTCCTTTTACCCGTGAGTCACTGTTAGCTAATTGAGTAATTATATCCCAAGAACGATCGCCCCCACAATCCTCAACTAAAATGATCTCAAAATCCTGTGTAATCTCAGACAAAGAAACTTTCAGCCTGTCATAGAGAACATCAAGACTTTTTTCTGCTTTATATATAGGAATGACAACAGATATATGAGACATTTGATTATTGTTGAAGTAAATGCAATTCTAGACTTAAGTTGTCTTGCAGATGATTTTCATAGAGAATTTAGTTCCGTGAAAACTCACTACAAACATATAATTGAATTTGCGATCGGGAAACATTCAACACTTTATTAAAACCTAATCTAGTGGACTTGGTGCAGATATCTTTCTGAGAAATTGGACGATTCCAAGACTCGGAACTATAGGCAACCATACCATAATATTTAGTTAAATCACAGTTGCTATTCTCACCTCGGACTCCATTCAGCATTGGTAATCCAATCATTGCAGGAATTACAAAAGATTTATCCCAGCAAGTTCTCGCACCCTGTGGTTGCCAAAAACCTGAAAAGTCCTGTGAAATATGAATAGCTAACTTGTCATCTGTTTGTACTTTCTTTAATTCAGTTAATTTTGCAAGTTCAGCTTGAATGTAACCCAATTCGGTTTTGGTGTTGATTATTTCCCAGTTTACACTGGGGGGGGAAAGTAACAACCCTAATTGGTGTTGGCGTTTACTTAATCCTTTCAAATCAGTCGATGAATTTGACGGAGAAGAGAATCCATCTAGAATAACTACCAACTGATGAACAAACTGTACCCCAATGTCTTTGTAACTACCGATTTCTGGAGTTCCACTCCAAAATGAAAAGATGAAGACTAAGCTTATCAGTCCCCAGCTAATAGTTGTAGACAAAGGTTTTGTCCTATGATCAACTGCATCTACATTGAATAGAAAACAAGTTGTACGATTGACTGACCAATAGTCAGCTACAGCAGACAAGGCAAACAATAGGGTGACTAACAGCGCTGGCTGCACAAAATAAGCTGCTGATCCCCCGCCGATTTCCAATAAAGCTCCTGGTAGTTGAGATACTAGAAATAGCACTGTGAGGATCATCACCTGCGATCGCCACAAAAAATTCTCTTTATTCCTCTGCAACCAATGAAATGGGATGATTAGCCCCAGGAATACGATATTTTGCCAAACAAACTGACTTGTGGAGGTGCGTGCAAAGTGAAAAGGATAGAAGATATTGATAAGATTTACAGGACTAAAGCTAAAGGCTAAAACTAAACACCCCCCCAAAAAAGCGATCCCTAAAGTGAATAATAGTCCTATATATCGCCACTTCAGTTGATTTTGTTGCCAGATTTTGGGTGCAAACCCACAGAGGAGGAGAAACAAAGCCAGTATCACCCCAGAAGAAATTTTCGCTGCACCACAAGCCATGACTGCTACCACAGTCAATGTTAAGGGGAAAGGCTCAACCCTCAACCAGCGATTACTTTCACTAGCTTTCAACAGCCATTTTTGACCTACTGGTATCATAGCTATAAATACAGGAAGGGAAAAAGCATAGGATTCACTCGCTAAATAAGAATCCCAGATGCGAGTTCTGAATAACCATAAACCTAAAAAAGTAACCCCACAAGATCCTATAGTGGAAAGTGGAGTCGATAGTAGACACATTAAGGATAAAACTGTAGTAAATAAAATCGCAGGCAGAAAAGCAACTTGTTGGCAAACACTTAATAGTAGGGGTGCTTGCCCGCCTAAAATATTGAGATTTGCCGCTACCCAGCGATGTGCAGCAACATGATAGGTTAGAGGCTGTATACCATCTAGTCCTGTTGATGAGGTATTAAATTTAGACAGCATCTGCACAATGGCAGAATGCATTAGGGTATCTACGTTAATTGTATTGTTATAAGCAGCGATATCTGCAAATACATTGGCATAGTTAAAACCATTGACTACCAAGAAATAAATTACTGCAAGTATAATTCCCGCCCCTGAAAGTTGAAAGGTTTTAATCAAGGGGCGGTCTTGTTCGGATAGATATGTAAAGATAGTTGCACTAATACCGAATATACCGAGAGGCACTAGACCCCATCCACCTAGTAATGCTACTACAAATGGTAATCCCATAAACACCAAGCAACCTATTGGCAATATCCAGATGGGATGGCGAACATATCGCCAAGCTAGAGCAATACCGCCAAATAGTAAACTGGGATAAACAGAGACACCCAACAATTGGCGGGTGATAGTATAGTCCCAAGTGCGGAAATGTAAAAATAATAGTAAGGTTACCAGAATATAAACGGTAAATAATAAAGCTAATTCACTAACTATTTTACTTTTTACAGGAAAATAGTTGGTCTTGGGCTTGGATTGTATCATAGAAGACTAATGCCTATTTACTTAGAGGAATTCATTTTAGGGCTACACGTTTTGTAATGTCAAGGATTTAAACCTCAAGCCAGCAATTCCAAATTCAAACAGTAACATAGGATACAAATATGACTCGTTTTATGTAAACAAGAGATATTTAAGCTAATTTCTGAGGTTTTTGGCATTCCCTCCTCGAATCTTAGTCTCTTAGAGAGTTAGTAACCTGAAAACAAACTTGATAAGTCATTCAATAGAGCATTACGTTGATTCCGTTTATTGGAATAAAACCCCTTTCCAGCAAGCATTTCAGGCTTTTGTATCTTTGGCTACATTCTGAATTTGGAATTGCTGAGCTTGCAAATCAATCCTGATCTTATGGATAGTAGAAACTACTGGAAACCACATATAGCCAGCCTAAAAATTTAAATGGAACGGACGGATAAAAGCCACTGGTGCCAAGTGCAAGGTTATCTGTCGCCACTGATTTGAGCCGTTAGACAGACCTAAAAGCTTATTGCTGGATGGGAATCTGAATCACAAATTCTGTTCCTTGATTGGGATTGGAGACGCATTCTAGTTTGCCACCATGCTTTTCAACGATAATTTGGTAGCTGATGGACAGTCCCATGCCCGTTCCTTTACCGATCGGCTTAGTGGTAAAGAAGGGGTCAAAAATCCGTTCCCTCACTTTTTCAGGAATACCGGGACCATTGTCAAGGATCCTAATTTCTACCCAGTGCCGATCGACTAGGCCTGTCCGAATAGTGATCTGACTTGGACTATCTTTGATGTCTTGAACCGTTCGTGTTGTATCGGCCTCTTCCAGCGCATCAATGGCGTTCGCCAAAATATTCATTAACACTTGGTTGAGTTGTCCAGGGTAGCACTTCACTAACGGCAACCTAGCATAATTCTGAATCACTTCAATAGCTGGACATTTAGACCGCGTTTTCAGACGATGTTGCAGAATCATTAAGGTGCTATCAATTCCCTCATGAAGCTCCACTTCCTTAAAGTCCGCCTCATCCATCCGTGAGAAGTTGCGTAGAGACAGAACAATCTGGCGAATGCGATCGGTGCCTATTTTCATTGAGGCAAGGATTTTATCGAAATCCTGCTGTAAAAATGGCAAGTCGATTTCTTCTTCCTTTGCCTGTATTTCAACGATCGGATTTGGGTAGTGTTTCTGGTAAAGTTCCACCAAACTCAATAAATTCTGAGCATAGGTTTGCACATGGCTCAGGTTACCGTGGATGAAACCGACCGGATTATTGATTTCATGGGCAACGCCAGCCACCAGTTGGCCTAAACTGGACATCTTTTCACTTTGGACAACCTGTAGTTGGAGGCTTTGTAACTCCTGAAAGGCTTGTTGGAGGTTTTGGGCTTGCTGCTTGAGCAGAGCTTCAGATTCACGCAATTGCTGGGCTTGTACATGGGCTTGCAGCGCACTCTCCTCAGACTCGGTGTAGAGGTCTGATTGCTGAATGGCAATGCCTAACTGAATGCCTAGCCGATATAGTAGGTTACTTTCCTCCTCTTTCCAAACTCTTGGGTGACTACATTGATGGACAATCAACATTCCCCAGAGCTGATCGCACACCATAATCGGCACAATCAGATTAGCCTGCACCCGCAGTCGTTGCAAAAACTGGAGATGATTAGAGTCTAACCCTGCTTCTAAGATGTTGTTAATTGCCTTGATCCTGCCATGTCGGTAGAGTTCCAGACACTCTCTGGGAAAGCAATCATCGGCTGCTTCTCCTAAGGTGGGAAGCCAAGGTGCAGCGACATCCTCAAGAACAACTCGTCCACACCAATTGGCATCAAACTGATAGATCACTGCTCGATCGGTTGCGAAAAGATTACGGACTTCACAGACTGCGGTTTGCAGAATCGTAGGCAAATCCAGAGATTGCCGAATCTGATTTGAGAGACGATTTAAGAGTTCTTCCTGTGTCGCTAAGTCTCTGAATTTAGCCTCAGAATCTTTGAGGCAGTTTTCAACGCGCTTCAGGTCTGTGATCTCGCTAAACGTGCAGATCATCTGAGTTAAAGCGGTATCAGATAGATGCAAAGGAACCGCATTTACCAGTAGTGCGGTTGGTTCTTGGTGGATTGGGGATGCGCTGTAGACAACTGTATTCTGCACAGACTGTCCGGCGGCAATTTGCTGTAATACGTGTTGAAGCGACTGGAGAAGCTGATCCTCTGAATGGTCGGGAGGGGATGAAGCTAGGGTGTTGGTGACCGTTCCATCGCACAGTTGTTGCAATTCTGCGATGTTAGAAACATGTAATAGGTCCAGAACAGCATGATTGGCGGCCTGAACTTGAGCATCATCTCCCATCACCAGCACCCCGACCTGAATCCCTTCTAGAATCGCTTTGAGAGATTTTTGACTTTCCTGGAGTGCCTGGGCATAGATAAGCTGAGCTGACAGTCGGCGATCAAAAAAGGCGGACAACAAGGCTAGTCCTAAAATAATCAGGGTGCCGAGGACGACAGCCGCAGCTAAGGGGATAATGTTTTCGGGAGGCTGTAAGTCCGACTCCAATACTGTGTTGGGCAGGGGCATGAAACAGACAGCGGCCATACCGACATAGTGCATCGTTGGAATGGCTGTTCCCATGATGAGGGCAGCCAGGATCTTTTTCCAGGTTTGATGCGGTGTTATTTCTTCCCGCAACTGGAATACCAAAAATAGTCCTACAAAGGAGACTGCGATCGCAACT
The DNA here is from genome assembly GCA_026389365.1 of Cyanobacteriota bacterium. GTDB lineage: Bacteria > Cyanobacteriota > Cyanobacteriia > Leptolyngbyales > Leptolyngbyaceae > JAAFJU01. Next base: position 7,058 of record JAPLHZ010000263.1, read on the forward strand.
AGAACAGAGAGCGCCACGATCTGAGGATCATAATTCATCACTACTGACGTAAGCATTGCAGCCATGCCGAGATAGTGCATTGAGGCAATCCCCAATCCCATGAAAAAGCTTCCCCCCAATAGCCGGAGCCACCCCAAGGTCGGACGACTGACCAAAAACAGAGCCAGTCCTGAGGCAATCATGGCGGGCAAAACGGAAACAAGAACCGTTAGAAAGTCGTAATAAACGCGAACAGGCAATCGAAATGCCAACATGCCAATAAAGTGCATCGACCAGATGCCAGTGCCCATGGCAGCCGCTCCACTGATCAGCCAACCGATTTGGGCACGATTCTGGGTTGCATTCACTCGTCCAGCCAGGTCTAAAGCAGTGTAGGAAGCTAGCACGGCGATCGCGACAGAGACGACGACCAGTTGGAGATTGTAACCTGTGGCTAAGGAATGAGTCATAGAATTGACAGAGATTGAGTAAATAAGATATAGGGTAGAGATTCGCTAATTCTGACGTTCTAGCTATTCATTCCTTTGGGAAAAGCGCGAATGGTTCTTTATCTAGAGGATGCCCCCATAGAAACGAGGATGCGCTGCACGATGAAGGCCAAGTTCTAACATTGGGCAACACGCTAGAATTCTTTGGGGGAAAGCGCTCATGCTGCAAAAGTTATTTTCGGCTGGTGATGGTGATGGTTGTCTGGCTTTATGGGATCTGTGGGGATAGGAGTTTGAAAACGTTGTGTAAAAATTATAGTGTTTAAGTTGATTTGGGATTAAGGGATTATAGCGGTGCCTACCCAATGTCATATCCCCGGAGAATAAATAAAGTGCCACAACCTTAGATCTGTACAGTAAGCTAGCGATCGAGAGAATTTATACGGTTTCGGATAAGTCATGGGATTGACGCTTAAACAATTGGCCCTCGGCACATCACTCCTTGCTATTGGCAGCGGGGCTGGATTAATTGCCACACATTACGTCAGCAAATCGGGTTCTGAATCGTTGGCACCACCGCTTATCCGATCGGCTATACAAACGTCCGACTCGCCGACAACCCCACCGCCCAACTTCATCGCTGCCGTTGTTGAACGCGTGGGTCCGGCAGTGGTGCGCATTGAGGTATCCAGGCGGCGAGATGGAAAAGGCGATGCGAATTCATTGTTAAAACGTTTTTTTGGACAGCAGAGACCGGATGCGCAACCCGACGAAAATGGACCAGCACAGCGTGGAACTGGATCTGGCTTTATTATTAGTGCTGACGGCCAGATTTTAACCAATGCTCATGTGGTGGCTGGAGCCGATACGGTGCAGGTGTTGTTGGAGGATGGTCGGAGTTTGACGGGCAAAGTTGTGGGCATGGATCCGGTGACGGATGTGGCAGCCATCAAAATTGAGGCCCAAGGACTTCCGACCATCGCAATGGGTGACTCGACTAAACTCGTGGTAGGTCAATGGGCAATAGCCATTGGGAATCCATTGGGCCTAGACCATACGGTGACAGCGGGAATTATTAGTGCGCTGGGACGCAGCAGTATTGAGGTGGGCATTCCGGATAAACGAGTGCGATTCATTCAAACCGATGCGGCGATTAATCCGGGTAATTCCGGTGGGCCACTTTTGAACGATCGGGGTGAAGTGATTGGCATTAATACCGCAATTCGGGCGAATGGTCAGGGCTTAGGATTTGCGATTCCGATCGATACAGCGCAACGAATTTCAAAGCAATTATTCAATCAAGGGAAAGCAAATCATCCATTTCTAGGTGTTCAAATGGGCGATTTGACCTCCGAATTGCGCGATCGGATTAAGCGCGAATCGGACCAAAATCTAGAGGTAACGCAAGAGCGGGGTGTGATTATTTTAGGGATTGCTAAAGATTCCCCCGCCTCTAGAGCCGGGGTTCAAGCGGGGGATATCTTCCGTAAATTAAACGGGAAATCAGTGGAAACTCTCCCTGAAGTTTTGGCTGTTGTAGAATCATCCACAATTGGCCAAGCCATTCCGTTGGAGTTAATGCGGGGAAAGAATATAGTCACCGTTAACATTACTCCAGCGGAGTTTCCAAAAATGCGAGATGAATAAATAATTATTTGGCTTTAATGTGTTTCACCTCAACCACCATATGAACATTCCCTCGGGGTTGAAAGTCGCCTTTGATGGTCATTTCTAAGGGATCACAAGCCTCGACTAAATCATCGAGGATTTTGTTGGTCACTTCTTCATGGGAAATGTATTGATCACGGTAGCTATTGATATAGAGCTTAATGGCTTTTAGTTCAATAATCCGATCGCTTGGAACATAGCTAACATGGATCGTTGCAAAGTCTGGATAGCCGGAAAAGGGACATTTACAGGTAAACTCCGGCATCATCACCGAAATCGTGTAAATGCGTCCAGGACGCGGATTTGGGAAGGTAATCAGTTGGGCATTCTCAATTTCCCGTTCACCATATTTAACGCGTTCATCGGTCGCTGTGGTAGTGCTATCGAGATGAACAGTGGGTTCAATTGTTTGACTCATGGAGAAAACTCAATTCATGGGGACTTGAGACAATTTACACTGAAACTCAGTTCCAACGCTAACTACAGCTTAATGATCACCAAAATTCACCACTGTGCCAAGTGTAGACCGGGCAGTCGTTCTGGGCCGATCGTGTCCTAGCTATTCTCGCTAAACCAACGTTCTAAATCAGCGCCCCCAGAGAAATCAAGCAATGCCTCACCCAATGCTTCGAGTTGCTCCACCGCCAAAATGGATACACGATCGCGCAAACTTCACGGCTGATTTTTCATCCACAACTTTAAATGGGAGTGTTCCAGCACTTACCCATTGCAGAGCAGATCGGTTTAAGTCGCCATTAAGTTAGCAAGGTAGGAGCTTTGGTCTGGAAATAGGTTGCCAGAGAGAGGTAAGGCTGTAGTTGTCTTACCTACCCTACCTTTAAAAGAAACAACGCTGATAAACGTTCAGATGTTTAGATAATGCTTGTCAGACCATAATCGTAAAGGAAAAGAGGTGCTTTCTGTTCCGATCGCCAAAAGGTTGAGCATTAGTGTTGTTTGGTCGCTCAAGAAACGCCTATGCTTAGTAGTAGTCTTTTTTTAGTTAAATTTCTAATGGATCACAGCACCCATAATAAGCTCGTTTCGTTTATCTGGGCGATCGCCGATGACTGTTTACGGGATGTCTCTGTGCGGGGTAAATACCGTGATGTTATAGCTATAGCCAGCTAGGTTAGGACATAAGATAGAAAGAAAGCGAATTGTCTGAGCAATAACAATGCCAAAACCATATAGTTCCGATTTACGGCAAAAGGTAATGCAAGCAATCGAAATGGATGGGCTAAAGAAAA
>JAPLHZ010000005.1 GCA_026389365.1 Cyanobacteriota bacterium
GATTCAGACCTGTCAGGCTTTGCAGCGTTTTTGGTTTTCCTTCTAGATCCCTATAGCTCATTTTCATGATGTCAAACCTTATCTAGGACCTTAGTATTCTGAATTTAGCTCATTAGACTAATTTCCGATAGCATCTAATACACAGTTAACCACACATATTAGTCGTCCTAAACTTGGTAAGAACTTTACGCAGCAGCTTTTGTATAAACATCATCTAGCAAAGCAAATAATTCATCTGCTTGAGAAGATATGAATAAGCTATCAATGCCTTGAGGTGCAAAGTCTGTATCTAACTTGCTAGAAGAGCAAGACTGGGGTTATTTAAAGCAGTTTCGAGGATGCGAATAATACTGTTTTCTAGAGCCAGTTGAAAATCTGTATCTTCAGAGTAGTTTTTATAGAGGGTCAGTTCTTTGCGGCGTTCACTATTGACGGCTTGTTTGATCAATTGGGTGATCGCCAATCGACTGTTTTGCGGGTCAGGATTGTTCACAACTTGGGTTTGATAATCGGGGTTTTGGGCAACGTTACGGGCAATATTGATTAGCTTAATTTTTTGTTCTTCGGGGGTTGCGTCCCATTGTCCGAAATGGGTTTGGTTAAACGTGGCAATAATTTCTTCTAGGGTTTCATCTTCTTGTGGTTCTTCGCGGTAGCCTCGGACGTTGGAGTTTTGGGGGGTTAGTTCACTGGTGCTGTCATCGAGGGCGATCGCCGCGTTGAGGGTGACTCGTTCGATGCCATAGGTACTGAGATCGACGCTGTTTAAGAGTTCATCTAGTTGGTCTTGGAGGGGATTTTTAACAATGAGTTTAGGGATGAGAAATTTTAGGAACCAGTGTAGTTTTTCCCAGTGGAAATTATGGAAGGAGATTAAACAGGCGAGTTGGGCGTAAATTTTGACGAATTGTTTGGCTTTGATTTTGTAATCGATTTTGTCTTCGTCACTGAGGTCTAGTTCTTCGTTAAAGCGTTGGGCGGCAGTGTCGATAATGGGGCTAAGTTGGTCAGCTTCTACGCCATCAAAGAAGAGTTGATTAAACTCGTTGATTTCGTAAATTTCATATACGCCAAGAGCATCAAGGCTTTCTTTGAGGTCATGGAGTACGTTAACATCAGTAGCTTCGTTGAGGGTGGTGGCGGTGTAGAACTCATCAAAGGCTTGTTTAATGTCACTGGTACTGTTGGCAAAGTCGAGGATAAAGGTTTCGGTTTTCCCCATTTTGTTATTGCATCGGTTCAGTCGAGAAATGGCTTGGACGGCTTGGACTTTTTGTAATGTTTTGTCGATATACATGGTGTGGAGCAATGGCTCGTCAAATCCCGTCAAAAACTTATTGGCGACAACTAAAAGGCGATAATCATCGCTTCTGAATTTGTCTTCAATATCTTTACTGGGGAAGCCGTTGAGGGATTCTTCGGTGTGTTCGATACCGTTTACGTTCTTTTTGCCTGAGAAAGCAACGATCGCTTTAAAATCAGCATTTTTGGCTTTGAGCAGTTTTTGAATCTCGAAGTAGTACTGAATGGCGGTTTTAATATTGCGGGTGACGATCATGCCCCTTGCCTGCCCCTTAAGTTTTTTCTCTTTGACGACATGATCAAGGAAGTGATTCACCATGATCTCGGCTTTAGTGGCGATGGTTTTTGGGTTGCTCTCGACGTAGGCTTTGAGTTTTTTCTGGGCTTGTTTGCTGTCGAATAGGGGATTGGCTTCGATCGATTTTTGGATCTCGTAGTAGCTTTTGTAGGTGGTGTAGTTGGCTAATACATCGAGGATAAAGCCTTCTTCGATCGCCTGTTTCATCGAGTAGAGGTGAAAGGGTTTAAAGCTGCCATCGGTTTGTTTGATGCCAAATTTTTCGCGGGTGGTCTTTTTTGGGGTAGCAGTAAAGGCGAAGTAGGAGGCATTTTTGCTCAGTTTGCGCCCTTGCATTACTTTGAGGATTTTGTCTTGATTATCTTCGGGTTCTTCGTCCTCATCGTCTTGGTTGAGGGTCATATTGAGCTTATCGGCTGAAGCTCCACTTTGGCTGCTGTGGGCTTCGTCAATAATGACGGCAAAGCGTTTATTCCCTAAGCCTTCGATGCCTTCAACGATGAATCTAAATTTTTGGATGGTGCTGATAATAATTTTCTTGCCAGATTCGAGGGCGCTTTTGAGGTCTTCGGCGCGATTGGCATGGGCAACGATATTTTTTACTTCCGAAAAGTCTTTGATGTTTTCCCGTAATTGTTTGTCGAGGTTACGGCGATCGGTCACTACAATCACGGAGTTAAACAAAGGTTCGCTTTGTTGGGGTGGATATAGTTGGATTAATTGAAAGGTGAGCCATGTGATCGAGTTGGATTTGCCAGATCCAGCCGAATGTTGGATTAAGTAAGTTTTGCCCGTGCCTTGGTGTTGGGCATCGTTAAGCAGTTGGTTTACAACATCCCTTTGATGGTAACGGGGGAAAATTAGGTTTTTATCTTTGAGCGGGTCTTTTGGTTTGCCTTCCAGCAGTACGAAATGTTCGAGGATATTGGCGAGGCTACTGCGGCTCAGCACATCTTCCCAGAGATAACTGGTTTTGTGTCCTTGGGAGTTTACGGGGTTGCCTTTGCCGTGGTTGTTGCCTTTGTTGAAGGGGAGAAAGTAGGTGTTTTTGCCAGTTAGTTTGGTGGTCATCCAGATTTCATCGGTATCGGCGGCAAAATGGACGAGGCAACGGGCAAAGTTAAACAGAGTTTCTTGGGGATTACGATCGCAATATTGTTTTTTGGCGTGGTAAGTGGTCTGATTTGTCCAAGGGTTTTTGAGTTCGAGGGTAATCAGGGGTAAGCCGTTGAGGAAAATCACCAGATCTATGGAATGGGTGGGATTCTCAGTGGAGAAATGAATTTGACGAGTAATCGAAAAAATATTTTGGGCGAAGTTGGCGGCTATTTCGGGGTTGAGGTCGTTGTAGGGGTGACTATAATAAAGGGTGAGATTTGCATCATCGATCGCTATGCCTTTTTTGAGGACTGATAGCACGCCGTCTTTTTTGATTTTGCGATCGATCCGTTCGAGGATCATCCGTTGCCAATTGGGTTGATCGCTGAGTTTTTCGAGTTCTTGGGGTTGAGTGGCTTGGAGAAATTGCCAGAGTTTAGCGGTATCGATCGCCAAGGTGGGGGCAAAGTCTTTGGGGTTGCCTTTGGCATAGCCAGCATGATCGAGCAAATGATTTTCGATGAGGTCTTCGAGGGCTTTTTCGTTCGTTTGGCTGACCATAGTTTTTAAGAAGAATGAGCTTGTTTGATGATTTTAAGATCGAGTATTAGAGCAGGTATTTCGTCGGTGATGATGTTCCAGATGATGTCGTTATCGATGCCTAGATAGCTATGGATAATGCGGTTACGGGTGGCGATGATTTGTCGCCAAGGGATGTTTGGATATTGTTCTCTAATTTCTTTGGGGATATTGGTTGCGGCTTCACCGATGAGTTCTAGGTTTCTCAGGGTGGCATCGTAATAAGCGTCGCTATTGATAAAGCTTTCTTGGTTTAGGGTTTGGGTATAGTGTTGTACTTTTGCGGCGAATTGGATCATATCGTCAATATAAAATCGCCACTCACGGTCTGGGGTGTTTTTAGACATAGGATTTAGACATAGATTTTTTCTGAGTCGATGTAGGGGCGGAGTTCTGCTCGTAACGCTTTTTCTGTAACGAGATCAACGGGACGCTTAAAAAGGTCTTCGAGGTAAAATAGTAAGTCCATATAACCATCAAAGGTTGAGGTTCCGATAAATTCGACTAAGAAATCGAGATCGCTATTTTCGGTGGCTTGGTTACGGGCTGTAGAACCAAATAGAGCTAGGGTTTTGATTTTATATTGCTGGAAAAAGTCAGGCTGTTCTCGTAGGATTTTGAGAACGGTTTCGGCGGTAAGTGGTTGGGGTTTAGTTGGGGTGAAAGATTGCATTGTTTTTAATTTCTTCTAAAGCATTTTTTAGGCTGATTCCTGTGTGGACTTCCCACCATTTTTCAGTATGTCTCATGTATGCGAGGTTAAATTTATTTTCGCCTATATATTCGAGTCGGGTGAATTTGTTTTCTATGGGTTCGTTGGGTAGTTCGGGGATGTTGAAATAAAAGGTGCTGCAAAAGTAATAAAAGCTGCGATACCATTTGCCATAGATATCGGTGATAATCATTCGATTTTTTTGTGGTTCTAGGTCGATATAGTGTGGTTTAAATTCGCTGTCGATGAGTTGTTGACATTGTGCTGTAATTAGCTCCTTTGCGGCGGCAGGGACTTGGGGCTTTTTTGCTTTGGCTGGGCTATAAACCCATTGTTTTTTGTTGTTTGGCATGGCTCTAAACCTTAATTTTTCCAGTAACAGCTTCAGCAATTAGGATTTGTTTTAGTTCGGTTAGTTTTTCAATAGCCTTGTTTTCCTTGTCTTGTAAAAGTTGAAAATTATCATTTATTTTATTGAGGTATTCTTTGATTATTCTTTGCTCAGCGATTTCTGGTAGTACAAAAGGAATATTTTTGATGTCGGACATATTAAAATGTGGAACTGTAGAACCAACAGACAAATCATAAATATATTGTTTTGCAGCACCACCATAAATTGAAAAAACAGCAAAATTACTATCTAATATTGATTGATTTACCTTCATTAAAACCATTCTTTGCCCAATTAGAGCTTTTGTATTTAAAGGTAAAATACAAGCCTCTCCTGCTGGAGCTTCCCTTGTAAATAAGATGTCGCCAGCTTTAGGAATAGCTCTTTTTGTCCATTGCTTATATATGTCTTCATTAGTATATAAAGCCTTATCTAAAACTAGCTTTCCATTTTTAACATTACTTGTTCTGACAATAAAATATAAGCCATTTTCAAAGCTTGGGGCAGTTTTATGCTCTGTATCAATAATTTGCTTAAAGAGATGTTTTGCTTTTTTTATTTCCCAATGTTCTGGGATCGCACCGAGCCATTCTATGCCACTGTCTTTCATGGGGGCATCGGGGTTTAAACCTTTGGTGACGGCTTGGTTAATGAGAATAGTTTTTTGTTCTTCGAGCAGTTCGATTAGGCGTTGTTTTTTTGCGATCGCCTCATCAATCTCCCCACACTTGCGATCTAAAAATTCTACAATTCTCTTTTGTTCTTCAAAACATGGATAAGGTAATTTAATATTTCCAAATTCATCAAAATATAAACGAAGTCGCATTTCCATAATTCCTTTAGAATGCTGCTTCAATTTACTCAAGCAAATAGGACTACGGAATAAATAATGATAGAACTTACTATCAATCGGTTTATACGCTCTCAAAATATCATAGGCAGGACTTGTAACTCCATCATAATAAGAAACTCCGATTGCACCCATCCAAGCTAAGAGTTTATTAACAATGACATCACCTTTTTTGACTATCCAATATCCATCAGTTGTAGAAGCTTTATTGCCTCTTTCTTCTAGTTCTCGACGTGGCTTTACACCAATATCTGAATATACAGAAAGTAACTCGTGATTGTTATTTTTTTCTGCTGGTTCGGCACTCAAACGAAAAATATTTTTTGTTCTTAAAATTTCCCAATGATCTGGAATTTCTCCTAACCACTCCACCCCAGAATCTTTATAGCGATCGTACTTCAGTAAATTCACTATAACTAAACTCCTATAAAACGTTTTGTAAAAGAATCAGCAGAAATAATCTCTGTATTTTGAAAAGGATTTAGAACTAAAAGATCCTCGTCTCCCGTAATTAAAAAATCTGCTTGACCATTTACCGCCAAATCCAAAAAACAATTGTCTTTTGTATCCCGACAAACATCAAATCGTTCGATAATCTCTATCATTTCTGCTGCTACCATAAATTTTGCTATAAAAATATAACGTTCTTCATTTGATAAATACTTATCAAATTTTTTACGAAAAACAACCTTTTCAAACTCTCCTAACGTTTCCTGAGAAACCAACAAAATGTGATGCTTAAAAGCATAACTTACAACATAAAAAGGAGTAGAACGCTTAGAAAGTAACGCACTAATTAAAATATTTGTATCAAGAACTAAGCGCAATTTACTCATCTGTTAAAAGTTCTTTTAATATTTCGGGAGTTAAACCCCGTCTTTCTGCATTATCCGAAATAGTTTCCATCACCTCAATTAAATTCTTATTGTCCCAGTCTAAACCTAGAAATAAAGCAACTAAATTGCTTAACTCCTTCTTTTTTTGAGCATCTGCTGCTAAGAAAGCCGATTGGATTTTGTCCTCTACATCAATAACAATTTGCTGCATAAATTTTCCTCCATGAAACAATATAAGGATTAATCATATAAATCCAACCGTGCTTAGGACGAAGTTCCGAAACTTGTGGCATTTATACTCCCAATAACTCAATTAACTTTTCACTTTCCAAGGAGAGATTTAAAGATACTTTCTCTTCTTTTTGGTGATATTTTTGAGCATCAAGCATGGGTTCAGTCTGATAGACATAAGCTAATAGCTCATCTAACTTGTTAGCTCCTGCCCATTCATAGCGAATATTGTCTAATCTCAAGGTCAAACCCTTAGAAAAACCAAAGTCTTTAGGGTTTGGGCAATGCTCTGTAGGTCGGATAAACTTTGCCTTATCTTGAGATGCTTCCTTTAAAAAATTAACTTGATAAAGCTTGTTAAGAGCGTTGTCAATTTCCTCGCTCCAAGGTCCCTGAAGGTAATATCGCCAATCAATATCAGTGAGTTGTTTATCTTGCCATTTCACAGCACCTAGATCTGCTAGGTACAGAAACTTAACCAACTGGGTTTTAATAATATGCCCTTTGGTTTTGTAAACAAAATAAATGATTAGCTTTTCAAGCATTGACAATTTCATGGCGAGTACCTCGACTCTTAGCTAGATTTTAACCTAGATCAACCACACTAAAGCTTACTAGATTTTTAAGCAAACCTTCTGTCTCTGCCTCTAACTGGAGAATTTCCGCCGTCACTTCTGACAGCGATCGCAAAGGTTGATGTTTATAAAAATACTTATTGAAACTAATCTCATAGCCGATCGCCGTTTTACTCAGATCGAGCCAAGCATCCTCCACATGGGGTTTCACCTCCCGCAGAAAATAACTGTGAATCGTTTCATTGAGGGGGATATTTTCCGTATCCCGTAAATTGCTGTCCGTTTCATACTCAATCCAGCTACCTGCCTGTCCCGTCGGGAAATAGCCATAATCTGCGAGATTGTCTTCAGTGGTTCCGAGATAGTCCAAAAGCTGTGCTAACTTATCCCCCTTGAGCTTATGCACCTTTTTAACAACCTTTGTCGCCGTCTCATCTTGACAACTCATCGCGCTTAAAATCTGCTTTTGTTCCGCATCCGATAGCTTGAGATTCAAATCCTTGATAGCATCCTCTACCACCGTAGAAAAGCCATTAAAATCTGTCCAAATTTCATCACCGATCGCCGATCCTAATTTCTCAGCAACATCGATCAAATTCCGTTGCCCCTGCCACTTTTTCGGGTCTAGCAAAACCTTGAGATTTTTCGGCGTGATGCTAATCTCTTCCTTTTCTAAATAGGCTTTGATGTCCTTCTCGTAATCTTTCAAGTCACTGTAGATGCGATCGCCCCATTGCTCATAAGCCCATGTCATCGGTTCCTGTAAACCAGAGATAAACCGTAAACTGGCGATCCGCTCAGGTGTAAATTGCGCCGCTAATCTGAGAGGTCTTTCTACCGTGACCTTATAAAACCCAAAATCCCGATTATCAAACACTTTTGAGATCCCCTCATGCTTCATGTCCAAATAAAGGTTGGTGATCTGTTCAATATGTTCTGGCGCAAACTCACAATTTTTCGCCCCCAGATTTTTCCGTAACTTGCGATAAAGATCAGACCCATCAATTAACTGCACCTTACCCTTACGGTGAGCCGCCTCATTATTCGACAACACCCAGATATAGGTACTAATGCCCGTGTTATAGAACATATTTTGCGGTAACTGAATAATTGCCTCAAGCCAATCATTTTCGATGATGTACCGCCGAATATTACTCTCACCACTACCCGCATCCCCCGTAAACAAAGCCGAACCATTGTGAACTGAGGCAATCCGCGACCCAAACGGACTCAGATCAAGGGGCTTCATTTTACTCACCATATCCATGAGAAACAAAAGCTGACCATCGGAAGAACGAGGAATCGCATTTTCCGTCTGTTGCTCGCCCCAATAGTCCTGAAGCTGTATCTGAAATCGTGGATCAAGGACATCTTTCCCATCCATAATCAGCTTCTGCTCTGTTTTCCAAGACTTACCATAGGGCGGATTTTCAAGCATAAAGTCAAATTTTATCCCCGCAAACTCATCCGTTGCCAAGGTTGACCCAAAGCGGATATTTTGCGGATTATCCCCCTTGATCATCATGTCCGACTTACAAATCGCGTAGGTTTCGCCATTTACCTCTTTACCGTAAAGCGTGACCGCAGTACTAGAGGCGATCGCCCCTTCAGAATCTTGGATAAAATTTTTCGATTCCGTGAGCATCCCACCAGACCCGCACGCCCCGTCATAGATCAACATCGTCGGCGGTAGCCCAACTTTGACAGGGATAAATAACAAATGGGTCATCAGTTGGATCACCTCACGGGGGGTAAAGTGTTCACCAGCTTCCTCGTTGTTGTCCTCATTAAAACGGCGGATCAACTCCTCAAACACCTGACCCATACCAAGATTGCTCAAACCTACCAACTTACGCCCATCTAGATCTGTGACTTCCTCTGGACTGAGGTTGATATAGGGACTCGTAAATTTTTCGAGGACTTCGAGCAAAACATCCGCTTGACTCATTTTGCGGATCTGATTACGGAGATCAAATTTTGCAATAATTTCCTTTACATCGTCGCTAAAGCCATCCAAATACACCTTGAAATTCGCCTCTAGAATTTGGCGATTATTGACAGCCGTGTTAACTAATTTTTTCAGTGTCCAGTCCGAAACGTTATAGAACCCATTTGACATCTAATCCTGAAACCAGAAGCCTTGCAGCTAGCTGGTTTTCTTCATTTTCTGGCAGAAAGCGGTTTTGCTAGGTAGGCAAGCTCTACCACTGATCGCAGAGTAACGGCTTCCTTCAAAGCCACCAGACGCATCTCGCAGTCCATCTGGATCGAGTACCGTTAAGCCGACCTCCTCACGCTGAAACCGTACCTCCTCCATGACAGCATCCTTAGTCAACTCGTAAGCCTTCAAGGGGTCTAGCTTTTGGGGAGTAAAGAGGGCATCGGCGAGCCAAAACGAGATGCCTTGCAAACTTGGGTGAGAAACTCAAGAACATCCCGTCCTTGAACATTCAACGTCGTAATCACCGTTAAAATGCG
>JAPLHZ010000272.1 GCA_026389365.1 Cyanobacteriota bacterium
ATTTAATTGTGCGTAGCTACTTATGTTAACTATTTGACTCAGCGCTCGATTGATTAGAATCTGTATTTTTCTCTGGTTTAACCGATTGTTGAACCTGTTTTAGATGAATTTGGTTCACTTGAAGCATAAAGCTTTCAACTGACTGCAATACTTTTTGTTTTTGTTGCTGTGGGTCATCAGCTAAGTCATAAAAACGATAATCAGCAGTTACTCCTAAAATAAATTTTTCTTGCTCTGCCTCCAACAATTCTACAGCCGTATTTGCTGATACCGAAGTTTCTTGAAGTGGAAACGATGTGGAAATACTGGTGACGATCGCAGCGATCGCAGGAAATATCACTGGTAACCACTTAATCGCAGGAATAGGAATATCAACTTTATCCAGTAAAACCAAGATGGGCGTTAGACTTGATAGCACAATCGTGGAAATCTGAAAAACATAATAGACGTTCCTAGAGTTTTGGCGAAGCTTTTTGTAGTCATCTATTAACTCTTGAGAATACTGAATAGCTCTGGAACGGATAAGATTTATTGCATTAACATCATTCCCCCCAGTAGAATTCGTAAGGTAACTGTACAACTCAGCTTTTTTCTGGTTTTCCAATTGTTTAGTTTTCTGATTGAGGTTATTCAATGACTTTCGATTTAAAATCAGCAAAAGAATTAGAGATAGCAACCCAACTACTCCATAGACAACTGTTTTGGGATCTTCCGTCGTTAACGTGAATGCTGCGACAGCAAATACGCCTATAACGATCAAGGATTCAAATACATAAAAAGCAAATTGACTGTTAGAACTCGATGACAGGGAAGAATTAGAAGCTGATTCAAAATCACTTGTCATAATAATTTTTTCGGTGATGTGGATTTAACTGAAAATCCTACATCAAATTTAAACAATAGCCAATTCTTTCAAATCGTTTTCGGAGTTGCGGGGAGTTGCCGCAGCAATTCCAAATTTAGAATGTAGCCAAAGATACAAAAGTCTGAAATGCTTGCTGGAACGGGGTTTTATTCCAATATATGGAATCAACGTAATGCTCTATTTAATAGACATTAAAGGATAAACCCAAAACTCTGCAAAGCCTGACGGGTCTGAACCCTCAGGAATTTGAAAGGTTGTTGGAAGGGTTTGGCCAAGCCTGGGAGCCTACGTTGAAGAGACGTTCCAGCGAAAAGAGCGTCAACGGTCATATGGGGCAGGGCGGAAAGCAGAGCTGGAGTCTCTGGACGATAAGCTGCTGTTCATTCTGGTTTATTTCCGGCTGTACCCGACTCAAGCGGTCCAAGGCTATTTATTTGGGATCGGCCAAGTACAAGCGAATGAATGGGTACATCGCCTCACGAGGGTGTTGAATCAAACCTTAGGTAATGAACACCAATTGCCGGAGCGAACCCCTTCAAAGCTGGAAACGGTCCTGACGGTATGTCCCAGTTTAGAGTTCATCCTGGATGGCACCGAGCGCCCGATGAATCGCCCGAAGGACAACGCAGACCGAAAGACGTATTACAGTGGCAAGAAAAAGACTCATACTCTGAAAAACAATGTGATTACAGAACGAGATGGGAAGGTTGTGTTCCTAAGTGATACCTATGACGGGAAAAAGCATGACAAAAAGATAGCAGAAGAGGAAGGCTATCAATTTCCTTCAGACAGTACCCTGTGGCAGGATACAGGCTTTCAAGGCTATGCCCCAGAGGGCGTCAAGATTGAGTAACCGAAGAAGAAGCCTCGGGGTGGAGAATTAACCGAGACTGAGAAGGAGGAGAACCAAGTAATGTCCAAGATTCGGGTCGAAGTAGAACACCAAATCGGCGGCATTAAACGGTGTCAAATTGTGGTGCAGGAATTTCGCAATCGGGTGGACCACTATGGCGATGATGTGATGGAAACAGCCTGTGGGCTGCATAATTTCCGGCTGACCCATCGCCAGAAACGCACTACTACAATCCTGAAAGCTGCCTAATGAAGGCAAGAGAAGGTGAAAGATGGAAAAGAAAGAGGGAGGGAAAAGAGAAGAATTGTGCGAGGGAAAAGTAATTTCTTTTACGTGTTCTTATTTTGTACTATTTCCGATAAAGTCTAATGACTTATCAAGTTTGTTTTCAGGTTACTAAATCTCTAAGTGGAATTACTGGAGTTGCGGTTTCAAGCTTGACAATATGATACGTCATGCATAATAGTTTTAGAAGTTTTCCAAAACTGAAAAAATACTTAGAAATCGAAAATTTTTTCAGTAAAGTTCTATATTTATATAGAACTTTATTAAGATAGGGCAGCAAATCTCATTTTAAAATACCTGTACTATAAACAGGGCTTTTGTAGCTTCTGATTGCTAATCTGCTCAACGATAGAATAGCCGAATTTAGTTTGATTTGTGTATCCTAACGAACCAACTCAGATGCGATCGTCTTGCTATTTTTAGTAGAGAAGTTTTAAAGCTATTTCCTAATATTCAACATGCAGGATGTAGTCTCCGGTCCCTTACCCAGGCATATGATGTGAAGACACTGATCATTGATAATTACGACTCTTACACTTACAATCTTTATCAATTGATTGCAGAGGTCAATGGAGAATACCCCACGGTAGTTCGCAACGACCAAATTACATGGGATGAACTGAAGCAGTGGGAATTTGATAATATCGTCATCTCACCCGGCCCTGGTCGTCCTGAAAACTCAAGCGATTTTGGGATCTGTCGTCAAGCGATACAACAGGCTCAGGTGCCACTTCTAGGGGTTTGCTTAGGGCATCAGGGGCTTGGTCATGGGTTTGGAGGAGACGTGATTCATGCGCCTGAAGTTCGGCATGGTCGGCTCAGTGAAGTCCATCACTCTGGGACTGATTTATTTGAAGGAATTCCGTCTCCGTTTTCTGTGGTGCGTTACCATTCATTAGTCGTTTCAAGTGACTTACCAGACTGTCTGGAAAAAGTAGCGTGCACAGAAGACAACCTGGTCATGGGAATGCGCCATCGATCGTTACCGCTATGGGGAGTGCAGTTTCATCCAGAGTCTATCTGTACGCAGTATGGACAGACCTTATTCGAGAATTTCAAAAAGATTACCCGAGAATGGTCTCAAGCGCGAGACAGCAGTTCAAGACAACATTATTGGACTGGAAGCAATTGGACTGGAAATACTAGGATTGCCCCTTCTTTAATAATCGATCCTTCGGGTCAAAACCCACAACAGGAATCGCAGCAGAAATCACAACAGGAATTTGAACTTTGTACGCGCAAGCTGGATCTGTGTCCCGATACCGAGCAGATGTTTGTGCATTTATTTGGTAACTCACCCAATGCATTTTGGCTCGATAGTAGTCGTGCTGAAGCAGGCCTTTCTCGCTTTTCCTTTATGGGAGACAGTGATGGTGAAAATAGTCTTGTGATTCGTTATCAGACACAATCGAAGGAACTCACGATCATACAGTCTGATACCATCAGCCGTAGAACAGAGGGGATTTTTGAGTATCTCCAGCAGGAAATTGAACGGAGACAGTGCGCATCTGATAATCTACCCTTTGATTTTAACTGCGGATTTGTCGGTTACTTTGGCTATGAACTAAAGGCAGAGTTCGGAGCCACATTAAAGCACCCTTCTACATTGCCCGATGCGATGTTCATGTTAGCGGATCGGATGATTGTAGTCGATCATCAGGAAAAAGAAGTCTATCTACTCTGCCTCATTCAATCAGGACAAACTACTTCAGCAGCAGCATGGTTTGAATGGATTCAACAGCAGCTTAACCAACTTCCTGCTCTATCGCGCATTGAGCAACCTGAAACAAAGAAACCTGTTGTCTTTAAATTAAGTCGGTCCAAAAAGACTTACCTTGATGATATTCAGGCTTGTTTGCAAGAAATTCACGAAGGAGAATCCTATCAAGTTTGTCTGACCAATCAGATTCATACAGACACGACTCCCGATCCACTCTTATATTATCGTTCGTTACGTCGTATCAATCCGGCTCCCTATGCGGCATTCTTACGTTTTGGTGATGTCGCGATCGCTTGCTCGTCTCCGGAGCGGTTTCTGCGAATCGATCGTCAAGGCTGGGTGGAAACGAAGCCAATCAAAGGAACGCTACCACGCGGAAAAACACCCGATGAAGATCTGGCTTTGCGCGAACAATTGCAGAATAGCGAGAAAGATAGAGCTGAAAACCTAATGATTGTGGACTTGCTCCGCAATGACTTAGGGCGGGTTTGTGCTGTTGGAACTGTCCATGTTCCTAAACTCATGGAAGTGGAAACCTATGCCACAGTCCATCAATTGGTCACGACGATTCGGGGGCATTTACGACCCGAGATGAGCGCTATAGACTGTATTCGTAACGCGTTTCCTGGCGGCTCTATGACAGGTGCGCCCAAGGTCAGAACGATGGAAATTATTGATCGCTTAGAGCAGGAATCGCGGGGGGTGTACTCAGGCGCGATCGGCTTTTTGGGGTTGAATGGTTCAGCCGATTTAAATATTGTCATTCGGACAGCTTTATTAACGACTGAACAAACATCCATTGGCGTAGGCGGCGGGATTGTAGCACTCTCTTATCCTGAAATGGAATTTCAAGAAATGCTGCTGAAGGCCAAGGCATTGATTCATGCCATGATGATCACAATGCATGGAACCGTGGATCCTGCTCAATATCACATCCAAGGAGTAGAAACGATCGATTCTGATAGCCCTGTAAAATTGCCTGCGTAAACCCATGAATCAGCCACTAATTTTTGCGACTCTGGGACCCAGCGGAACCTGTCATGAACTGGCCACTGAAACTTACATCGATTTCCAGGAGTTGCCCAACGCCAAAGTGGAGTTGTTTGACGATCTGTTAGAAGCACTTGAGCAACTCCATGATGGTAAGGTTGATTTCATTGTCCAAAACTCGGCTCATCCTAAAGTCTACGAATTAACAGAAAAGTACTTTCGCGACATATTCGTGATTGATAGTTTTTTGTGTCCAACTCGTGCCATGGGAGTCCTGAGTCGTCAGGATGTAGAACATCCTCGCAGTTTAGGACTCATGCCTGCTACTCAGGCTTATGTCAACACAGAACGCTGGGAAACTTTCATTTATGAGACGGCCAAACCGATCGTGGGACAAAACTTGCTAGCGGGTAAGTATGATAGTGGGATTGCTGCGTTAAAATTTGCCGAGGAAAATCCTGAGGTATTAGTCATTGATGAAATTATTGGCTCTATCCAAACGGCTTGGCTCGTATATGGTCGCCAGCCAAACCGGCAGCAGGGAGGAGTTATTGGGATCAAAAATCCCAATCTCTTCCAGTTAGAATTTTCTTACTCATAGGGAATCACATTCACAATGTCAATCACAACGTCAATCTTTTTTCCCGATCCTCAAGTTATAAAGCCGCGCCCAGATTTAGAATTGACTCTTTTCCAGTGTGGAGAAATACTCATTCAATTAGCTGCAATATTACCAGGGGCCGTTTTTGAGCCTCATCAACATCCAGAAAGCCAAATGGGGATGCTTTTTTCGGGTTGCGTCGAAATCAGTGTCGATGGCAAGAAGTCAATTTTAGAGCCACTTCAGCAGGCGTATGTCGCTGCAACTCATATTCCTCACGGTTCTACGATTCTTTCTGAGGACGGAGTTCTTGGAGTTGAGATGAAGTATCTGATACCGTCTCAATTAGGTAAACCTATTCATGAACCCGTTGAGAAACCTATTGACGAACCTATTCTGAGCTTACAGTCTACGATCGATGACCTGACAGGCTTTCCTTGTAAGTTTGGGGCTTGTTCTTGGTTTGAAATAGCGGTTCTGGAAATTCCTGCAAATGAGAAATTGCCCAGATTTACCACGACCCAAGAGGAAATTGGCATTATCCTCAATGACCAACTCATGATGAAAGTCGGTGAGGAGGAAAAACTTCTAGAATATGGCAGCATTTACTATGCTCCCGCAGGTGTAACCCACAGTGGTTATAGCACTTCAGACAAAACAATTTCCTTAGTTAAGATTGGCTTGCCATCTTCCACACATTAGGTGGCTTGAAATTAAAAAGAGATCCAAAGGGATATAATATTTGACGATCGCTTGAATTTGATGATTAGTAACCATTAAAAGAATTGGAAATCATGAGCGGACTAGAAGGGTTTAGACAAGAAATTGATGCTGTGGATTCTCAGATTGTTGAGGCACTCGCAAAGCGGTTTGAGATTGCCAAACGAGTCGCTGACTTTAAGAAGCAACAAGGGATTCCGATGATGCAACCCGATCGGGTAGAAGCCGTGAAGCAACGTCGTCAGGAACTAGGAATGCAGTATGGTCTAGATGGAGAATTCATGATCGCTCTGTATAGCCTCATTATTCAGGAAACCTGCCGTGTAGAAGATGAGATTATAGAGATCCAAGATTAACCACTGTTAATTCACTGTTGATTTTTAGCAACCCTCACAAATGTCACTTGCCCGTATTCACTATTTAGGACTCTTAACATGGCCTTAGAACTTTGCTCTTGGACGTATCTTGACGGACGAATTTTACCCACTGAGCTTGCACGCTTGCCAGTCGATAATCATGCGATCAACTTCGGAACGGCTGCCTTTGAAGCATTTCGACTCTATCCCACTCCCAATGGTTCAAAGCTATTAGGACTCGATCTCCATCTCAACCGATTACGAGTGTCCATGTTGTCTTTGGGACTCTCCCCTGTAGAACCTGAAGCCATCACCAAAGCATTGTGGCAAATGATCCGTGAGAACGACTTAGAACAGGGATATATTCGTCTTCTAGTGTATCCAAACGGAAATTGTTTGGCTTTAGATCCTTCTCCATTCCCTTCAGCCGCCCTGATTTTAGGTTGGCGGACTGACAGTTCAGGATTTTTCCCACCGCTGACGTTAGGAATTAGTCATATCCGTCGTCCTTCAGCCGGTTCTACTCTTTCTAGGGCTAAGATCAGTGGCTTCTATGCGGTTGAGGCAGCGGCTGATCGTCTAGCCAAACAACAGGGATTTGACGGCAATCTCATGTTGAATCCAGATGGAACCATCTGTGAAATGACAGGAGCCAATATTTTTATCGTGAAAGACTCGATCTTGTACACGCCGATGCTTCCTCAGAGTATTGATGGCGTTACGAGGCGGTTAATCATTGAATTAGCGGGGACACTGAATATTCCTGTGAAAGAAGTACTCTTGCCTCTAGGCGAATTAATGGTGGCAGATGAAATCTTCGTCACTGGGACCTATCACGGGATCCGGTCTATTTCTGCGGTTGGTGGACAGGTTTTCAAGGGCGAATGTCCTATCACCCAATTGCTTCAGGACCGTTTCCAGAAAATGCTGGATAGTCCAGAAGATGAAATGGCATCCCGTTGGCTAACAGGGTCTGTGTTAGGAACATCTGCGCCCAAGGATATAGCTCAGCAAGTCTACCTGATTCGTCCTGCTCAGTTAACGGATATTCCGGCCTTGGTTACCAGTATTGGTGCCCTACTCGCAGAAATCAAAGGGGTTTCAGAATTTCAACTCCCTGCGACTTCAGCAGGAGTCTGTCAACGTCTAATTGAAGGAAAATCTCCTGGTGCTATTTTTGTTGCCCATTCACCAGAAGACCATCACTCTATCCTCGGTTTAATTACTTTAAACGTTCAAGAATCGATTCATGTAGGAGGGGAGTATGTTCTGATTCAGGAGCTGTGGGTTCATTCAGACTATCGAAGTCAAAATATTGGTGAAAACCTCATTCAAGCCGTAGAAAAATACTGTCACCAACATAAATTTTCTCGTATGGAAGTTTGTTTGCCAACCCATGAGTTCCCGACCTTCTCTAGCACCCACCATTTTTATCAAAAGAGTGGTTTTCTAGATTTTGGTCCGAGAATGATTAAGAGAATCGGGGATGTGAATTAATTCATACAAACTCTATCTTCTCTCCGGAAAACTTCTAAGTTTGATGGAACGGGTACGGATTTAGCAAATTTTGAAATGCGGAAGATAATTGCATGAGTAGTTTGTCCCTGGAGGTGATCTTGCAAAGAGAAATGCAAGGAGCCTCTCCAATTATTGTTACCTCTGAGGGAAATAAGGCTGGCCAAGAAGTTGAAGAACGTAGTCAACGTATTATCAAAGGTCTAGAGCGTCTTCCTGAATGCAACTTTTCGACAGCAGACGTTAGCGATCGTTCAGTTGATAGTGTTCTTCAGCAAATTCATCATCAGGAGTATCTTGAGTTCTTAGCCCATTGGAATCGGACGCTAGTTGGAGAAGCCTTACTGCTAGATTATCCCTATCTTGATGAGGGAATTAAAGCCGATACTCCTTTGTTTGAGGGAGTCTATGACTTGTCCCGTGAAGGCATTAGAACTGCGATCGCCGCCGCACAGCAAGTGGCCCATGGCGCGTCCTTTTCCTATGCCCTGTGTAGACCTCCCGGACACCATGCGGGTCCGGCTTGGCTGGGAGGATATTGTTTTTTGAATAATGCAGTTGCATCTGTCGTTACGCTTCTCAACTCTGGGATAGGTCCGATCGGGCTAATCGATATTGACTTTCATTTTGGCAATGGTTCTGCGGCTTTATTAGCAGAGCGACCCGATGTTTGGTTTGGTTCTATCCACAACTCTACGATACTGAGCTATCCCTACAAAGACGTTCAACCCGCGAGCGATCGACAAACGTTTGTTTCTTTTTCCCATCCACCGAGTTCAGAAGAGTTTTTAACTCAAGTTGATCAACTCATTCAAAAGTCATTAGATTTTGGCTGCGCAGCTCTGGTTGTTTCTGTTGGCTATGACATTATTATTAACGATCCTCATGGAGGTTGGGACCTGCCCCCTTCTATTTTTGAGGAAATTGGACAGATTCTTGCCCAGGCATCTATTCCACTGTGTTTTGTGCAAGAGGGAGGCTATTTGTTAGATTCCTTAGAAGAATGTGCCTATAAATTTGGTTTTGGATTGTTGCAGAGTGGTCAACAGTCAATCGGGGATTAGCCGATCGCACCCTATCCCGCATGGTAATCATTTCAGTCGTATCGATCGTCTTCGCAATTTTCGTCATCACCTGAGCAAACGATCGATCGCCCTCTCATCTAAACCAAAATTTCATCCTCCTCGGCGGTTGAAACCGCGACTACACGAACAAAACCCACCTGCGCGGGTTAAGAATATCGTCTGAGTCTGCGCAGGCAGACTTCGTTTGTGTAGCCGCGAATTCATTCGCCAGGGCGTTTAACGAATCTCACGCATGATTTCATCCTATCCATTGGGCCGATCGCCATTCTCCCCACCCACAATTCAAATCGCACCCATCACAATCCTTCATTCACTGCGAAGCATACTGAATTCACGCATGACAATCGAATTGCGATCGTTGCCGATCCTTCTGTCAGTGCGAAACATACTGAATGTACCCCTCACATTAACAATGTCAAAGGCAACAACACGTCCGTCACGACTCAACATGCTGAATTGAGACCCAACAATAGACTTGTTGCTTAATAAAACCCCTTAACAGCAAGGCACAGACCACATTTCCCTTTCGTCTCCAACTTAAGCAGCTTCCAAGTAGAAGTTCCACAAGCCAGCCGCCGTGAGCATGAGGTGGTCATCGAAATCAGGCACACGATTCCGGTAGACCGCAGCTA
>JAPLHZ010000298.1 GCA_026389365.1 Cyanobacteriota bacterium
CTCAAACGATTTCATAAATCAACCAGGGGACCGAAGAAACCGACGACCAAGAAGAAGTTTGATTCCAAGCATCCTCATGTGTCTACTGCAAGACTCCTCAAGAACCAATAGTACAAAAGATCACCTTAACAGGGGTAGTCTATGACATTACGGATCTGGGCGTCTGTCGGGACTCTAATCAACCCAAATAGCGTTTGGGCATTATCTCGACCACAACGACTGGACATTTGTCGTTGGTGCTCCAAAAAGGACTCGCATTGCATAAAAAAGACTGAAAAAGCGCCTAAAATCACATCGCTCAGTCGATACTGAGTTGCATTGCTGGGCTGTCGAGGGTCTTTGATCTGACCGATTGCCCGATTGAGGTAGGCCATCAAGGTCTCAAAACTAAGCGGCATTGGATCCATCGGTTCCTCTCAGATAATCCTCTTATCTATCCTCCTACCCACGTAAACCGTTGTCAAAATCTGAATTTAGAATTGCTGCTCCCAAAGTTGGGATCAAGAATCAATAGTGATGAGGGGAGTATAATAAGGATTACTTATTTAAGAGTGTTGATCGAATAAAAATTTACTGACTCAAATACTATTTGCGATTTGTGCACAGGATTTCAGATAAGATTGTGAAGTGAAGTATATTTTGACGCACATATTAAAGTGGTGATTTTGCATAGGTCGAATATTTTCATTGTTTCATAAAATACATTTTCTTCATCGTAGCGTATGGTACGGTGCGACGTCTGGTGACATACGTTTACTACGAATACGTTTACTACGAATAGTTCAATAAAGTTGGATAAAGAGCGTTTTTCTATCTCATCACACGAATTACGAATTGACCAAGTTAAAGTAAGCAGTAAGTTTTTGTATATCAAGCTTCTAGACAACGACTCTATATCTGTGCAAGGCCCAAGGAATAACCCTTATATGAACCTGATGCTTCCAACCCAGTATGACTTCATACCGCGCTATCTCCGACTAGCTCTAGCCAACGTCCTGTCAAACATCATGATACCGCTGGCTAATTTAGTCAGTGTCATCTTCCTCGGTCATCTTGAAGAAATCCACCACTTCGCTGGAGTCATCCTCGCTGGCAACTTGCTCAACTTTCTCTACTTTGTATTGCTTTTTTTGCGAATGGGAACGACTGGCGTCACCGCCCAAGCCGTCGGACGAGACGATCGAGAAGGAATGTTATTGGTCGGTTTGCGTAACGGTCTGATCGCACTGGTTCTGGGTATTGCGCTCATACTTTTCAAATACCCATTAGGAGAACTTGGTTTTGCCCTACTCAATGTCGCCCCAGAGATAAAATCCTCGGGCCTGGACTATTTCAATGCCCAGATTTTAGGAGCACCTGCGATCTTACTCAATTTTGTCCTGATCGGTTGGTTTTTAGGGCGGGAAAAAAATACTTTGGTTGTGCTGCTATCAGTCCTCAGCAATGGTGCCAAAATTGGACTTGACTATCTATTTATCATTCACCTGGGATGGGAAAGTACAGGCGCAGGCATTTCTTCTGCCACGAGCCAATATCTATCGGTGGTTGTGGGGCTTATATTCTTCTTTAGAGAATTTCAGTGGCTCGAACTCCAAACCCTAGCGGGAAAAATATGGGATATCTCAGCGATCAAATCTAGCTTGACTCTGAATGGAAATATTTTCGCTAGCAATTTAGTTCTTCTAGTGATTTCCTTAACGTTGAGCTATGAAGGCGTACGGATGGGGACATTGGTATACGCACAAAATGCTTTATTATGGCAAATCATTAGTTTTAATACCTATTTTGTGGAGGGGCTAGGATTTGGTACAGAAACCTTGGTCGGAAACTTCAAAGGAAAAGGCGATTCACAAAAGTTGGAACCAATCGTTGGGTTCGCTGTTGTAGTAGCACTGGTGGTGGGCCTGTTTTTTGGTGGCGTGTGTTTTCTATTTCCGGATACTGTTTTTGGGTTATTCACTAACCACACTGAAGTTATCTCTGATATAGACACTTTTGTGCCCTGGTTGCTACTCGTCTTGGTCCTCAGTTCTATAGGGTTTACGCTGGAAGGCTATTTCTTGGGTCTGGCACAAGGAACGACCCTTCGAAATGCTAGCTTAATTGCTTTTGCTGTGGGGTTTGTGCCTATGGATTTTGCTGCCACAAGGTTTTCGAGTAACCATATGTTGTGGCTGAGTCTATCTTTATTCTATGCAATCAGAATGATGGTGTTTGTGGTAAGGTTGCCTGGTACATTTGCAACTGACGTTGATAATGGAACTTCCCTACCGGTTTTAGAAAAAACAACGCTTTGACTGTAGTTTTTGAAAAACTTTGGAAAGAGAACGTTTGAGCCGTTTCCAGATAGATTTCGCAAGTAGATCAAGATAGTAATCAATGTATGGGACTTCTTATTCTCGAAGATCCTTTTTTTACTCAATTAAAATTAATTATTATACTTAAACTCGCAGACAACGCAGTGAGATATTAGCAATGCAGGGCCATTCTTCTTTGGAAAATACACCGCAACTTGTAGGGGATCAGGTTATGGAGGATAAGGCAGTATTTCCCCTCTCTTATGGTCAACAAGCGATGTGGTTTCTTTACCAGATTGCTCCTCAGAGCATTGCTTACAATATCTACACAACGGTGCGGATCAGCTCGGAGCTAGATGTGGGGGCGTGGCACCGATCGTGGCTTCAGATTGTAGAACGTCACCCTATCTTGCGAACTCGCTATGCACAGCGAGGGGATCAGCCCATCCAAATTATTCATGAATCCCAAGAAGTAGATATCAAAGTCATAGATGCTTCGTCTTGGAATTTGAACGATTTGAAGGCCCAAATTCTGGCCGTCGCTGACCTTCCCTACAATTTGGAAACAGGCCCAGTAATTCGGGTTCATTTGTTTAAGCGGTCAGCGATCGAACACATCCAGTTGCTTACCCTGCACCACATTGCTGGAGATATGTGGTCTTTTGACATCCTCTTAAATGAACTACAAGTTTTGTATGCCACTGAGGTACAAGTAGTCCATCTCGATGCCTTTCAAAGTGTTGAAAATTCAGATATTGAAAATAATTCTAAACCCAATCCTATTCTGCCCCTTCCCAAGCGATCGTACACAGACTATGTGGGTTGGCAGACATCGCTGTTAGCTAGTTCTCAGGGTGATCAACTCTGGGCCTATTGGCAAAAACAATTGGTCGGTGAGTTGTCAGCCTTAGATTTAGCTGTGGATAAACCGCGACCCAGTGTGCAAACTTATTGCGGAGCCACGCACCTCATCCAGTTAGATGAAAAACGGCTCGAAGCGCTAAAGAAGTTTTCAGAATCGCAAAAAACAAGTCTATACAGAATCTTTCTCACTGCCTTTTTCACGCTGTTGCACCGCTTGTCAGGTCAAGAAGATATCTTGGTCGGCTGTCCAGTGGCCGGTCGATCGGGACAAGAGGCATTTGAAGACATTGTTGGCTACTTTACAGATCCTGTAGTCTTGAGGGCAAATCTGGCAGGAAATCCCACTTTTAAAGAACTGTTAGCTCAAGTTTGTTGCATCGTTTCTGAAGCGAAAGAGCATCAAGATTATCCTTTTCCCCTATTAGTCAAGCAGCTTGCTCCTGAGAGAGATACTAGCCGTTCTTCTCTATTTCAAGTTTCCTTAACTTGGCAAAAGCATCGCTGGTACCAGAATGCGCAAACAACACCTCTAGTGATGTCGCCCTATATTATAGAAGGGCATCAACGAGGAGCCGCATTTGATATAGATTTAGCGATTATTGAAGCAGGTAGTGAGCTTCATTTGTGTTGGCAATATAATACTGATCTGTTTGATACTGCTAGTGTGGAACGAATAGCAGGAAATTATCTAATCTTACTAGACAGTATCTTAACTAACCCAGAACAACGTATTGCGACTTTGCCATTACTAACCGAGGTCGAGCGACACGAACTGTTAGTGGAATGGAACAACACGCAGGTCAACTATCCCTTAAATCATTTAGATGATTGTATTCATCAATGGTTTGAAGCGCAGGCGCTCAAAACGCCAGACTCAATTGCGGTGATGGATGAGAATGA
>JAPLHZ010000358.1 GCA_026389365.1 Cyanobacteriota bacterium
ACCCACTGTGGTCAGTGCGTCCGTTAGAATATTCTGTAGGCTATCCATTGCACAGTCTCTGTTTTTTGTATGACTGTACTTTAAGCTTTGGATAGCTTTCTTCGCCACTACCTACGTTAAAAACTGTCCGGACTGTTGTTTTAATAGGGGCAAACAGTTGAATGGAAACCCCAGAACGACAAGCCGATCGCCCTTGCAGCCATCTCCCCGTAGTACGATCGCAATCACCCAACCGATCGCAGCCTAACTATGACCGACCTTTCCCAAGAAGCTGACCGAATCCTTAATACCCTCGCCTTTCAGCCCTTCGACCATTGCCAAACCCTACAGCGCAACTTTACCAACATCCCCGCAAGACCTGGACTCTACGCCGTCAGACACAGATCAATCGGACTCCTCTACATCGGCAAATCCAAAAGTTTGCGCGGTCGCTTCAGCGGAGGACACAAAGCCTTTCTCTGGTCTTGGCTCGACAAATACAATGACGAAGACGTGCGCCTTTCCCTTTATCCGCTCTCACCCTGGGAAGACCCTGCGCTATTATTGGAGCTAGAAGCCAGAATCTTGAGAGCCACCGAACCACCCTACAACGTCCTTATTCCGTCGGAGATCTAAAGTCATGTCAGTCACAACCCTCGAAAAACTATCTGCCACCGACGCTGAAGCCATTCTCGATCGGCTCCCCAGCCGAATTAAAACAGCACTACTCGATCGCGCGTCTGACATTGAATATCCGATCGAAATGGTAGTTGAAATGGCGATCGCTAGCTTCCTCGATTCAGAAGCCTTAGGCTTTGCCGATTGCAAACCTGGACGCGGACAATAGCGATCGCCCTTCACCCAAAATCGGTCATCAGTCGAATCGTAGAAGCATTATGATGATGGATAAGACCGATCGTAGAGAACCACCCTCATGACTCAATTGTTAGAACGCGCAATCGCCCAATTAAAAACCCGATCGATCGATGAACAAGATGCGATCGCAGCAATGATTCTGGAAGAACTAGAAGACGATCGACGTTGGGATGAGTCTTTCGCACAATCGCCCAACCTCCTAGCTCAAATGGCTGCTGCTGCGATGGAAGAGTATCACGCAGGCCAAACGCAGGAATTGGACCCGGAGACAGTGTGAAATCCCGTACAACCGTTCAGTTCCGTAAATCCTTAGCCCGATTACCCGACGAAATCCGACAGCAAGCCCGAGTTGCCTATCGTCAATTTCAGGATAATCCCAATCATCCAAGTCTGCGATTCAAGAAAGTTCACCCGACTCTTCCGATTTACTCCGCCCGAATCAACAAGAACTATCGCGCTGTTGGACAATTACAGGACGGCACTGTGGTTTGGTTCTGGGTTGGGTCTCATACTGAATACGATCAGTTACTCTATCAATTGTAGATAGTATTTAAATCCGAAGCGATCGATGTCTCTTTTAATAGGGGCAAACAGTTATCTCTTCATATCTGACATCACTAAGTCGAATTTATTTCAAAGTCGTACTCAAACCTCTTTGTCTTATAGTTGCAGTCTTTGTGAATTTGTTGCATGATCAGCAATGGACCGCTATCGCCCCCAAGCCCCAACATCATGCCAGAATTTTCAATCCAAGCGCCTTATGAACCCAACGGGGATCAGCCGACTGCGATCGCGGCCATGATTAAGTCGATTGAAAATGGCGTGCAATATCAAACCCTGTTGGGCGCAACCGGAACCGGGAAAACTCACTCGATCGCCCGTGTCATCGATAAAGTCAAAAAACCAACCCTAATCCTCGCCCACAATAAAACCCTCGCCGCCCAATTGTGTAACGAATTACGCGAATTTTTTCCAGACAATGCCGTCGAATACTTCATCAGTTACTACGACTACTACCAACCCGAAGCCTACATTGCCGTCAGCGACACCTTCATCGAAAAAACAGCCTCCATCAACGAAGAAATTGATATGCTGCGTCACTCCGCCACCCGATCGTTATTTGAACGGCGTGATGTGATTGTAGTGGCCTCCATTAGCTGTATTTATGGTCTGGGAATCCCGACCGAATACCTCAAAGCTGCAATTCCATTCAGAGTCGGCGAAGAAATCAACCAGCGGCAAGTTCTACGAGATTTAGCCTCAATTCAATATACTCGTAATGATTTAGACCTCGGGCGCGGACGGTTTCGGGTGAAAGGCGATGTATTAGAAATTGGTCCGGCTTATGAAGATCGAATCATTCGGATTGAATTCTTTGGCGACGAAATCGATGCGATTAAATATGTCGATCCAGTCACAGGTTCAACCTTGAAAACATTAGAATCAATTAACATCTATCCAGCCCGTCACTTCGTCACCCCAGAAGATCGACTAGAAGAAGCTTGTAATGCGATCGAAGCTGAATTAAAAGTGTCACTTGAAGTTATGGAAAGCCAAGGGAAACTCGTCGAAGCACAACGCTTAGAACAACGCACAAAATATGATTTGGAATTGCTGCGGGAAGTAGGATTTTGCCAGGGTGTTGAAAATTATTCGAGGCATTTGGCCGGACGCGGAGCCGGAGAATCGCCAGAATGCTTAGTAGACTATTTCCCCTCTGAAGAATGGCTGCTTGTAATTGACGAATCCCACGTCACCATTCCCCAAATTCGCGCCATGTACAACGGCGATCAAGCGCGCAAAAAAGTATTAATTGATCACGGATTTCGATTACCCAGCGCCGCAGATAATCGACCACTAAAAGCGGATGAATTCTGGAGTAAGGTCAAACAATGTATCTTCGTTTCAGCCACTCCCGGCGATTGGGAACAGGAGATTTCAGGCGATCATATTGTTCAACAAGTCATTCGTCCAACGGGTGTACTTGATCCCGAAATCTTTGTTCGTCCCAGCGAAGGGCAAGTCGATGATCTACTCGCTGAAATTCAAATTCGTGTTCCAAAAAGTCAGCGTGTCCTGATCACAACGTTGACTAAAAAGATGGCCGAAGATTTGACTGAATATTTCCAAGAACGCAGCGTTCGAGTTCGCTATTTGCATTCAGAAATCACCTCGATCGAACGGATTGAAATTCTGCAAGATCTGCGAGAAGGCGTGTTTGATGTGTTGATTGGGGTGAACTTATTACGAGAAGGATTAGATCTGCCCGAAGTTTCACTAGTCGCAATTTTAGATGCAGACAAGGAAGGATTTTTGAGAGCCAGACGATCGCTCTTGCAAACCATTGGCCGTGCGGCTCGACATGTGGAAGGCAAGGCAATTCTGTATGCGAATAACATGACCGATAGTATGGCAGTTGCAATTGAAGAAACGGCCCGTCGTCGCGAGATTCAAATGGCTCATAATGAAAAGTATGGTATTACACCGACAGCCATTATTAAACGATCGACCAATTCAATTTTGTCATTCTTAGATGTGTCGAGACGATTGAATTCTCAGGAACTAGATCAAGTCGTGGAACACGTTGCCGATGTGCCGTTGGAAAATATCCCCGAATTAATTCAGCAATTGGAAGCACTGATGAAAGATGCCGCGAAAAAGCAAGAGTTTGAAGAAGCGGCCAAACATCGCGATCGGATCAAAAAGCTTCGAGATAGACTAACTGGAACTCGCTCATAATTTACATTCTTTCAAATTGGCTAAGCGAATTGCGATCGCATCTACTGCTTTTAGTTGTGCTGATAAGGGCTGGGTTGAGTTATTGAGTAAAATACTAAACACAATAGGTGAAAATTCCTTAGGATCTACATAGCCAGAAAGCCCAACAGCACCGGTCAGAAATCCCGTTTTTGCACTCAGAATAGTTTGAGCCGGAGTATTTTTAAATCGTCCCGTGAGACTACCACTTTGGCCCGCGATCGGTAGAGAATTTCTAAACGTAGAATTGTCCGCCATCGCTTGCAATACCTGAACCAAAGTCCCGGCACTCACCCAATCCAATCGAGCCAATCCCGAACCATCCACCAGTTGATAGGTTTCAGGTGCAATTCCCATTTTCATAAGCTGCTGACGTAAAACAATCAATCCCCGATCGCTGCTATAGCCCGTTCCCATGGGTTTCAAGTCCGATCGGCCTAATTGTCTAAGCAATACTTCAGCATAGAGATTATTGCTGGTTTGATTGGTTTCATGAATCCATTCAGAGAGGGGGGGGGAATTTATTTCGGTGACGATCCCCCTAGCCCCCTTGAGGGGCAGGGCGGTTTCATACTAGGGAAATAAAATAAATGGGCCTAGATTTATATCATTCAGTGCTAAGAAAATGAGGATGGACTGATATTGTAATCGTTGGTCAGTCCATGTCCCTCATCACTCAATTAAAACAAATTTCC
>JAPLHZ010000064.1 GCA_026389365.1 Cyanobacteriota bacterium
CAAATTTGGGCCATTGCGCGGAATGTTTCCCTCAATTTATATCGTGATCTTGGGTTTGAAAATATGGCTCAAGCTCAGCGACTGGCTAGCTTTAGTCTTAACACACTTAAACTTCTATTCAGAATGAAATAGCCCTGCCTCAGCACCCGTCCAGTTCAAATTGATCAAGTAATTCATAAAACCTTTGTTGAGGTGAATGAATCTGGCACCACAGCGGCAGCAGCGACTGCGATCGGAATTAGATCTACCTCAGTCGAAGCGGTGAAAATGCCTTTTGACATGAAGGTCAATCAACCATTCTTGTGCGTTCTTCGTGAAGATAAAACAGGCGCTATTTTATTCATGGGTGCGATCAACAATCCTTAAATTCCTAAGAGAGCATTTGAAAAGTCCAAAGGGCAGAATGTAGGTTTCAAATGATTATTTAGCGTCATGTCGTGGAAATGATGGCAAATCGATCGCAGCCATTGAATCTCGTTTTTGAGACTTGGTTTTGGAAATTAGAGGGGCAATAGGAATGGTTGGGAGTTCTTCGTCTCTTGGATGTGTTGTCCCGACAATAGTTACCTCTTCGCCCATGATTGCATTGACTTGAGCAATTACCTCCGCCCAATTATCTAGTCGTTGTGCGTCGTCGAGCGTTGGATTGCGTTCAATTTGGCTGAGATCGAGTTGATCACCATCATCGTCTGAGACTGCTTCAATTTGAGGAGTTACTACGATCGGGGTTTCAGTCCGGGTTTCAACCGAGGCGTCCAGCGTAACGGCAACGGTTTCCTCAATGGCAGCGACCTGTTCAATACTGCCTAAATCACGGTTTAAACAACGGTCTGGTTCACTTTCCGTCACGATCGCATTGGCCCAAGGCTGAAGCATCGGGGTCTCATTGACTTCGACTATTGCACTAGTGACACTCCAAGGCTGGACGGGCTGCGATCGGGGGATTTTGACTTTGGGGGGCGAGATGACGACAGGATTCAGGGCTTCGTCTAAAAAGTCGGCCACAAATCCTTGAGCAGTCGCGGGCGGCACATCTAAGCATTTTTCAAGGGCTGCTTTGAATTGCAACGTGTAGCGTTGTTGACGATGAAGCCGCGATCGTAAATCTCGGGCAACTTGTTCAGATTGGGTCAATTGCTGGAAATTATCACTCGATCGTTGTTGTACTGCGGCACATTCGCGCTCAAGTTGGGCGATTTGTTCGTGGCTGCTTTGAAGCTGATCGGTTAATGTTTCGACTAAGATCTGTTGCCTTTGGGCCATGCGATGAGAGTTTTCTAGTTCTACAAATAGCTGGCTGAGTCGAACTTGTGATCCGGATAGAGCTTGGTTTTGTTGGGCCAATAGGCTTTCGGAACTTTCGGATGAATCAGACTGCGCCAGAGTGACGGCTTCCCAGCGTTCGATTTCAGCCCGCAGCGACGTTTGCGATCGGAGTAATGCAGCTTCGAGTTCGGTGACCTGCGATCGGAGTTCTTGGTTTTGGGTCTGGACCTTCACATAAAAATCGCCACTGACCAAACTCGGTGGGACCGGAAGCTCTTCCCCTTGCTGTAGTAAGTCGTCCACAGGCATCGAATCCGGAAACGTTACAATTTCCCATTCATCTGAAGGTCTGGTTTCATGAGAATGAGGCGAATTGGGCTGATTTTGGGTAGATTCATGCATAATTTTAATGTCCTGCGTGACGTTCTGCCTATGAAAACCTTAAAGCTAGGATAACTTAAGTCTGAAGTAAGTAAATTAAGTCTTTTAACTTATGTTGAGCGTCTAGAGCTTTTGTCAAGCACTTGGCGTAAAAGATCTCGATGTTGGGTTGCGCCTTCAATTAACGTTTGTCGAGCATCTTCACGGTCCGTCCGTCCATCTTTCGGATTGCCATAATCGCTCCCCTGATCTATGGATCGGTTCAATTCCGGGAGCCATTCACCTATACGGTTATCAAAGGTTGGATCCATTTCGCCGAGTTCCACGACACCACTCAAATGAGCCGCTTCCATGACCTTTGTCACTTTTGGATCGTAGCTTAAGGCAAAGCAGTTGCAGCCTTCAGAGATGGACATAATGACTGCATGAAGCCGCATTGCGATTGTAAATATAATGCTTGGGTGCCCAAATAATCCCTTCATCACTTGAGGATGATCTATTCTCAAAACCATACTCCTGGGAATTCTTGCCTGTAAATCTTGGGCTAATTTTCCATCCAAGCTTTCCTGAAACGGCACCAAGAGAATGGTGAACCTACGATCGTTTTTCTGAAACTCAATTAAGGACTGAATTAGAATTTCCAGCCGATCGGGCGTTAAGCTCGAATGCTCCCGAAGATTCACGGCAATGCAGTATTTGCTGTTGTGATCACGAAAATGTGGGTCATTAGAAAAGTCAAAGCTGTAGTCTGCTTTCATTGCCCAGACGGGATCGGGAGCGATCGTTGCCGGAATTCCCCAACGTTGCACCATGTCGCGAGAAACCGTATCGCGTACCGTCACCAGCCGACAGCGTTTCAACACATGCCGGGTCAGCCAACGGTTCGATCGATGATTCAACGGTCCGATGCCCTGTGCCCAAGCGATCGTCTCCAAACCTAACATCTGAGCCAGTTTCATCAAGCCGCCATAATACATCGGACTGACCCGGCTGCTGTTGTCCTGCATCAAGCTTCCGCCGCCCCAAATGAAGACGTTGGCCCGACGCATTTCTTTAACCACAGCGATTAAATCCCAGCGATCGCAAGTTTTGACCTGGTAACGATCGCGGGTCTCGGCTGGATTTTTAGATAGAACAATGGGTTCGATGTGGTCAGGAAGGGATTGAAGCAGACAAATTAGGAGTGCTTCGTCCCCGGCATTGCCCATGCCATAGTAGCCGCAGAGAATTGCCCGTTGTTTCGACATGTCACAGAGATTGGGAAATTAGCTTGAGACCTATAATAGAGCAGACATTGAGAGATAGTTAGTTTATGAATGCGCTTTCGATTCCCACTTGGATTATTCATATTTCCAGCGTCATTGAATGGATTGTGGCAATCTTTCTGATCTGGCGCTTTGCTGAGGTGAAAAATCTGCCCGCTTGGCGATCGCTCTCCTTCGGAATGTTGCCCGCCCTCGTGAGTGCGATGTGCGCTTGTACTTGGCACTTTTTTGACAATAGCCCCGCGCTCGAATGGTTGGTAACAACTCAGGCAGCGACCACCTTACTCGGCAACTGCACGATGATGGCAGCGGCTTGGTGGATTTGGAAAAACCGATCGTCCAGTCCGTCTGATGGTACGTCTGATGTCTAAAGAATCGTTGTTCGCCCTGTCATTGTTTCCTTACTTAGGCTTTCTTTGGTTCCTCGGGAAATCGAGTCAAGCGCCCAAGTTGGTGATGGTTGGCTTTTATTTGTTACTGGTATTTGTAGTGGTTACTATCCCAGCTGGACTTTATGCTCGCAATATCTATGGTCAGGAGTTGGCCAATGTGGACTGGCTCCATGGTGCTGCGGAGTCGTTTTTAACCTTATCTAATATTGTGGTAGTCCTGGGATTCGCCCAGGCATTACAAAATCCTCAGTCCAAATAGAACTACTGGAACTTGCCTCATTCATTTCTCGTCACCAAACCTGAAGTAGAATTCAATCCGATTTCTAAATTTTGGTCAGTCCAAAATTGAATGTGTCACAATCATCAGCGATCGTCCCGTGCAGAATTTGGTAAGTTGCGATCGGTGCAGATTTGTTGAATTGTTTGTCCTAGTGTGTTCGTTCCTCATCTAGATTATTTTTGCTAGATTCAGTTGTCCATTTTTATCGATGCCCCGTAGGGTGTGTCAGGAGCCATTATGAAATCTTTCATCCGTTGGAGTACAAACCTAGGTCTTGCAAGTGGGGCGCTCTTGGGTGCCATGTTACTGAATACCCTATCGGTGGTGGCCCTCACGCCTGAGCAAATCACCCAAAAGCTCGGCCCGATTCCGGTCTTTACCGTGACGGATAATCAAGGTGCGCCCTTGGTGTCGAATCCGCCTAAGGAACAAAAAGCGAATCCGATCGCTCGGGTATTTCTAAGCCAAAAAGATGCCCAAGAGTTTTTGGCTCTTCTAAAAGCTGAAAAGCCCGACCTCGCGAAAAACTTGCAGGTTCGTCCCCTGTCCATGGCCGAAGTCTATGATTTGAAGCTCAAAAACAAGGACAAGCAGCCCCAATTGGATTTTGTCTACATTCCCACTCGTAAGCAGTCTGAATCGGCCCTTGCTATTGTGAATACTGCTGGTGCAAAGCTGACGTTCTTCCCCGGAACACCTTTGTTTGTAGCTCGGGCAGGCAGTGGCGATAAGGACAACGGATTGCTAACGATTCAGCAGGGCAACGAAACAGCAATTCCAATGTTCTTTGAAAAAGAGCAACTTCAGACGTTCCTCGATCGATTCAAAACCTCCCAGCCTGATCTCGCGAAGACGGCAGATATTCAAGTATTGCTCCTAGAAAATATCTTGGATGCAATGCAGAATTCTAAAAAAGATACCAGTCTTGAGCAGTTGATGTTAATTCCAAATACGGAAGCGATTCAATTTTTGCAGACCTTGCGTCCGGCAACTGCTCCCACAGCGGCTCCCACTAAATAACATGACCCAAAATAAGCCGCCCACAAATTTTATTCGAGGGCGGCTTATTTTAAGTCACTCAGCTCTTAAGTTAATCGTATCTCGACTTTTTCGCTCGCTCGCCGGGTCACAGTTTCCCAATGGGCGTCGTCTGGATAGGGTGCATAGACTGCAATCCCAGTAATTGGGTTGTAAATCCGGCAGAATAAAACCTGATCTGTCTCCCCCGCTTCAACGGCGATCGTAATCGGTTTTTTGAAGGCTTCGACCGGGAGTTTTGATAGTGTGTACAGCAATCCTTTCGCGAACAGGGTGTCTTGTCCAGATTGGATGACGTAAGGGCGATCGGCACGAATATGTAAGTTGATTTTTAGGTCTGGCTTACCGCGAAATTCTTTTTCTTCAACTTCCAACTTCTCGATGAATCCTGTAATGGCATGGTATTCGATCGGTTCATATACACTTTTCCCGCCGTTCCAGAAGTACCACAGACAGTCCGGATATTGACGGTTTGCATAAATGTAACGGACTTTGGGCGGATGGGTGAACCCAAGGGGTTGTTGTTGCAATTGGCGTTGGGCTTTTAGCTCATTCAGAATTTCTAAAAGAAGAGGGTTCTCCCAGAATTCCCGTGGAGGACGCTAGATGTGGTTTGAAGGCAATTGACAATCCTAGGGAATTTAGGTTGCTGGAAATCGCGTATACCCATTAAGGTCGAGAGTGAGGCGTTGAAAGAGACGATTCACATC
>JAPLHZ010000011.1 GCA_026389365.1 Cyanobacteriota bacterium
AGTTGTAGCACCTCACCTGCATCAACAATCCCATTGTTATTCAGATCTTGAATTAGCTCTACATTCGCATCTGCACTTAACCCGTTGAGGGTGAGATTAAAGGTGCTTGGGGCATTGACTGAGAAGCGATAGAAGTCGTTGATGTCTCCAGTACCTACCCAATCACTAAAGCTCTGTGTACCACTTAATGTACCAATGTTACGCGTCGCACCAAGTGTGTTACCTGCATAATCTACAGCAGCCGCACTGACGGTGTAGGTTCCTCTATCAGTTGTCGAGGAAGCACGTGCGCCTAGGTAATAAGTACCCGTATAGCCAGCAGTGTATGTGATTAGAGAGTTGCGATTGCCGCCACTGTTATCATTGGAGGCTATTGCCACACTAGAACTATTAAACAGGGTTAGGAAAGGATCTCCGAGCGTTGTAAGGTTTTGACGAAACTCATAGGTTGTACCTGCGACTAGGTTGACACGGAACCAGTCTGTATCTCCTCCAAAGTTAATTGTTCCTGATATAGCTCCACCAATGTTGACAACCCCTGTTGTTGTTGCATTCCCCGCATAGTCAATATTTAGTTCCGCAGAGGTTCTCTGACCATTAATAGTGATAAACCCAGTATCATCTTCGCTTCTGATGCGAGCTAACTCAGAAGCACTGAGAGACTGACCAAAGATCAAATTGCTTGCAAGCTCGCCTTCATCACCTCTAGTATCTGCTCCTACGAGATCATCTAACCAATGAAAAGTCTCTTCGACTAGAACACCTGCTGCACCCAGAAACGAATTAGATGGCGCAGCATTCGCTCGAAATAGTACATCAGCAAGGTAGACTGTCCGATTTGAACTGACATACGCTCCAAGAGCCTCATTTGCATTAGCTGCCGAAAGTATTTGGACAGACGGCAATTGACTAAAATCACCTACCGACCATTGCTGTCTTACCGACTGGATCTCAGCCGTATTTGCCTTGTCACCGAAAATCTGAGAAAAAAGATCGGGATTGCTTGCAGAGTGTTGCAGTTTTGCCTGAACAGTATCAAAAACATTGGGAAGACCGCCAAAGATTGAGGCATCGATCCCAGTATTCAAGCCAAGGTTTGCGCCGACATTCCAGTTTTCAGTCATGATTTCTATGCTGGTATAATAGTTGAAGCCTGTAGTCTTGCTCATAAAGTAAAGGCTCGATCGCTTCCCCCAGAGCAGGAAGGGAATCCGTCTCTGCTAGGCGATCGCTAGCTTTTAGCAGTGTACGTCAATAATTGATACAGTACCTTAAAAACATAAAAATTAAAACCAAGATAAAGTTATCAAAAAGCTTTAGAACCCGTTCGATAAATTACTTAAAGGCTAAAAAATACTTTATCATTACCCTGACAAAATAAAAGATAATCTTTGTCGTCGAATTGACTTAGGTGCCTTAATATGGTTCTCCCAGAATTCCCGTGGAGGACGCTAGATGTGGTTTGAAGGCAATTGACAATCCTAGGGAATTTAGGTTGCTGGAAATCGCGTATACCCATTAAGGTCGAGAGTGAGGCGTTGAAAGAGACGATTCACATCA
>JAPLHZ010000104.1 GCA_026389365.1 Cyanobacteriota bacterium
GAACGGTCACCATCCAGTGGTGAAACTCGTCACTCAAACTTATCAAACTGGCGTCAAACTGATCAAACTGGCGATGGCTGAGGTGGAAACGCAGATTCAGCGACTCCCCGAGTTCGAGGTCAACGACAAACCCTTGAATCTCGGCAAATGGTTTATCGATATTTGCTATCGCCCTGAACCATTATTGGCATGATTATTTATTTGGAAGTCCCTTAGAGTGAATATCCATAAGACCGAGTGTAGACCTAATATAGACCTAAACCCGCTCTAGGATTGAGTTATGTAGACTATGTAGACCTGAGGGGATTCAGTCAGCGCCAGAAAATCTACATTAATACTCTAGAGCAATCGAGTCCACCAATAATCTAGGTGTGCCTAAAACTGTGCCTTAACCACAGGACATCAGCAACGATTTCCCGCCATTCCAGCCATCGCCTAGGATTCTCAACGATCGCCCCTAGATACTCGAAAACCCGCACAGGGCGGGTTCTGGAAGATATGGAGCTGACGGGAGTCGAACCCGTGTCCAAATTGGGTATTAATACACCGCTCATTCACAGGTTTAGCTTCTCTAGTCCTCGAAGCGGGAACCCGACATTATGTCCCGTCGGTAGGACTCCCAGATTTGATCTTAAGTTGGTCTCCAACCCGATAAACGAGACCAAAAGCATCCGTTGGGGTTATTCCTCGATCTTTAACGGAGTCGAATCAGAGGCTCTCGAACCTAGATTAAAAGGTTATTTAGGCAGCAACTGGTGCAGCTTTACGAGAGAAGGTTTTGATGTTGTTTGCATCTATTTGTTTTGAGCCTCGATTAACGAGAGTGGACTCCCTCTCGACCTGTATCACAGCGTAACGTTCGCCAACCTGTCGAAACCGGTACAGCCCCGTACTGCGACTCAACTTTGTGACAAGTTGAATTCTTTAGCCAGTATAGCGCTAATTCTTGGGAGATGGTGGACTTTGAGTTGGATTTGCCGTAGGCGCTTTAGACGGACTTGGGGCGGGTGATGGGATGTCGCCATAAATCAAGCCTTGGGATTTGCCGGACTTGCTCCGATCGACTTGGAGTGGAGTCGAACTCCCTTTAGCCAATCCTTCAGCTTCTTGTTGAGCGCGAGCTTGTCCTATACGAGCATCCGTCAAAACCTGCTGGATTTGGGTGCTAATGGCGGGATTTTGAGTAGACAACGGTTTGAGAATGTCAATGGATTTTTGCCAGCGCTGGACAACTAATTGCCAATCTTCCGGGGTTTGAGCCGATTGGGACAGGCTACGAGCGCTAGCGGACTTGTCTTCTGCGTCCTGGAGCTTGGCTTTAAGTTCGGTGGTAGATAGCGATTTTGTGCTGGATTGAGCAGGTTTTCCGGACTTCGGGTTTGGTGTTTCTAATTTGCTTCGATCGGTAGAGTTTTTGGAGTCTTTACTGACAACGATGGCGTTCCCTCTTCCTTCCATCAACGGTTTGACTGGGCGCAATGACGGTGGATTGACGATGCCTCGGCCCGGTACTGGTATTGTGGCACAGGCGCTCAAGGTAAAAAGCAAAAGAGATAAGGGCAGCGATCGCGGTAAGTGGGGATTCATGATTGGACTCAATAACGATGCAAGATTTTGGCTATTGTAACGTTGGAATCCAGAACCACAAAACGTTACAATCGTTAACCTAAGTCGTAAATTAAAGCGATACTAGAAGGCTTCGTTAGACTTTAGGGTCTGAGTGGCTTTGGGATTTCTACGAGAGGTTGACATGAAAGATTGGCTAGAGCATACCGTACAAGTGGAAGTTCCCTGTCCGATCGATGAAGTATGGAGCCTTTGGGAAAATATTGAATTGATGCCGAACTGGATGAAGTGGATTGACTCGGTGAGTATCAACCCCGATGAACCCAAGCTATCAGTATGGAAATTGGCTTCGGGAAGTCTTGAGTTTTCATGGCAGTCCCGCATTGTTAAGCAGATTCATCACCAAATCATTCAATGGGAATCGGTCGATGGATTGCCAAATCGTGGGGCCATTCGCTTTTACGATCGGGGCGCAGAGGGCAGTATTGTCAAACTTACAGTCGCCTATTCCGTACCGATGATCATTCGGCAATTAATGGATGGCTTATCTTTAGGTTCTGTGGTTGAAGGAGCATTGCAAGCCGATATGGAACGCTTTAAGATTTATGCCTTGCAGCAAAATTCTTTGGGGACGAAAGTTGACAATGCTTAAATAATGCTTAAATTAAAGATGGTTACGGGTATTCTTAGGGGAATGCCTCTTGCGATATTCGGAAGTCCATACCTCCTATGAATTCTGATATACTCCCTTCTCCATCCCTGATTTACCCTCAGCCTAGCCTTGGCTATCAGAAGGTCTTAGCGGGAGTTCTGGCCCGAATTCGAGCCTCGCTTGATATGTCAACTAATTTTCAAACTAGTGTGACAGAGATTCGATCGATGCTTCAGGCCGATCGGGTAGGAGTTTTTCAGTTTTATCCCGATCTGGATTGGCAAGGAGAATTAATTGCTGAGTCGGTCGGTCCGACGGTGCCATCGGCCCTAGAAATGCGCATGACGGATCATTGTTTTAGTGCAAGGTTTGCGCCGCTGTATCAAGAAGGCCGGATTAATGCAATTTCTGATATTTACTCACAGGGATACCAGCCTTGTTACATTGAGCTTCTAGAAAAATTTCAGGTTCGAGCCAATATGGTTGCACCCTTACTAAAGGGGACAGAGCTATGGGGATTAATTTGCGTTCATCAATGTAGCGGTCCTCGGGATTGGACACCGATGGATATAGTATTCACGCAGCAGGTGGCCGATAACCTAAGTGTGGTGCTTCAACATGATGACCTCTTAAAACAGGCTATCCATGTCGGTAAAGCTGATGAACAACAACGCCTCGTAAAACAGCAAGAGCAGGTCTCCCAAGCGATCGATCGGATTCGGGCTTCGTTAGATTTAGACAAGATTTTTAAACACACGGTCAAAGAAGTTCGAGATCTAGTGCAGTGCGATCGGACGGTGATCTATCGCTTTAACCCTGACTGGACTGGAGAATTTGTTGCGGAGGATTATGGTTCGCAGTGGACGAGCTTGATGGCCCAACAACTAGGCTATTCCAGTTTAAAGGAAAATATTAGTGAATGTAGCGTCCAACTGACTTCTAGCTTTAGTTGCGACACTACCCCTGTTAAGGTGATCTTATGTACTACTTAATTGAAGTGATCAGAAATTTTGAATAGGATTGAATTCGTGAGCTAGAAAACTTGACGAGAGATAGATGATCATGATCAATGGCATCTTTGAGCGCTTCGTAGA
>JAPLHZ010000029.1 GCA_026389365.1 Cyanobacteriota bacterium
GACAAGTTGCTGTCGCGCAAACGTTCGATTATCGAAACCGTGATTGACCAATTAAAGAACATTTCCCAGATTGAACATTCTCGCCATCGCAGCCCAACCAACTGCCTTATTAATATTCTCTGTGGACTAATTGCTTATTGTCATCAGCCGAAAAAGCCAGGATTGAGGCTGGATTGGGTTTTAGCTCCTACGGCTTAAACAGAACTGACGTTACTTAGATATCTCACCTCGAATTCTCATAACCGTCCGAGGTAAAACACCGACTAAGAGCGCAAAGGCTTCGTCAGGAACAGATTTTACAGTGTCCAATGTAAAATAGTTTTCAAATTGCTTCAGCATCATCTTGACCCGATCGCTCGGATCGGGATTATCGGTTATTTGTTGAGCCAGACGAATCCATTGCCGACGAATTAGGAATGCTTTTTGCCGTTCTTCTTGAGAACCCGGCTTACCCATAGACAAATCACCCACGGCAATGACCTTCTGACAACTGCGATCGAACTGACCACCGATGGCAGAACCCGGACCCGCAAACTCAGCATGAAACGGCTTGATCAGAATCAAACCATTACGCTTACGGCTGTTGATCATCATCAACTGTCCCTGATGAAGCTGCTCTAAAATCTCGGGCACGGGGATGACTCACCGATAAAATTTTGAATATTACAACTAAATCTAGATCCGATTATTAGATCTGAGAAACTTAAAATAAGCTACACCCTATAGAACCCATTTGAGATCTAATCCTGAAACCAGAAGCCTTGCAGCTAGCTGGTTTTCTTCATTTTCTGGCAGAAAGCGGTTTTGCTAGGTAGGCAGGCTCTACCACTGATCGCAGAGTAACGGCTTCCTTCAAAGCATCTAAGATTAAATAATTCTCTCACAATTTTAATTACGATCGCCCTTACAGCCTCGGGGCATTATCGACATGTCGATGAAGCATCATCTGCTCTTCAAAATGCCATAACGATGGATTCCACGATCGGATTTTCCAGTGAATTCCATACCCCAATTGCAGGTACAAGCGACGAGCCGCAACATTTTCAGCCAAAACATGGAGGTACAAATCTGATTGATTCCATAAACCAATCTGTCGTTCACAGGCTTGAATAAGCTGCTGAGCTACTCCAAGACGACGATAGTTACAAGCCACTGTCAAACTGGATAAGTAGGCATAAGAGGTGGGCTGGCAAGAAAGATTTGGTTTCTGAAGCGTTACTTCGACAGAACCCACGATGGCAGATGGATCGCCCGTTGGATCAACCGCCACAAACGCATGGTAGGAATTTTTACGATCCATACGCACCTTTAGATCCGCCTGAATACCAGCTTGAGCGATCGGATGCATCCAAGCATAAGGGACCAAATTAAATCCCTGAACCAACACCTTTGACATTCCAGTAATATCGAGAATCTGTGCTGATCGGACAGTAACAGGCTCGGGATATTGGTTCTGTTGGTCTGAATTAAGCGGCAAAGAAATACTGGTCACAGGTTTAAACTTTGTCCTCAGAACCTTAGTTCACAACATTTTACGCCATTATCCCCATAAAAAATCTGTTCTGTTATTCCACTAAACCCAAGGGAAAATGAAATAACAGAACAGACTCAAACCCGATCGATCGGATTTATTTCTCGCTTTATTTGCCAATCCGTGGTGGTTCGCGAAATGCAATTGCAAAAAATAGAACACCAATGGCCAATGACAGAATCAAAATGTAAGCAACACTTTCCATACGGATATTCTTCCTAAAAAGGTGATGTGAAGGAATAAAAGACATTTAGGGATAGAGCCAAGATTATCAAACCCTATCCCTAAATTCTCTCAAGCGTAACTAAACTCGGCCTTCAGCCCGTTCAGAAGGGGTAGCTTTGTCGCCCAGCTTCTGATAGAAGCCCCACTCTAGCTGCTCTTCACTTAGCTC
Source organism: Cyanobacteriota bacterium (assembly GCA_026389365.1). Taxonomy (GTDB): domain Bacteria; phylum Cyanobacteriota; class Cyanobacteriia; order Leptolyngbyales; family Leptolyngbyaceae; genus JAAFJU01. Next base: position 1,926 of record JAPLHZ010000029.1, read on the forward strand.
CGGATCAATTCCAGCGAACACGTCGCGGAAGATGGTCCGAGAACCATGCCAGATATGGCCAAAGAAGAATAGAAGCGCAAATACAGCATGACCAAACGTAAACCAACCACGAGGGCTAGTTCTAAACGTTCCATCAGAATGCAAGGTTTCACGATCGAAGACAAATGGCTCACCCAGTTGAGAAGAACGTGCATACTTCTTAACAACGGCGGCATCTGAGAAGCTTTGACCATCTAACTGACCACCTCGGAAGGTGACGGTTACACCCGTCTGCTCAAAACTGAGTTTAGATTCAGCTTTACGGAACGGAATGTCAGCTCGAACGACACCATTGGCATCGACCAGGACTGTTGGGAAGTTCTCAAAGAAGTTAGGCAAACGACGAACAAAAAGTTCCCGTCCGGTTGCATCGGTAAAGACCGGATGCCCTAACCAGCCTTGCGCAATTCCATCCCCCTTGTTCATCTGACCCGTACGGAACAAACCACCTTTCGCGGGGCTGTTTCCAACATAGTCATAGAACGCAAGCTTTTCAGGAATATTGTGATAAGCATCTTCGATCGTGCCGCCATCAGCGATCGTCGTCTGGACTCGGCGCTGAATTTCCTGCTTGAAGAATCCACTATCCCATTGATAGCGAGTCGGTCCAAACAGCTCGATCGGCGTGGTTGCATTTCCGTACCACATGGTCCCAGCAACGATGAACGCTGCAAAGAACACAGCAGCAATACTGCTGGCCAGCACGGTTTCGATGTTACCCATTCTGAGTGCCTTATACAGACGCTCAGGTGGACGCACCGTCAAGTGAAATAGTCCAGCAATAATCCCCACGATTCCGGCTGCAATGTGGTGAGCCACAACGCCGCCCGGATTGAATGGATTAAACCCAGATGGTCCCCACTCTGGTGCGACCGGCTGGACACTTCCAGTTATTCCGTAAGCATCAGAAACCCACATCCCTGGTCCCCACAGACCCGTTAGATGGAAGGCTCCATATCCAAAGCAGAGTAGCCCCGACAAGAACAAATGAATTCCGAACATCTTCGGCAAATCCAGAGCAGGCTCGCCTGTCCGTGGATCGCGGAAAAGTTCTAAATCCCAATAAACCCAATGCCAAACTGCTGCCAAAAACAGCAAGCCCGATAAAACGATGTGCGCCAGCGCAACACCTTCAAACGACCAAAAGCCTGGATCAACGCCAGACTCACCTGTAACGCTCCAGCCGCTCCAAGACCCTGTCACGCCCAAACGAGCCATGAAGGGCATTACGAACATGCCTTGACGCCACATCGGGTTCAAAACTGGATCGCTTGGGTCGAAGATCGCTAATTCGTAAAGCGCCATCGAGCCAGCCCAGCCAGCAACCAGAGCAGTGTGCATCAGGTGAGTGGCAATAAGCCGACCTGGATCATTGATCAGGACGGTATGAACACGGTACCAAGGTAGTCCCATGTAACTAGGCTTCTCCTATTAATAACGACTGCGATGCTTAATCTAGAGCCTTTTATTCAAAGTGCTAGGTACTGTAAATGTACCAGACGCACGCGATCGTAAACGATCCCCTACTCACTTTTAATTGGCTCCACATCGACCCAAAACCTTGAGCCGATAGACTGACACATTGCATTAAAAACTTTAGTTCTGTGTATAACGAAGTGTAACTAGTGTGAGAACGCTTTGCAAGTAAAGGCGCGATCGTTGCTGTCTTTGGACGTAAAACCTGCAACAATTAGTTACAATGTGGATACAGCTCCATAGTATTTTGGATAGACTAACGTGAGGAGAATTTCATGACAGAATCCACCATGCCCGCCTTTCAACCTACCGCTATCTACTTCGAGAATGAAGGTAAGGACGTGGTGGCATCCAGCGGAGCCAACCTCCGAACCAAGGCAATCGAAAACCAAATAGATCTCTACACCATGATGGGAAAGATGATGAACTGCGGTGGATACGGACAATGTGGAACCTGCGTCGTCGAAATTTTAGAAGGCTTAGAAACCCTATCTCCTCGAACAGCAATAGAAGAAAAACGCTTCAAGAACAAACCCGACAACTATCGTCTAGCGTGCCAAACCACCGTAAATGGTCGAGTTCGAGTAGCGACTAAGCCAAATGATAAAAAGAAAAAATAAGTGCAGTCACAGAAGCTACGCCCCCTTAAAACCCTAGGCTAGCTTAGAAACAATAGTAACAATTCTTCATATCTGAGTCCTCGTTCCAAGCCGAATGGTAGTCTTAAGACTAATTACATTTTGTTCGTCAATCCTAAGAATGGACTCAGCGCTATGCAAGTTAATGATCTCGGCTTCGTCGCAACTATTTTGTTCGTCTTTGTACCGTCTATCTTTCTAATCATCCTATACATCCAAACAGCGAGTAAACAAAGCTAACAATGAAAATTGGGGCTTTATCATCGTTTTAAGTTTGATGTAAAATACTCTGTGTCGCCGTGGCTAAAATGTTCACAGGAGACCAGAGTATTTTTTTGATCCTGCCACTGCTATTTGCCCGACTCCGGCTCCTGTGAATCGATTAGATGGGCATAGAGCATCTGTAAGCGCATTTTTGGAATATGGGGCCAGCCCCCTTCTTCCTCAATCACCCGCATAAGTTTGTAAAGCTCTTGACGGTTTTGGGGCAACGCCTTTTGAAATGCTCCTTCAGTGATTCCTCGATGGAGTCGCTCCAATACTCGTAACAACTCGACGAGGGCGATCGCATTGTCTTGATTATCCTCAACCAAGCTACCCACCAACTCCGAAAGCGACATCAGCAAAGCCTCACGCCTCGCTTGCTGTTCTTGACCCATTCCACTATCCATCATCCCTAAGTCCTGTCTGCTATTGAGCGGCTACTGCACTTCACCCTACCGCTGAGCTGTCATCACCCACAAGCCTTTGATTTTTAAGTCGAGCGTCCGATGGTTTGTAACGATACTTCACATTTAGGGGCGATCGTCTCATCAAACCAGGGAAGCGGGATCAAGCCATGTACAATGCAATCAAAGGTTTACAGTACTTGGCCTCGCTTAATGCGTAGTTTAGGTATCTTTGACTGAGCTGTTTGACACTTGACTTTTTGAGGTTGACCATGAGGTACCGCGCATTCATCGCATCACTGTTGGCAATGTGCCTCAGTGTATTCATCACCGCTTGTAGTGAGGCTCCTGATACAAAGGAAGGGAAAACCTACGAAGAGATTGTGAATACGGGTCTAGCGAATAGCTGTCCCACCATCGAAGCGACTGCTCGCGGAGCAATAACATTCGCCGCAGGTGAGTCGTATTCCCTTCAGAACCTTTGTCTTCAACCCACTACTTTTGCCGTTAAGGTCGAGGGTGAGAATAAGCGCCAAGGTTCACAGTTTGTTCCAGGCAAGGTCATGACCCGTTACACGTCCTCGATCGACTCCGTGAGCGGTGGTCTATCGGTCAACGAAGATGGAAGCTTGACCTTCAAAGAAGAAGACGGTTTTGATTTCCAAGCGGTCACAGTTCAACTTCCAGGCGGGGAACAATTCCCAATGCTGTTCACAATTAAGGGTCTAGTGGCAACCAGTCAACCCGGCGTGAATGGTATTAACTCATCCACCGATCTTAAAGGTGAGTTTCGGGTTCCTTCGTACCGGACATCCAATTTCCTTGATCCAAAAGGTCGCGGCTTAACGACTGGCTACGAAAGCGCCGTGGGCCTACCTGGGAGTACCGATGCTGAGGAACTCGTTCGTGAGAACAACAAACGGTTCTTAAGCGCGACGGGAACTATCTCCCTTCAAGTGACGAACGTTAATACTGAAACTGGAGAAGTCACTGGGAACTTTGAAAGCTTACAGCCATCTGAAAGCGACATGGGTTCTAAGGAACCAAGTGATGTTCGCGTTCGCGGGCTGTTTTACGGTCGAGTCACACCAGCGTAGTCGATTTGATTAGTTCCCGCTGGGAAACGTCAAAAGAGTGAAAGAATTTGGGACTAACCCTAATCTCTTTCACTCTTTTTTTGTATCCTGTATGAAGACTTTACATAGTCTTCGTCAAAGTTTGAACACATTGAAAGATTCCCTATAAAATCTGGGTATACACTTACGACGTATCTAACTGAATTCAGTGGAAACGCGCTTGAGGAGATCCTGACTCTGTTTTTAACTAGAGAGGAGTTCAAATCAGTTGATTCCTTTCAGTGATTTGCTGTACCTTGGCTAAACTTATGCCTGAATTAATCGCTCACGACCTGAAAAACGACAGCCTCATGCTCTTAAGGAGCTATCAAGAGCATCCATCTCCCCGACTGAGAAATAAAATCGTGGAATTGAATTTTGGATTGGTTCATAAGGAGGCCTATCACTGGGTGAACCAATGTCAGGAATATTATGAAGACTTGGTACAGGTTGGGTGTCTGGGATTGATTCAGGCGATTGAACGCTTCGATGTTGGTCGTGGGTATGCCTTTAGCTCCTTTGCACTGCCCTATATTCGCGGTGAAATTCAGCACTATTTGCGGGATAAAAGCCCATCATTAAAAATTCCACGGCGTTGGCAAGCACTCCAACGCCAAGCGATCGGAGTCATTCGTGAACTTCAAAATGATTTACATCGATCGCCGACTGACCAAGAAATTGCGATCGCCCTTGAAATAGAGGTGAGTGAATGGCAGGAGGTCAAGGTCTCCCTCCGAAACCGTGCCCTAGTTAGCTTGGATGCGCCGATGGGCGATGATGACCAAGGGCCTGTCTCACTGGGAGATATTATGCCGGATCAGCAGTATCGAAGTTTTCAGCTTGCCCAAGAAGATCAAATCCGGATTCAGCAAGCACTTCAACAAGTCGAAAACCTAACCCGTCAAGTTTTAGAGTTTGTATTTCTAAATGACTTAACTCAGAAAGAAACCGCAGAACGTCTTGGCATTAGCTGTGTTACTGTGTCTCGGCGGGTCAAAAAAGGAATTGAAATCCTTAAAACATTACTTCCTACTAGCGAGAATTAGTCATTCTCATCGGTTAAGTCCAATAACTCCCTGTAATTACGCAGAGAGGGACCAAAATCTCTAGCCCTTCACTTATAAACTGTGTCACTTGTTAAAATAGAGAGTATCTTGAAGGAAAGTTTTGTGGGGAATGGATGATGCGTAGACCTGCTTCTTGGGTAATCGCAGGTGCACTAGTGATGGGACTGACCTCTTGTGGTGGAGAAGAGGCTCAGACTCCGCCGACTCCTTCTGCCTCTCCCAGTACAACCCCATCGCCTTCTGCAAAAACCTCTTCGTTTTCAACGGGGACAGTGGTGGTTCAGAAAGGAAAGGATGGCAAAGATGGCAAATCTAAAAAACCTGATGCAATTCCAGGATTAGTTCAGTCCACAGATTTAGCTGAGCGTGCTAAGTTAGTTCAAAGTAATATTAAGTCTGAGAAAACCGATCGGATTGATCCGTTCTCCAGTCTGCCACCCTTGATTGCATTCACAACGCCAAGAGTGGCTGGAACGGGATTGTCTCCAGATGCTAGAAAGGCGGATGGCGATAAAGCTTCAACTGTTCCTGAATTGCCGAAATTTCCCGAAATCAAGTTCCCAGATATTCCTGCTTTCCCCAAGGGGTTCGGTCCAATTCCCTCGAAATTCAAGCCTTCAAGTGTTCCACTCTCCCCCTCTAAGCCCTTAGGAATTCCAACTCTACCGCCGATTCCACAACCTACCCTGGCTCGCCAAGTTGAAGTGACTGGTGTTGTGAAAGTAGGCAATACAGTTCAAGCGATCGTCAAGGCTCCCAATGAACCAACAAGTCGCTATGTGGGAGTGGGGCAACTGCTGTCCAATGGCCAGATTTTGGTGAAACGAATTGAGCTTAATCCAGGTTCTGAACCGATCGTTGTTTTAGAAGAAAACGGTATTGAAGTTCGCGTTATGGTGGGATCTAGTAAGAAAAAAGGGTTCTCCTAGAATTGCCGTGGTCGGCATCCAGATATAGCGTTCATCGATTGGCTATAAAATCAAGATGTTAGCCAGCAAGCGAGGGGCCTCATGGAGAATCAGATTCACATTCCACTCGATTTACCGGATGTCCGCCTCC
>JAPLHZ010000067.1 GCA_026389365.1 Cyanobacteriota bacterium
CAAGCCGATCTGAAGTCTCGCATTATCTTGTTTATTGACTACTTCAACCGCACTATGGCTAAGCCTTTTAAATGGACTTATAAAGGTAAGGCTTTAGCCGTCTAAAGTTTGTTCCTTCACTTTAGCCGCCTTGTACTAGCATATCAGTGCCTAGACGAGAATGAAATAGCCCTGACTTATTACCCGTTACTTATTACCTAATCTACACAAACATTTTTGCAACAAGCCTTTTTTGAATCGTTCGGCTAAATCAATTTGTTAGCCTACATCTAAGATTCCAATATATTTGTCTTCTTGTAAACGTCTTCGATAAGTCGCCACAATCTTAAAGTCAAATGCGATCGCATTAACAATCAATTTCCTAAAGGCGATCGCTTTTGATGAGGTGAAGGCTTACAAAATCTCTCAAACAGGCCGTGCGATCGCTGTAAGATTCATCGCGTTGACCTTCTAAATTTTAGTTTCTCTATTATGAAGCCTCGGAAACCCGATGGTCAAAGACTAAACCATATAATCGTGTCCACCATTCAATCTTAAAAATTGAATATTAAAATTAAATCACTCTGGCACTAATACCGAAATCGCTTTTGAAATCACCTTGAAATGGGCCGGAGTCTGCGTCTTAATTTCACCATCCGTATTAATAGACAACGATCGGTTGCAATCAATAAAAAACTCTTGTCCCTGTTGTGCATGAACATAAGGATAAAGATGATGACGACCTCGGTACATCGCAGGCAATAAATTTATCCAACGCCAAAAATGATCGATTTCCAAACTATACAAATCCAACCGCTCGTCCGCAATAGAAGCATCATCCGCCACCGCCAAACCACCGCCATAATACACACCATTTCCCACCGTCACTTGAATGGTTCTAACCCGCTCAACTCGATCGCCCGATCGAATCATCACCTTAAAGGGCCGACTTTGCCACAGCGCCTGAATCGCCGCCACACCATAAGCCATCACCCCCCAGCGCCGTTTGGTCTGCTGCGTCAACCGATCCGTAATTGCCACACTCAACCCAAAACTCGCCACATTAAAAAAGTAATGACCATTCACCCAACCCAAATCAATTCGCTTCATTTGCCTTCCAGCGATCGTCGCACAAGCTAAGTTAATATTTGTCGGAATCCCCAACGTCCGAGCCAAATCATTCGCCGTCCCCAGCGGCAAAATCCCCAAGGGAAGCTGGGTATCCACCAACCCCCCGATCGCCGCATTCAACGTCCCATCACCACCACCCACAATCACCAAATCTACCGATCGTTCATGGGCACGAATGACCTCCGACAATTGCAACGGATTTTCCGTCGGCACCTCCACCAACTCAAACCCCGATCGGCGTAACTTTTGAGCCGCAAGTTCAATATTCTCTGCGCCTCGTCGAGCCTGACGATTTACTAGAAAAAGGGCACGTTGCTTCATGACAGTCGCGAAGATAAGTTTATTGGCTCATTATGACGGACTCCCCGGCCCTCAAGTCTGGAATCTATCTATCTCACAAGCCTCAATCCGATCGATCGTTTGAGCAGCCTGCGTCACCGTATCACGCTCCACCATCAACCCCGTCACCCCTGCCTCAATCGCCACCTCCGCCCAAGCCTCACTCCAACTCGACAACGCCAACCAACAAGGAATATTAAATCGCTGCGCCGTACTCAAAATTTGCTGAACCGATCGAACCACCGACACCTCAGGCACTTTCATGGAATTCTGAAACAACTCCGACCTCCGCGTCGTCCCAAGCGTCCACTGGGTCAAATCATTTAACCCAATCACCAACCCCTTCGCCCCAGCCTCAATATAATCCACCAACATCACCACCACCGACGGCACCTCAACCATAATCCAAGGCTGCACCGTCGCATCCAAATTAAACGATGCTAAATCCTGCTGCCACCGAACAAACTGAGCCAACGTCTGCACAAACGGCAACACCATCCGAATCGGGGGCAACGATCGGCCCTGAACCCAAGCAACTTGCTGCAAATCATGCCAAGCCGACAGCTCCAACGTCGCCCCCGGAACATCCACATCCCCCAGACAGCGATAGTACAGCACGGGCGCATCATCCCGATGGATCAATGCCTCCATCAACACCGTCAAACGCGATCGGATTAACCACTTAAATAACTCCGTATCGACATTGCCCCGCAACCGTTCCAGCGGAAACTCCGGCAATATCAACCATTCCGATCGAACTAAACCCACACCCTCCGTCCACTCATTACAAAAAGCAACCTGAGTCCTATTCACTAGCAACGCTGTCTTACGCCTAAGCGGTACCTCACACCTCGGAGCCACCGCGCCTCCTCGACTAGCCAACCCCCGCAACACCAGCGCCTCCCCATCTGTAATCGTCTGAGTCGCATCCTCAATCCCTACCACAACCGGAATTCCTAATTCTCTCGCCAAAATCACACCATGATTATTCAACCCTGGCGCTTCCACAATAATCGCCTGCACCGATCGTAAAAACGGCACCGCCTCCGGTAAAAGAGTCTTAACCACCGCGATCGTCGTACTCGACAACGGCATCTCAAACCCCTCCGGAAACGTCATCGGCAACAACCTCGCCATCCCAGAGGCAAACGTCCCATCCGCCGAATCCCGAGACAAACTAACCGAACTCTTCAACACCGTCGGCAGCGCCAACAACGTCTCACCCACTGCCACCGCTAAAATCCAAAATTGCTGCTCATCATCCAGTCCCCAGGTTAGCGTATAGTCCTCATGCCAAAGATCCGGCATCGCCAAAACCGCTTGGCACAGCTCAGCCTTCTGCCCGATCGTCAACCCTTGACCATCTCGCCAATGTCCTTCACAGCCATCGGTTTCCAGTACAGAACACAAAGGCGACGATCGAATCCAACGAACCACTTGCCCGGTCGCCTGAAATTTCGGCACCGCTTGAATCATCAAAACAACCGATTCAGGAATCAAGCCATAGGATTGTCGAAGTTGAGACCACTGGGCCGAATTCCATTTTTGTCGAAGTCGCTTCAAAGCTTGAATCAAAGCATCGGGAGTTGGATCACACCAAGCTTCCGGCAACAACGGATCTAATTCTTGGGCCGAACCCGATCGCCATTCAATCGAAAGCGTCAAGCGCAATTGATCACCGTCGAAATTAACCTGCGGAATCCACTCATCTGGATCCTCTGGCCAATCTCCCTGGTCCTGCACCAACACTTGAGGCAACACTAAACGCCAACCCAGCAACCTATCAATCGAAAAATTGCCAAATTCTTGAAACGATCGCACCCGATCGCCCACGCCTCGATCGGATATCGACGGACACACCTCAAGTAATGGAAAAAGTACCGAACCCACACTCAAAACCCTAACCTCATTAATCCCTATTGAAAACCCAAAAGAAGGGGAATACTTACATCAAACTTACAAGTTGACTTGCTCTATCGATCCCCGCCTTGTTATGCAATCTTTTTTATCCCACATTTCCCAACTTTTTCTCCAATCATCTTGCCAAAGTTGTCAGCGAGCTAGCTCAGAATTCTTTTGTCCATTTTGCCAAGCCCAACTTCATACCGGAATCCGATCGCCCCTAATAGAACCGCCCTCAACACTCCACCCCCTGCCCCTATTCGCCTGGGCAACCTACGACACCAGCCTGCGCCAAATCATCCGACAGCTAAAATATAAAAAACAACCCGCGATCGGCACTTGGTTAGGGACAGAAATGGCCAAATCCTGGATTAATGCCAAACTCCATCAAAAATTTCCTCAGCTACTTGTCGTCCCCATTCCCATGCACAAAAGTAAACAACAACAACGTGGCTACAACCAAGCCGAACTAATCTCCCGTAGCTTTGCCCGTCAAATTGGCTATCGTCATCAACCCAACGCCATCATCCGGATCCGTCAAACTCAGCCACAATCTGAACTCGGTCTTGACGATCGTGCCAAAAATCTAGAATCGGCTTTTTCTCTTGCCCCAAATTTCAAAACTAATCAGCCCATCCTGCTTCTAGACGACATTTTCACCACAGGCGCAACCCTTCGCACGGTGATTAAATTATTAGAAAATCACAATATTCCAGTCTGGGGATCAGCCGTCACAACGCGAGGCGATTCAGGCACAATACCCAAGACACCTAAAAACATCCTAATTTTGAAGAAATAAATTGATTACGATCGGGCAACCAAGGGGCAATGCCGTAAATTACAAAACAGGCGCTTGAGGCGTGGGCGATCGGAGCGCATGAATAATAGGGGCCGGATCCAACCCTGTAATCTGTTTAAAATCATCAGGGGTCAACCGACTAGAGAATCCCTTTTCGCTCCAATCTTGCAAAATATTATTCGCATGTTCTAAAAACAAAACCCCGCGTGGCAACGGAACAACCGTCCACACATCCAAGATGGTCTCAGCAAACGCCAGCTCCATAATGGGCATAGCGTGACTACTAATCATCTCCGCAAGGTAGGCATCAAAGGTCTCCCCGTCCGTCCCCACCAACTCATAACTCTCGACAATGTAGGCGATACGTTGCCAATTGACCCTTTCTTCAAGCGTCATCTCCAAACCCCAAATGAATGACCAAACTTAAGCTCTATGCTGTATTTTCAGCTTATCCCAGGTTTCTAGAAACAAAACAGAAGTTTACTTGTAAGAATTTCTGCTAGCGATGGATTCTGTCAAGATTGACCAGGAATATATTTTGAGTCTCAACGTTACGATCGGACTTGTCAAACGCGCCATCTAAGTCCGATCGCATTACCCGAAGTTGCGTAACCATAGGATAATAAATTGAGTCTGTAGACGATCGAAACCCTACCTAGTGAATTTACCATGGCATTTTTCCGTCAATATATTGCGCCATTGATTGTTGTTTTGATTTTTGGATTGGCATTGATTGCGACCAGTGCGCGGATCTTTCTGCCTAATGAAATGGCCGCACCCGCACCCATTGAAGAAGTGGCTCCCATCAGCAATGCCGTTTCGTTCACTAGCCCTATTGTCTATCCAGGATAAAAAGCTTTGAGGTAGAATAGTCATCCAAAGCCATCTTTTCAAATCCTATGAGTTACTTCCGCCCCCCTGTTGACGCGATGAAAGGTTATGTTCCTGGTGAACAGCCCAAACCTGGAACACCCATCACCAAACTCAACACCAACGAAAATCCTTATCCGCCGTCTCCGCAGGCCATGGAAGCATTGCGATCGGTGTCAGGGGAGTCTCTGCGGCGATACCCAGATCCATTTGCGCGGGATTTTTGCAGTGCGGTCAGTGATGCGCTGAATGTGCCGGCAGATTGGGTAATTGTCGGAAATGGTAGTGACGATGTACTAAATATATTGATTCGGTCCTGTGCGGAAGGGCAAACGCGCAAAGTGGTCTATCCCATGCCGACCTATGTGCTATATCGAACTCTCTCTGAAATGCAGCCGGCTGAGATTGTGGAAGTACCTTATGACGCAAATTTTAAATTACCGATCGATGATCTGGTCGCCGCAAATGGAGCCGTAACCTTTATTGCATCGCCCAATAGTCCATCGGGCCACTGTGTACCTTTGAATGAATTACGTGAATTGGCAAAAAAGGTCTCGGGGGTGCTGGCGATCGATGAAGCCTATGCTGATTTTGCAGACTACACGGCGATCGATTTGGTGAAGGAATTCGATAATGTAATTGTATTGCGTACAATGTCGAAGGGCTATTCTTTGGCAGGATTACGGCTAGGGTTTGGAGTCGCGAATCCGTCACTTTTGGCAGGTTTGTTTAAAGTAAAAGATAGTTACAACATTGATGCCGTAGCGATCGCTGTTGGCACTTCTGCAATGCGCGATCAAACCTATAAAAATGAATGTGCAGAAAAGGTAAAAGAATCCCGATCGAAATTGGCAATTGACCTTAAGAACTTAGGGTTTATTCCAAGGGAATCCCACGGCAACTTCATTTTAGCGACAGCCCCACAAGATGCAGAGACTTTGTATTTGGGCTTGAAGAATCGAGGGATTTTGGTGCGATATTTCAAACAAATCGGGCTTGAAGATAAATTACGGATTAGTGTGGGAACGCCAGAGCAAAATGATTTGCTATTGGAGGCGCTGGTCAGTTTGACACAAACTATTTTATAGTCCCAGCGTTTCGACAGGCTCCAGCCTCATGTTAGATTTTATGCAGGGCATCCATTGAAAATTTTTGATAATATATATAGAAACCTTGTTCGTATATGATACAGAACCCAAAGATTTATCATCTGACGATGTTGAATTCTTACAGGATTTATCAGTCATAGTACAAATGAACTGATGGTTTTTATGCTTAAGCGTCTATTTGGTCACTAAATTTTCTAAGAGAGGCCTCGATCGTGAAAGCTGAATTACCTAAAAACGAAAAGGAGCGTCTAACCGCTTTAAAACAGCTAAATATTCTTGATACCCCTCTAGAAGAAAGATTTGAGCGCATTACTCGGATAGTGTCTCGTTCCCTTAATGTACCAATTGCAGCAGTATCCTTGATAGACGAGTCCCGTCAATGGTTTAAATCTATTCAAGGATTAAGCGCTAGTGAGACCCCTCGTGATCACCTAGCCTTTTGTGCTCGTGCCATTCTGGTTCTCCCAGAATTCCCGTGGAGGACGCTAGATGTGGTTTGAAGGCAATTGACAATCCTAGGGAATTTAGGTTGCTGGAAATCGCGTATACCCATTAAGGTCGAGAGTGAGGCGTTGAAAGAGACGATTCACATC
>JAPLHZ010000349.1 GCA_026389365.1 Cyanobacteriota bacterium
CCGCGCGGATTTGGGATACCTCGGGCAAAGAACTCGCCCAACTCAAAGGCCATCAAGGAAGCGTCTGGACTGTGAGCTATAGTCCGGATGGCAAAACCCTCGCAACCAGTGGAAAGGATGGCACCGTGCGGATTTGGGATACCTCGGGCAAAGAACTCGCCCAACTCAAAGGCCATCAAGGAAGCGTCTGGACTGTGAGCTATAGTCCGGACGGCAAAACCCTCGCAACCCGTGGAGAGGATGGCACCGTGCGGATTTGGGATACCTCGGGCAGACAAATCGCTCAATACGATGGACAAGGTTATGTAAATTCTGACTGGACAACTATTGCTACCATCAATCCATCTCCCACAGACCCAAACAATCCAATAGTCACCCTCCATCCCCTCACTGTTTCACCCACAGCCCTTCTCGATCGGGCCTGCCAAAAGCTCAAGTACTATCTCTTGCAAAGTCCAGAATTAAAAGACGATCAAAAGAGGTGCGGGTTTAAAAATTGAGAATGGAAGAGTGGTTTGATTTGTGATTCTGGAAGGGCGATCGATTTGCAAAATTATCATTCAACCTCAAAAATCAATCGTTCTAATTGCGACTGTCTAACGATCGATGAGAGCGTACCAGATTTTAATTGTTTATGATTTGGGACTGGAATCGTAATCGTTGTTTCATCAGTCCTCTTCTGCATCATTACATGGCTACCTTTCTGTCGAACCTTGACAAAACCATACTGGCTGAGAAGTTCACAGATCTCCTTTCCAGAAAATGTCTTTAATTTAGCCAACACAAACCTCTAACCGGGTGATGAAGACTTCCGATCGCAGTCTACTAGCTATCTCCTTAGGATCTGCAACCTCAAAGAACAGTTCGATCGCTTCGATTAAATTAATTCTAGCTTCTTCGACGGTATCACCTTGGCTAGCAATATCCAGTTCAGGACACAGGGAAACATAACCATCATCTTCTCGTTCAATTAATGCTGTAAATTGTTTGAGTTGTTTCATACTGAAAACTCTTAAAACTATTACTCGTGTTAACTATAGCAGTTTTATAACAATCTTCGCCTACAATCCACCTCGCGAATGAATCGCAGACTAATAGCGAAAGCAGATCCGTAGCTAAGAGATGGATGAAATGCGATGGTTCAAAGATTGGGGATAAACGATCGAATTTGAATTGGTGATTTTGGAGGGACGATCGAGCGTCATGAGCTATAATAGCTTCACAAGATCAAGCTTTACACATGAGTAGTGATTCGCAAAAAGAAATCAGATGGAGTGATCATGCTCAGTTCAAATTAAAGCTCTTGGCTGAACGAGGATTAGTTCTTACGATTGACCAAGTAAATGCGATCGTCAAACAGTCCGATCGTCTTATTCAGGAAACTGACAAATCGATCGCCCAAAGTTCAATCAATGAAACACTTGTTCTCAGGGTCGTCTATCGAGAATTCGAGGCTTTCGTTTTAATCATCACACTATATCCAGGGAGACGATCGCGCTATGAAAAAGATTCACTACAGTAAAGACGTTGATGCATTGTTGATTGAGTTGTCTGATAGTGCGATCGTTTACGCCGAAGATGACGGTCAAACCATTCTTCACTACTCTGATGATGGTCAACTCGTTTTAATCGAAATTTTAGATCTAACTCAGTTCATGAAAACAGACGATCGATCGGATGTAACCGCATTAGCTTAGAAATAGTCTGTGCGATCGGTCTTTCATACAATCCACCCGCGAATGAATGACGGGCTAAAGGTCAAAGCAGCTCCGCAGCTATAAAATGAATGAAGTGTGATCGATTTCCCAACTATGCATAGTCCTAGAGGGACTTTCGTTCATACCCCGCAATTCTATTCGCGGGCGATCGGTGGAATGACAAATCAATCGATTTTGGATGGGTGATTTTGGAGGGACGATCGATTGAATTTGAAAGGATTGCAATCATAGATCTGAATACAGTAAAATGTTACATACCGACCGAATCAGCGCTCATGCCCCAGAAAATTTGTGAATTGAAACAACAACTTCAACAAATAGGATTTTAGCAACTTCCACGAAAAGGAAGCCATATCAACTGGATTCACTCTCTTATGTAGGAAAACTAACTGTTTCGGGAAAAGACGGCAGTGATGCAAAATCCTATCAAGAGAAAGCAGTTCGTGAGGCCATTCAAGAAGTTCAACAAAAACAAGGGGATAATTAATATGAATCCATCAATGCAAGTATTGAAATATCAAATGCTGATTCAGTGGTCTGATCAAGATCAATGTTTTTTAGTTGCTTTTCCAGATTTCCCTGGTTCAAAGTGGCGGACCCATGGCAACACATACCAAGAAGCCGTCGAGAATGGCATCGAAGCCTTAGAATCCCTGACGATCGCCTATGCCGCCACCCATGAACCCTTACCTCAACCAGCAATAATTGAAAGCTCGATCGCAGCCTAAATTATCTATGAGCCTGCTCTATTAAACGATCACTTCCGATCGAACGTCAACTTATCATTCACGCAATCAATCAAAATCGTATCTCCCGCAGAAAAAGTTTGATCCAATAGTTTAGTTGCGATCGGGTTCTGGAGCTTACGCTGAATCGCACGACGCAGGGGACGGGCACCATAAGCCGGGTCATAGCCTTCTTCAGCAAGGTACAATCTTGCCGCTGGCGTAATCTTCAGCGCAATTTTCTGATCCGCCAAAAGTGCTTCAATTCGATGAATTTGTAACCCAACAATACTCCCAAGTTCCGCACGGCCCAATGGATGGAATATAATAGTTTCATCAATTCGGTTGAGAAACTCAGGTCGGAATTGTTTACGCAATGCACCCATAACACGCGCTTCTAATTCGGGATGATTCCGATCGTCCGATGACAATTCCAGAATATCCCCACTTCCCACATTACTCGTCATAATAATTACAGTATTGCCAAACGCCACTGTACGGCCCTGACCATCCGTAATTCGGCCATCATCCAGCATTTGCAAAAAGATATTGAACACATCAGGATGGGCCTTCTCCATCTCATCTAACAAAATAACCGAATAGGGTTTACGACGCACCGCTTCCGTCAACTGTCCGCCCTTCTCCGAATCCACATATCCGGGCGGCGATCCGATCACTCGCATCACTGAATTTTTTTCCATATATTCCGACATATCCAGCCGAATCATCGCGTCTTGCGTATCAAACAAAACTTCCGCCAAGGCCCGTGCTAGTTCCGTTTTCCCCACACCCGTTGGACCCAAGAATAGAAATGATCCGATCGGACGATTTGCATCTTTCATTCCCGATCGTGCCCGACGAATAGCCGATGCCACAGCTTCGATCGCATCTTCTTGGCCAATGACTTTTTGCTGCAAATGAGATTCCAAATTCAATAGCTTTTGGCGTTCAGATTCAACCAAACGACTGACTGGAATCCCCGTCCACATGGCCACGATTTCGGCAATATCAGATTCATTCACCTGTTCACGAGCAAGGGTCGATTTGGACGACTGCATCGCTATAATATCGGCCTCTTTTTTGGCATGTTCTGCCTCCAGTTGTTGCAATTCATACTGCAAGCGATACATATTATTGTAATCAAATTCCCGTTCGGCCTGTTTGATCTGTGTCCGGAGTTGTTCCTCTTTTTTTAAATCATCATTGCGTTCATCAAGTAAGGCTTTTTCAGTCTCCCAACGTGTCGTTAAATCTGTTTTCTTCAATTCAAGATCTTCGATTTCATTCTCAATTTTTTCAATCCGAATTCTAGACGAATCGCTCGTATTTTTACCTTCGTCAGAAAGCGATCGCTTTTCCATTTGCAATTTCGTCAGCCGTCGCTCCATCATCTCCAAATCAGCAGGCTTTGATGTGACTTCCATCTTTAGTTTTGCCGCCGCTTCATCGACCAAATCGATCGCCTTATCCGGCAAAAAACGATCGGCAATATAACGCGATGACAATGTTGCCGCCGCCACCAATGCAGCATCCGAAATCTTTACACCATGATGCGCTTCATACCGTTCCTTCAACCCACGCAAAATCGAAATCGTATCGTCTATGCTGGGCTGCTCCACTAAGACTTGTTGAAAGCGCCGATCGAAGGCTGGATCTTTTTCAATATAAGTCCGATATTCATCAATCGTCGTCGCGCCAATACATCGCAATTCACCCCGCGCCAACATCGGCTTCAGCAAATTACTCGCATCCATCGCGCCCTGACTGCCCCCGGCCCCCATAACCGTATGCAATTCATCAATGAACAATACAATTTGCCCTTCAGAATCCATCACCGCTTTCAAGCACGATCGCAAACGTTCTTCAAACTCACCGCGATACTTTGCCCCCGCAATCAACGATCCCATATCCAATGAAATCAATTGCTGATCCTTTAATGAATCCGGCACCTGACCATCTGCAATTCGGGATGCTAACCCTTCTGCGATCGCCGTTTTTCCGACTCCCGGCTCCCCAATCAACACCGGATTATTTTTACTGCGCCGCGACAGCACCTGAATCACCCGACGAATTTCCTCATCTCGACCGATCACTGGATCAATTTTCCCCTGCCTCGCCATTTCAGTTAGATCTCGACCAAAACGCTCCAATGGAGACTGAGCCGAATTACTGCTAACAGTTCCCGAGGGCAATCCCGGCACAGTGGCCGCAACTTCTTTCACGGCAGCAGCAGCGGCTTCCTCCTTTATGACTTCATTTACCGCCCCTTCAAGCTGTTTCACATCTAAGTTTGATGCTCGAAACATTCGCATTCCGATGCGGGGATCGGTCGAAAAGCCAATTAGAATATGCGCTTCAGAAATTAAGTCATGCTGTAAAGACTTGCGAGTAATTTCGGCCCGATCGAGCAGCTTCTCTAAACTATATCCAACATAGAGCTGATCGACGGTCCCGAGCTTCGGCTGTCGATTTGTAAAGTCATCCAGTTGCTGGAAAAAACGCGTCACATCCACGTTCACCTTAGCCAACATTCGAGTCGCGAGTCCATCAGGTTGCTCTAAAAGCGCAATCAATAAATGTTCGGCTTCAAGGTTTTGGTGCTTATATCGTCGGACAATATCCTGAGACTGGACAATAGCCTCCCATGCTTTTTCGGTGAACTTGCTCGGATCTGTTGGCTGCATCGGTCAAGGAGATGAATGATATAAGAACCTCTATTGTAAAGCTAGGTGGATGTAACTTAACGTGGATGTCAGCTATCCGTGGGATAAATATTAAGGCTGATAAAGATTAAGAAAGATTCGGGTCTACACCAAGCGATCGTAACTGTGCCATCAATTGCTCAACTCGTTGGGCTTCACGATCGGCTCGTTGAGCTTCACGATCGGCCCGTTGGGTTTCTTGGTCAGCCCGTTGGGTTTCTTGGTCAGCCCGTTGGGTTTCCTGGTCAGCCTGCTGAGAGATTTCGGTAAATGACAAGAATTTCTTCTGATCAGGACCATAGAGTGTCAGCGGCCCTTCATCAAAACAAAACTGCACCCCAAGACGAGGACTGGTCCATTGATCTATCCCTTCGATCGCCCTGAAGTATCCATCGTTTCCCACCAGCCAGCCCGTCAAATCATTGCGATCGGGATCGTAAAGGTAATATTCCTCCACACCATAGGTTTGATAAAACTCGAACTTCTTCGCCATTTCCTTCAGTCGATTTCCCGGCGACAGAATTTCAAACACTACTTGAGGCGCAATATCGGCTTCATTCCATTGTTGATAGGAACCACGATACCCCTTGGGTCGCCCAAATGCCACCATAGTATCGGGTGCGAGACAAAGCGTATTGCGTCCTTCGACGGGATACCACAGCAAATCTCCCGCCACAAAAACATCAGGCCGATCGGCAAATAAACGTTCACAGTTTTCCTTAATCAGGACAATCCATTCAAACTGCAACGTATTCTCGGCCATCGGTTTTCCATCGCTGGTGGGATAGGTTATTTCCGCAAATTGCGCTGGGGTAGAACTTTGTAGCATAGGACTTAGACACCTGGTTTGCTGCTGAGTTTGATTATAAAACCTATTAAGTTAAAAGTCTTCTAAGCGTCGGCTTTGCCGTTAGGATTAACCACAAGTCCTATTCGTTAGAAGTTTGAGAGTGATATGAAAATTGGACAATGGGTCGGCATGGTGGCGTTGGCGGTCGCATTGGTGATTTTGTGGCAGATTCGTAGTGCCTTAATGCTGGTTTTTGCAGCCCTTGTATTAGCCTCGGCGCTGGATACGATTGCTCAGTTAATTCAACAACGCCTAGGACTAAAACGCGGTCGATCGTTGTTGAGTGCGATCGCATTGGTCCTAGGCCTACTGGGGCTGTCGCTTTGGTTAATAGTGCCGCCATTTACAGATCAGTTTCAGCAAATGATGACGCTATTTCCTGAGGGATTCGAGCGGTTGAATCAAAGTTTTGATACATTCAAAGCCTCACTGCCACCACTTCTATCTTCAGCAATTCCAGATCCAGATGCCGTGGTGAAGCAATTACAGCCCTTGTTTAATCAATTGTTGGGCGGGTCGGTCGCGTTGGCTTCTGGCACGTTGGGCGGATTGTTAAATTTACTTCTAGTTGTGATTCTGTCGATTATGTTTTTGGTTGAACCCGATCAATATCGGCGAGCATTGGTACGATTGTTTCCGTCATTCTATCGCCATCGAATTGAAGTGATTCTCGATCGGTGCAGAGAATCCCTGAGGGGCTGGCTTGTGGGGATTTTATTTAATATGTTAGTAATTGGGGGATTTAGTGGAATTGGGCTTTGGATATTGGGGGTAAAGTTACCGTTAGCCAATGGGATTTTTGCTGGACTGCTAACGTTTATTCCCAACCTTGGTCCGGCGCTGAGTGTGGTACCGCCCATGACGATCGCCCTTCTAGATGCTCCGTGGAAATCAGGTGCAGTCTTAATATTGTATTTTTTAGTTCAACAACTAGAAACCAATGTTCTAACGCCTTATGTAATGGCGCAACAGGTATCGTTAATGCCTGCGGTCACCTTGATGTCTCAGGTATTTTTTGCAACCTTCTTTGGCTTTTTAGGATTACTCCTAGCCTTGCCCCTGACGGTGGTTGGACAAGTATGGTTACATGAAATCCTAGTTAAAGATGTACTAGATAAATGGCATTTACCCGATAAGAACTTTGAGGGAAATTCTGAAACAAACGACGATGAAGAGAACGGTCAAAAAGCGATCGTAATATCAGCCGAACATTCTGAATTAGAACTTAGGGAATAAATTGAAATCAAACAAGCTACAACATCAAACAATTGCAGCTACAACTTGTTCGCCTGTTAAACTAAATGGGCGAGCTGCTGTGATTTTTACCGGGACTGTCTTGCCTTTTAACGCTTCGATCGTGCCTTTGAGAAAGGTGAGGCGATTTGCACGGGTCCGGCCAACCACTTGGGTTTTGTCTTTGTAATTTTGATCCTCAACGAGAACCTCTTCAATTCGTCCAGCATACCGATCGCTTCTGGTTTGGGCCGATTGAGACACTAAATGATTGATTCGCTGAAGACGATCGATTTTAACTTCTTCACTAATTTGATTGTCCCAAAGGGCCGCCGGGGTTCCAGGTCTTGGAGAGTAGGCAGCAGTGTTCACCATATCAAATCCAATGTCTTGCATTAAATTTAGCGTACTTTGGAATTGTTCTTCCGTTTCGCCGGGAAAGCCCACGATCGCATCACCGCTAATAGAAGCATCCGGCATATAAGTCCGAACCGTATCGATAATCCTGCGATACTTCTCGTGAGTATAGCCCCGTGACATGGCTTTTAAAATGTCATTGTCACCGGATTGAAATGGAATATGAAAATGTTCACAAACTTTCGGCAATTCAGCACAGGCTTTAATCAAACGCTCAGTGAAGTAGCGCGGGTGACTGGTGGCAAATCGAATCCGATCGATCCCTTCAATATCATGAACGTGATACAGCAAATCGGTCAAAGTATGAAGATGCTGCCCATCGGGTTTGCTGCCCAACAAATCACGGCCATAAGCATCAATATTTTGGCCTAAAAGCGTGATTTCTTTATAGCCTTGCCGAGCTAAATCTTCCATTTCAGCTTTGATAGCATCGGGAGTTCTAGATTGCTCAATGCCTCGCACACCGGGAACCACACAATAAGTACAACGCTCATTGCAACCATAAATCACATTCACCCAAGCCGTGACGGCACTATCACGACGCGGCTTAGTAATGTCTTCCATAATATGAATAGGATCCGTAGCGACGACTTGGGATCCATTAAAAACTTGTGTTAGCAAATCTTCTAATTGGTTTGCATATTGCGGTCCCATGACCAGATCCAGTTCAGGCACACGACGCAGCAGCGCTTCGCCTTCTTGTTGAGCGACGCATCCAGCCACAATGAGGGTCAGATCGGGATTGGTCTTTTTACGAATGGCTTGCTTTCCGAGGTAAGAATAGACCTTCTGCTCGGCTTGGTCACGAATGGTGCAGGTATTGTAGAGAATCAAGTCTGCAACTTCGGCATTCTCCTCGTAGTCAAAGCCCATGGTTTCTAGAATCCCAGCCATGCGCTCGGAGTCAGCCTTGTTCATCTGGCAGCCGAAAGTAGTGATGTGATAACGACGTGCCATGGTCAATGCTTTGGAAATTAAGGATAGCTTTGTATTTTACCTCATCCGAGCGCGGTGGGACGGCCTAACTATTAACGATCGCCTCTAGTATTTCCCCTGCCGCAGGGCGATCGTCAATTTGTTGAATTTGTTGGCGAGTTAAACCTTGGGACTTACGCATTGACAAAAAGCCGAAAATGTGATCAGGCTAATTTAGCCTCTCACCAACGAGATCTAGTTGATGCGAAAACGTTCCAAACCCTCGACAGCCCACTGTAACTGGAACCTTTACACCTTGTTTCTGTTGGCAGAACCCAAGTATGTGAGTTGTGTCCGTCTTGGGACAATTCTCGAAGAGCTGAGTCACGATCGCATCAACCTTCAACGAAGTTATGGGAGAAGTAATTCTAGAGGGGGGAGTATTGAGTGTTGATGATACGGGAATAGATAAACCGGCGTTGCTGATTTAAGGTATGAGCACTAGAGCTTTAGAACGATTTTCTGGTACTTGGAGAGATTTCTTCATCCTCTAAATCAGCAACGCCGATAAACCCTACCGAGATCTCAATAAAACAGAATTTATGGGCTATTTCTGGTCTGGAAAACATAAGAGAGCGGTTCTAGGAATCAATATGGTTACGCTGTATTACACCGATATCGCAGGTAATTCATATCCAATTAACTATCGTATTTTTGATAAACATGTGATTCAGCAATTTATTTTAAAAAGTTGCGGTGGCCATTATTTTCCTACAGACCCAGAACATGGCAATCCTGTCAATGCGTAAGTCCTATACTTCACAAAATCTTGGTTTTTCATAAGAACTTAGGGACAAATATGGTTCTCCTAGAATTGCCGTGGTCGGCATCCAGATATAGCGTTCATCGATTGGCTGTAAAATCAAGATGTTAGCCAGCAAGCGAGGGGCCTCATGGAGAATCAGATTCACATTCCACTCGATTTACCGGATGTCCGCC
>JAPLHZ010000199.1 GCA_026389365.1 Cyanobacteriota bacterium
GATGATGAAATCTTTCGTAGTGTAGTTTTTCTATTTCTTCATCTGTGAACGTTAATTGGATCATTATGGGAAAACCTAAATTCTTTCCTCCCATTTTCACCCTTTTGTAAAATAAAGTCTACTACCTGCTAAAGTATATCATTAGGTAGCCCACATCGATATCATCAATTATTTCCTGAAGGGCTGCCGATGGCTCGGGGAATTCGGCTTGATATGCGGTGATGATCCGGATTAAGTCCTGGGAATATTTGTCGCTGTAGGTGAGATTGCCATGGATAAAGTTGACGGGATTGTTAATCTCGTGAGCAATGCCTGCGACCAGTTGCCCGAGGGATGACATTTTTTCACTTTGAATCATCTGGGTTTGGGTGCGCTGAAGTTCTTGGAGGGTTCGTTCTAAATGTTCAGTGCGAGCTTGGAGATTTTGTTCGGCGATTTTACGATCGTTTATATTTCGCGCAAATCCTTGAATGCCGATAATCGTATTCGTCTCATCAACCATCACCGAATGGCTAACGGACAGCCAAATCCAATTCCCATTGGCATGACGAACCCGCATTTCGATATTGTCGTGGGGAACTCGGGTTTCGATTAACTGTTTGAGCATGGTCTCGATCGGTTCGAGATGGTCTGGGTGCGTAATTTCCTCTAAGCTGTGGCCGAGCAAACGTTCAATGGGATAGCCCAAGATTTTGGTGACTTGCGGGGCGAGATAGGTGAAGTAGCCCGCTAGATCATGGATGAAATAAATATCGCTAACACTCTCAATAATTTCTCGAAAACGAGCATGACTCTTTTCAACTTGAGCCTTGGCTTGGTTCAGCTCCCGCAGGTCTTCTACATTTACCAGATGCAAAGGTGTTTGGTTTTCGTTACTGGTGGGGATGGAAAGCGAAGTTGTCATAGGAATAACACCGATAGACAAAAAGGCGAAGCAGGCCAGGTGTATGTAAAGTTACAGGTGTATGTAAAGTTATACGTACAAGTTTACACATTAGATCTATGTCGTAGTTTACGAGTTCCATTCTGACTGAAAAAATAGACAGGGAACGCTAGAATTGGGAGCTGATGAGTAAAGTCCCCATGCACGAAGATCCAACGAACCCACAAAACTATCAGCCTTCGGTGCCCTCACCGTTCGATCAGCCGTCTGAGAGTGACTCTGAGATTGACAACGATCGGGGCTGGCTGGATGACTTAGAACCCCAGATTCCGGTGGGCGAGACCCCGCGTCAAGGGATTGATCCTAAAAATCCGATCGTTCTGGTGGAGACTGCATTTTTGGCGAGTGCGGCGGCCTTGGTTTGGTTGGTCAATTTTTATTTTCCGATCGGCCCAGTGATGTTGCTGTTCCCGATTCCGATCGCCTTGATTTATCTACGTTGGGGCAATCGTCCAGCGGGGATGACGGCGTTGACGGCATTTTTATTGATTGCGGTATTGATGGGACCATTGCGATCGCTGCAATATATCGTTCCCTATGGTTTGTTGGGCTGGAGTCTGGGGGCGTTGTGGCAACGTCGGGGTCGCTGGCGCATTACGATTCCGGTGGGGACGGCGATTACTAATTTTGGGACGTTTTTTAAAATTTGGTTGGTGTCGCTGTTGTTGGGTGAGGATCTATGGCTTTACTCTACGATGCAGGTGATGGGGTTGTTGGAATGGGGCATTGATAAGTTGGGATTGCTTTGGCAGCCGACGATCGGGGCGGTGCAGATTGCGACGGTTTGCTTTTTGTTATTTAAAGATTTGATTTACACCACACTCGTTCATATTGTGGCGTGGTATTTGTGCGATCGTTTAGGCAATTCTATTCCTGATCCACCTAAGATTGTTCAAGCTATTTTTAATGACGCGTAAATGATGCGTAAATGTATA
Source organism: Cyanobacteriota bacterium (assembly GCA_026389365.1). Lineage (GTDB taxonomy): Bacteria > Cyanobacteriota > Cyanobacteriia > Leptolyngbyales > Leptolyngbyaceae > JAAFJU01. The sequence goes on from JAPLHZ010000199.1 coordinate 1,879, forward strand.
GTTATTGAATTATGATTTCTGTTCATACTCAGCCGGATTGTGCAAGGTTATGGCTCGATCGTTATGGCGGTAAATTACCTCACTTTAGTTGCATAGTAGGATTTACGGAAACGGCGATGATTCCGGGGATTTCGGCAGCAGGTAAGGAGCCGATCGATCGATATTTTACGGCCCATGCGGATGCAGAATTTTTATTGAATGGCGTTGTAGATTCTGTCACGTTTCCATTGCCAAACCTGACCGCAGGCGCGTCTCCAACCTTTATATCAAGGGCGATCGTTCATGCGTTGCAAATTCCTGTTTTTTTAATTGATGCCGGATTGCCTCAGCCATTATCAGTTGTGGCTCAAGTTTTATCTAAAACACCTGCTCGTTGTGTCAGTACAGGCCATGCTATGCCGATCGAACTGGTGAAAGCGTTGTTTAATGCTGGGCGTACGATCGGGCGAGAATGGTCACAGCAGCACAGGGATGAGTATCTACTAATTGGCGAATGTGTGGTGGCGGGGACGACGACGGCGTTGGCTGTTTTGTTGGGGTTGGGGATTGATGCGGCGGGTAAGGTGAACAGTAGTCATGTGGCCTGTAATCATGACCAGAAATTAAAGTTAGCAAGACAAGGTTTAGCCTCACTTCAGAATAGCTCTTCTAACAACCCCGATTATGGGTTTCAGGTGTTGGCAGCAGTGGGAGATCCGATGCAGCCTGTGGCGGCGGGGATGGCGATCGGGGCGAGTGAATTAAGTGGGGTGTTGTTGGCGGGTGGGACTCAGATGTTGGCGGTGGTGGCGATCGCTCAACGTTTGGCGAAGTCCCAGAATTTGGAATGGCGATCGGAGAATGTGGTGGTGGGAACAACGCGATGGGTGGTGGATGATCCGTCGGGCGATACGGTTGGGTTGGCGAAGGCGATCGGCTCGGTGCCATTGCTTTCCACTAATCTGAATTTCCAAACCTCGCGTTATGAACAATTGCGAATGTATGAACGGGGATTTGTTAAAGAAGGGGTCGGTGCGGGGGGCTGTGCGATCGCGGCGGCGCTTTATGCCAATTGGGATAATCAACAGATGGTATGTGCTATTGAGGATTTGTTGTCGATCGCCCTGGCTGCTTGAGAGGTTGAGGGAGTTGCCTCGATCGATTTAAGTGGTAAGGCGCTGGGACAGTCCAGTCATCCCATAACGTGCGGCGACATCAGCGGCAGACGTTCCAGCATGTTGACCAGCGGCGCGACGACTTTGGGTGGCAAGGAGTTGCTGTTCAATTTCGGGACGGAGGTTGAGTCCGATGTCGGGATCGTCAAGAGAGTCTGCGAGAACTTCCAAGACGGTTTCACGAATGAGAGTTTTGAATTCTTCTGTGGTCAAGTCTTTGACTTGCATAGCATTTTTGGGTGCGCGACTTTTCCATTATAACCCTCCATTTTCAGCGTTCCACGTTCCGACTTCCCACTTTTCCCTAATCTCTGTCAAAATAGAAACACAATTAACATTCTTCATTCCCCATGCAAGACGTTCAATCTTTAATTCGCCAAGCCCATGATGAAAACTGGGAAGAACTCGATCTCTCTGGGATGGAGCTGACGGATTTGCCACAGGAAATCAAACGGTTGACGGGACTGAGGACGTTGGTGTTAGGGAAATATGATCGAACAACATACAGGAGAGTTGGCAATAATTTTACAGAGATTCCTACGATCGTATTTGAATTGACGCAATTGGAAAACCTTCTGATTGCTTCCAACGAAATCACGGAAATACCGGAATCGATCGGACAACTGACCAATCTCACTCAGTTTGACCTCAGTCGCAACTACATCGGGGAAATACCGGACTCGATCGGGCAACTGACCAATCTCACTCAGCTTTACCTCAGTTCCAACCCAATCAGGGAAATACCGGACTCGATCGGGCAACTGACCAATCTCACTCAGCTTTACCTCAGTCGCAACTTCATCACGGAAATACCGGACTCGATCGGGCAACTGATCAATCTCACTCTGCTTGACCTCCATTCCAACCAAATCACGGAAATACCGGAATGGATCGGGCAACTGACCAATCTCACTCAGCTTGACCTCCATTCCAACGAAATCACGGAAATACCGGAATGGATCGGGCAACTGACCAATCTCACTTGGCTTGACCTCGGTTCCAACCCAATCAGGGAAATACCGGAATGGATCGGGCAACCGACCAATCTCACTCAGCTTGACCTCAGTTCCAACGAAATCACGGAAATACCAGAATGGATCGGGCAACTGACCAATCTCACTTGGCTTGACCTCGGTTCCAACGAAATCACGGAAATACCGGAATGGATCGGGCAACTGACCAATCTCACTTGGC
>JAPLHZ010000307.1 GCA_026389365.1 Cyanobacteriota bacterium
AACGAGTATCAAGACTCGTCAGAAAGACTTTATCCTTTTCCAAGAAGTTGGAAAATCACATCGGAGCCATTTGGAATTTTATTCATCATTACAACGCTTCTTTACCTGCTCGTTCATCCTTTCCTTTTTAGGACTACCAAATTTCAAACTAGCAGCTTATATTTACTGACTAGATAACGGTGCATCGATCGTTCATACTTAAAACGATCGCCCCGATCGTCAGTTTTATACTTATCAAACGGGGCAATGGAGGTTGGATATTTGAATCTTGTTAGCGCGATCGTTGGCAAACCGAGCGACTAATCACAAACTTGAGAGGATGATTCTTGAGGCGATCGCTAACGTCCTAGTACAAAAAATTATAGTAGTTGCGTTTCTAAAAAGAAAATTCAATTAATTATTATTTATGTAATAATTTACTGCTATAAGTGTTGAAAAGAATCAAAATGCAAAAGCCTAAATCGCTACATAGCTTGTTTGAAGGAAAAATATTCCGCATACCAGATTACCAACGCGGCTATGCTTGGCAAAAAGAACAACTCAAAGCTTTCTGGGAGGACTTAATCAATTTATCTAGCGATCGATCTCATTACACTGGTGTGCTTACCCTAAAAAAAGTTCCAGATAGTGACATTGTGCCAGTATCTAAAGAGTTTTGGTTGGTGAATAATCGGTCTTATCATGTCTATCAAGTTGTGGATGGGCAACAGCGACTGACTACTTTCATTATTTTTTTGCAAGCATTAGTAGATGTCATCAAAACACTACCCGAGAATAATGGAAAAACGGATGATGACATCTATGTTAATGACTTTCTCAGATTGTCAGATTTACAAACCAACTATCTTTTTAAAAAACCACCTAACAACGCATTTCGTACCTATTTATTCGGTTACGAGGAAGATAATCCAAGTGACCAATACTTTAAATTCCGGGTTCTTGATGAGCCTAATGCTGGATTAGTGGAAGAAACTTTTTACACGCTCAACCTCAGCAATGCAAAAACCTACTTTACTGAACAACTTAAAGAACTGTACAAACCCAGGGCTGTTTCATTCTAAATTTCGACATTTTGTACATCTAAGAGAACGCGCCGTTCCAGGCATCAGAGATTTTCGTCTTCGATGGCTGAAACCACCTAAACTCGTCACCTAAATCTAGAATGAAATGACCCTGTGTACAAACCAGAGAAGTCTCAATCCCTTCAAGGAATTGAAGCACTCCAAGATATCTATGAAAAACTCACGAAACAATTTCTTTTTAATGAATATGTAATTAAGGATGACTTTGATGTTTTTGTCGCCTTTGAGACAATGAACAATCGCGGCAAGAGTCTTTCAAATCTTGAATTGCTTAAGAATCGGCTGATTTACCTAACTACTCTCTACAGCGATATCGAACTCGACAGTGCGTCTAAAAAGTCTTATCGAGATGCTATCAACGATGCTTGGAAAGAAATTTATCGCCAACTTGGACGAAACAAGACAAATCCACTTAATGATGATGACTTCCTTCGAGCGCATTGGATAATGACATTTCCATATTCTCGAAAAGATGGGCAAGATTACATTCGCTTTCTACTTGATAAAAAGTTTACGCCACAGAATGTTCATAAGAAAGTCGAGCATGTTGTGTTGTTAGAGACTCAACAAGAAATTCGATCAGAACAAGGTATCGAGGAAGTAGAAGATGAAAATGCAGATGTGGATACAATTCCCCAACCCTTAGCAGAGCTACAGCCAAAAGAAATTTTGGATTATGTCAATAGTTTAAAAGTGTCATCGGTTCACTGGTTCAATTCATTTTTTCCTGAACTAGCAAGCGATATAACCTCTGATGAAATGCTGTGTCTCGATCGTCTCAACCGTGTTGGCATCGCTTATTTTAGACCATTGGTTATGGCTATTCTCAAAAACGAGTCAGGTGAAAATGAGCGTATCCGCATTTTTAAAGAAATTGAGCGATTTATCTTTGTTATGTTCCGTATGAACTCTGAAAAATCAAACTATGGAAGTAGTGAGTTTCATAGGGCGGCCAGGAGGATTAATTGTGATCAAATCCCAGTAAATGACATCATAACAGAGTTACAAAGTAGGTTTGCTTCCACACTAAACAACGATAATAATACGTTTAGGACTGACGATTTCCATAACAGCCTTTCTAAGAAGTTTAAAGATGGCTCTGGCTATTATGGTTGGTCTGGAATACGCTATTTCCTCTACGAATATGAGATAGAGCAATCAGGAGGTATGCACCCAAAAGTCACTTGGAAGGATTTCCTCAAATCCGAGAAAGACAAAATTTCCATTGAGCATATCTATCCTCAAACCTCTACTGAGGACTGGGATGAAGCTTTTAGCGATGTAAATCAGGAACAAAGACAATTTTATCAAGCCACCTTGGGTAATTTACTCCTGCTATCAATGTCAATAAATTCTTCGTTCCAAAATAACAATTTTAACGACAAAAAACAAGTCAAGAAAGATTCTAACGGAGATATGGTCCGAAACGGTTATTCTAACGGTTCTCACTCGGAGATTGAAGTCTCACAAAACCCTAAATGGGGATCTGATGAAATCAAATCAAGAGGCATTAGGCTTCTAAAGTTCATGGAGAAGCGATGGGATATCCGTTTTGAAAGTGACGAGGCAAGGGAGAGACTACTCTTTCTGAATTTTGGAAGATGAAAGTGATTAATATGGTCACGATCGCCCTCTAAAAAATCAATTCATTCGATAATATTTTTGGTGGGGGTGAAGTAACAATCGCCCCCATCAAACTTGAGAATATGAATGTGGGGGACGATCGCATAGATCCTGATCCAAGCCTACTGCGCCCTCCAAAGCCATCTCCTTAGCGTCACCTCCATCAACCTCACAAAAGTTTCACGTTGATAGAAGAAGCCGACCCTTGAAAATAACGTTCAAACTCCTGGCTCAGATCTACTGGCTGGACAACGGGGCATCGATCGCCTTAACCAACCGATCGCGCGTCTCTTCCAAATGCGCCATGGTATATAGATCCTTTGAATCCGCCTTTTTCATAGCGCGAGTCAATACATCTCGCAATTGCCGCATTTCATAACGCACCACCGTCTGGGCATCATCCGGCACATCATATTGCCGCAACGCGATCGCAATCAACAGATTCATATGCTGACGTTGTAATCCTCGTCGCATCGGTGAAAGCTTAAACCCATCTTCTGGCGTAATTACTTCACTCCAAATACTCGATTGCATCGTATTCATCAATTCAGGAATGGTTAAAGTTTGAGATGGATTTTTCAATTCACCTTCACGCATTCTAGAAAGACGATCGTAATCGGTCAATTGAACCATTGTAATGGTTTGCAAAAAGAGAAGCCGATCGAGTACAGGATAATCCAGCTTCGAGATTGCCGGCATGGTTCCCCAATGGCTCCAACGTGACGGTGCGAGTTTATTCAATAGTTCTGGTGCAAACTGGAATGCTTTTTCATCAAAGACATTACGACGAATCAGATCCAAGGCTTTGCGCTGATCTACTAATGACACAGATTCAAAGGGAAAACGTCCCTTGACATCGCCTTCACGATACCGATTAAAGTATTGCCCGCCGATATAATTACTTAAGTTGAGGGTATAACCAAAGTAATAACCAAACACCGCATTAAATGCAATTTTGACATCATTAAAACTTTCTCCCTGCAACGGCAATCGCTGCTCCAATCGTCCCCACATCGCTCGTGCATTATCAAATTGCGATTGGGAATAATTGAGCAAATCACCACTCATATCAAAAAGTCGCACCTGAGGATCGAGACCCGAGTATACGTCCTCATCCGTGGCATAAGCCAAATCGGGTTCCGGGGCGCGGCCTGCGATTTTTGACAACATATCCCGCTCTTGTCCGGGATTTGAATTCGGGGAAACACTGTATCCGTAAGCGATCGCCCATTCATCGTAGGGACCAACTTTGTGAGTATAGTAGTCGCCTTGCTTTACACCTTGAGGGGCTAGATTGACGGCATTGTAATCCATGACCGAAGCCACGAGACCCTTTTTACGAGTGATCTCAAGGTTGTTTAATTCATCCGATTTCAGCATAGTGCTGCCATGAAAATTGTGGCGCAATCCCAACGTGTGGCCGACTTCGTGGGCGAGGAGTTCCCGTAAGAATTCATTCACGTAGTCCTTCATGGCTTGGTCGCTGGGCAATACATTTTGCATTAACGACAATGCCATTTGACCGGTCGAAAATTGTTGCATTGTGGCCATGCCTTGACACAGATCTTGCAGATTCAAAGCATGGGACGAAAAGCGCAATCTTGGCATTGCTTTCTTCTTAACAGGTTTGAAATCTTTACCGATCGTAATCTCATCAGCGCAAAGATTATTTTCTCCAGCGATCGCACTCACCAACGGCAAATTGCGAGATTGATTGCTTTCAACTATGGTCCGAAATTCTTGCTTTAAGGCTCGGACAAAGTTTGCATCAACAATCACATCCGCATCTAAAATCTCACCCGTCAATGGATTAGTTCTAGAGGGTCCCATGGCATAGAATGCATCGGTGGAGGTGAACCAGCGAATTGTATTGTATCGACTGTCAGCGGGATCCCAATCTGCATTGTCGGGCATTTGTTTCACTTCAATGGCATTCTTAAACCCAATCTTTTCATAGGCTTCATTCCACATCAAAACGCCATCCCGGACCGCATCTCGATATTCCAGCGGAATGGTGTTTTCTAACCAAAAGGTAATGGGTTTAATGGGCGGCGAAAGCTGGGCGGTGGGTTCTGCTTTTTCTAAATGCCAACGATTGATATAGCGCATGAAGGGTTGTTGTGGAATGCTGCTGCCAAAGTTTTGAAACGCAGTCAGAAAATACCCAATCCGATCGTCGGCCATTCTCGGACGATAGCCATTCTTTTCAGGCAATGCCGACAAACTATAGCGCACCCGCAAATCAAAGGCACGACTATCGGGCACTGTACTCATAAAGCTAGGAATACTATTGCCTTGGTCACCGTTTCCGACATACCCATAGACTGATTCGAGTTCAACGTTTTGTGGAAAGTTCTTAACGGCGCTGAAGTAAGTACGCTTTGGATCAATTGAATAAGGGCTTTCTAATACGGCGGAAATTAATGGTTTTAGTCCCGGCAAATCCGCTAGAAACAATGGCGTTAAATCAATTAATACACTTTTACGATCGGCATGAGTAGCAATAATTCTCAGGGCTTCCAGCGGCGAGTCACTAAAGCTACGGGCTACGCTGCGAGAAATGGGCGAACCGGGATCGCTCCGAATATAAGTATTGGGAACCACAAATTGAATCGTGTCATTCACCCGGCGCAAATTGAACAAAAATTCACCGACGGGCAATCCGGCATATAGTCCGCGCTGTCCGATCGCCGACTCCAGCGTCATGATGGCTAGGTAATTTCGATTGATTTGCTCTGGAAAGACTTCCATTAAGAGCTTGCCATCTTTTTCGTTGCGATAGAGGGTGAAGAGTCCTTCTGTTTTTTTGAGCCTTTTTGTCACCATCTCAAAGCTTGGCCCTTGACTTGGGTCGCCTAAGAGATTCGGCGGGGATTTCCGATTTGACTTTGGAGCGGTGGGATTAGTTTTTTGTTGAGTGGCCGCGCTGGGCTTCTGCTGTGGCTTCTGTAGGGTCGGGGATTTGCTGGGTTTGGCGGCGATCGGCCATGACTCTTGTGTCTCTGAAGCTTGTGTCTCTGAAGGTCCGGGGATCGATTCAGAGGGCGAGACGACGATCGCCCGTACTAGACCGGGCACAAACAGCGGCACCATCGTGACCAGAAATCCTAACGAAAAGGCTAGAACCAATCTCCAAGTCACCCGTCGCATCAAACGCTGACCTAACCGAAAAAGAAAAAATCGTGTCATGGGGGAGGGCAATCCGGCGATCTACTTGCTTAACACAGACTTAACGCTATCAGTCTAACTGCTCACTATTAAAATCGTTATTGTGAATAATTGTTATGTTTTAATAGTCGATTCTAAACCTTGTAAAATTAAGAGTGTACTAGGTAAGCTCTCAAAATGGTTCTACGCTGTTGATGCTGAATACTGTCGATACTTACGGTGGACTGCCCTATGACGACCGACTCTGCTATGACCATAGACCTTACAGGAACTTGGCTAGGGACGTATTGGCAAGCTGACAGCGACCCGACCCGGTTTGAAGCGTCGCTTGTGCAAGGTCTCAATACCTTGAGCGGAAATATTTTAGATGATGGCTGGTTAGGGGAGGCGTTGGTGACGGGGGAGCGATCGGGGATGGGGCTTCAGTTTGTAAAACGCTACCTTTCTGGGAATCACGATGTGGTGATTTATACCGGGACTATTGCAGATGATGGCGATGCCATGCACGGGAGTTGGCGGATTGGTCAGGGCAATCGGTGGGTGGGGACTTGGGAAGCGCATCGTAGAGCGGATGGGTTAGTGGAGGAGTTAACCCGGCAAATTCGCAACCAAAATCTGGCGGGTGTGGGGCGCTAGGTTAGCGTTTTTTACCGTTGCGACGTTTCGATCGGGCCTGGAATCCCTTGTTCTGGTTGGGGTTGGGTTTTGCCCCCGTTTCGGTAGATGATTTTGATTTGCGGTTTTTTTGATTTGCGGTTGGGGGCGGAACGATCGGCTCAGGTTCGGGTTCGGGCTGGACAATGGATTTGAATTTTTCACGTAAAAGCTGATCGATTTTCAATTGTTCCTGACGTTCGAGTTCTCGCTGCGCTTTTTCAAGTTCGCGCTGAAGTTCTCGTTCTTGGTCTTGTCGTTTTTTTTCTTGCTCTGCCAAGGCCTCGGCATTCAGTGGGATCGCTTTGAGTTGTTCGTCGAGATCTAATTCATCCCATAGATCTACGGGGGAGTCCCAATCCGTTTCAACGGGTTGAGAGATGTGAAAGGTTGGTTCTTCTGCTTGCGTAGGCGAGGTGCGCGATTCGGAAACCATCCAGGGATCATCATTTTCTGTGATGGGAATTTCTAGACGCAAGGGTTGACGCTCTGGGGTGCGTTCGATTTCAATCGGATCGGCGATCGGTAATTCTAGAGGCTGTAAGGGTTGACGGGTTTGTTCTTCGACAGGCATGGCGATCGGCATTTTCACGGGCTGAAGCTGATCAATCCACGCAGCAGCGATCGGTAGAGTCCGGTCTAGGTCATCCAAGGGCCGGGGAACAATCATCACGGCATGGAGTTCGCCAATGCGCTGGGCTTCGATCATGCCAATTTCGATCGCGGCGGCAACATTGGAAACGGATCCTCTCACAATCCCCGTGCAGAGTCCGGCTCCGGTGGTGTGGTAGGCGGTTAGGGTGACATCTGCTGATTTGAGCATGGCATCGGATGCACCGACGAGGGCCGGAAAGCCGCGTGTTTCAATGAGACCGATGGCTTGATCGCGGAACCGATTGTTTTCTTGTCCGGCGGAGAGTTCGGCAAGGCGACGACCGATGGGCAGAATTTCTTCGAGATTGGGCATCGGGCGTGGAATGATGACGTAGGTGGCTTTCTGGCCAAATTTTTCAGCCATTTCTGCGCCTGTTTCAATGGCCAATCTCACATCAGGAGTGGGACCCCGTACGACGGCGGTACAGTAGCCACTTCCGACCTGTTCGTAGCCGACTAAGGTGATGGAGGCTTGCTTGAGCATCATGTCAGCAATACCGACGATCGCTGGGAAGCTTCGGGCTGAAATGAGTCCCAGGGCTAGATGTGAATAGGGATCGTCCGATCGGTTCATGAAACTTCCAAAGAAAACTGCGCTGGCGTTCACTTGTTATTGTAAGGGGAAGCGCGATCGGTGGCTGAGACTTACTGATTTGGGGGAACCCTTTTTGCTGCGGTATGATGACGATCCAGACAGGCCTGAGACATTATGGCGAGCGTTTTTCATGACTTGGATTCCCCAAAAGACGGTGGATGGATCATTTACATTTTTCTCAGAAGAATTTGGGGAGGCGTTCCATAGTCATCAAGGGGCAAAGTCTGAAGCGTTTGAGAAGTTTGCTCAGGTGACGCAATTGGCCGATCGGGCATTAGGCGATCGGATTCGTCTTTTGGATGTGTGCTACGGCCTTGGTTACAATTCGGCAGCGGCGATCGAGACCATTTGGCGGGTGAATCCAGATTGCAAGGTTGAACTGTATGCCTTGGAAATTGATGCTTCGGTGCCGATCGGGGCGATTACGCCAGAATTACTCACGAGTTGGCCGCCCGAAATCCAGACCATTTTGAGGGAGTTGGCACTGACGCAGACCTGTCATCGGCCTAATCTGACGGCTGAATTACTAATTGGCGATGGGCGGCAGACGGTGCAAACCTTGTCGGCGTGGGGCTTTCAGGCAGATGCGATTTTTTTTGATCCGTTTTCTCCGCGCAAATGCCCACAGCTTTGGACGGTGGAGTTTTTTAAGGTGGTTTCGGCTTGCCTTGACCCAAATGGACGGCTGGCGACTTATTCGCGATCGGCGGCGGTCAGGAGTGCCATGATGGCGGCAGGGCTGGCGATAGGATCCATTACGGCCTCAGATTCCCGTTCAAATCAATGGTCAAATGGGACGGTGGCGGCTTGGTCTGGGGATCTGCTGCCGGGTTTGTCTGAGATGGAGCAGGATCATTTGGAAACACGGGCCGGAATTGCGTATCAGGATCCGGGCTTAGTGGGGACGGCGCAGGAAATTTTGGCCCTACAGAATCAGGAACAGGAACGATCGCAGCGCCGATCGACCTCCAGTTGGCGGCGGAAATGGGGGCTTGAGTCTAATCAAAAGTCTCCAATTTATGAGAGTTGATCGGGATCTATTCCTACTTCTCTGAGCTTTGCTGCCAGTCGATCGGCCCGAAGTTTTTCAGATTCGGCGCGTTGAGCTTCAGATTCAGCCCGCAGTTTTTCAGATTCGGCCCGCAGTTTTTCAGATTCGGCCCGTTGCTTTTCAGATTCGGCCCGTTGGCTCTCCAACCCGGCCCGTTGAGCTTCTGCCTCATTGGGCAACATGACCAAACTTCCATTTGGGTTATAAAAACGGAGCCAAGTTGTGGTCTCATTCCCGATCGTTCCATACCAAGATCCGAGCCAAAGTCCAAGTTTTTCACTCCAAAGCCAGCCACGATCGTTGGGTTTCAGGTCGGTATAGTGACCATTCAGATGCCAGCCTTGAAATTTACTCGCATCAAATGGATCGTAAACAAAGTAATCAGTTGTTTTGAAGATTCGATCGTAGAGTTCTTTTTTTATGCCAACATCAACTTTTTTTGTACTGCGAGACATCAGTTCAACAATCACATCAGGATAGCGTCCCTGTTCCTCCCACACGACCCAACCTTGACGTTCTTCTGTCCCATCGACATCTAGCACCACAAAGAAATCTGGCCCTCTGAAATCTCGGTTCATAGCCTGGGTACTGCTGTAATACACAAACATATTTCCGCCTGCATAGAAGTCTGTAGCAGGGGCACGATGATAGTGATAAGAATCGATTAAGACATTGATTCCAATTCGGTGTCGATTACTTTCCAAGGGTACTCCGTCATCAAAAATTAAATCTGTTGGCGGTGCAATCCAACCGTCCATTTCCTCTAAAGGTAACTCCATGAGAGGTGCGTTTGACTTGGGGGCCTTGGGGTCGATCGGTTCAGCGGCGATCGGTTTGGATACGATATTGACCATAGGTTCTGTCCTCGTCAAGGTGGGCTTGATTGGGTAGTTTTAGTTTAACCGATCGATTCTTTTGAGCCACCTGCCGCAATTCTCCTGTAGCCAGGAATACCCCCCTTTGAAGGCGATTTTACTTCTATGACTCCATTAATTGGGAGTTCTAATCGAAAAGTACTTCCTTGGTGGGGGACCGATCGGCAACTCAGTTTGCCATGATGACTATCCGTGATAATTTGATAGCTGACAGAAAGTCCCAAACCCGTCCCTTTGCCCACTGGTTTTGTTGTGAAAAATGGATCGAAAATTTGATTGACTGTAGCCTCATCCATGCCAATTCCATTGTCAATCACTTCAATGACAATAGTATCAGTGAGTGATTTTAATTCAGCTTTAATTCTCAGTTTAGGGGAGAATCGTGGGTTAATTTGAAATTTGAGTTCCATGGCATCCATCGCATTCGTCAGAAGATGCATAAACACTTGATTGAGTTGGGCCGGATAACAATTTATCTGCGGTAGAGGTCGGTACTGTTTAAATACCTGAATTTCGGGACGATCGTTCCTTTCTTTGAGACGATGTTGCAAAAGCATCAGCGTATTTTCTAAACCTTCATAAAGATCTACCTTCTTCATTCCTGATTCATCATGGCGAGAAAAACTTTGCAATGAGAGGACAATCTGACTAATCCGATCGGTCCCTAACTGCATCGATGACAATGCCTGCGGTAAATCCTGAGCAATGAATTCTAGATCCATAGTACAAGCCTTAATTTTAATCTCCTCCGGCACCTCGACGCAGGACTTTTCATAGAGTTTCAACAGATCCAATAGCCCCAAACTATATTCACGAATATGGACCAAGTTCCCTGCAATAAAATTTGTAGGATTATTGATTTCATGGGTAATCCCCGCTACCAAACTACCTAGACTCGCCATTTTTTCCCGTTGAATAAGTTGGGCTTGGGAGGCTTTGAGATCCGCTAGTGCTGATTGAAGTTCTTTGGATTGCTGTTGGCTATGCTCTAGTAATTCTGCCTGCCCGAGGGCAATCCCAACCTGACTACCGACCTGAGTCAGTATCGATAGCTCATCCGGTCGCCAGGTCCGAGGGCCATCATTTTGGTAAGCCGCCAGAAGTCCCCAGAGACGGCAATTATGAAAAAGACCAACGATCGCATAAGCCTTTGCCTCATACTGCTCTAGTGCCTCGATGTGGCAAGGGCTAAGGCCTTGGGCATAAATATCATTCGCCACGCACAGGACGCAACCCTGACTGAAAATCTCCCCGTCTTTGGTCTGAATGTGAGTGTCGCAACTACCCCTGTTAAGGTGATCTTTTGTACTATTGGTTCTTGAGGAGTCTTGCAGTAGACACATGAGGATGCTTGGAATCAAACTTCTTCTTGGTCGTCGGTTTCTTCGGTCCCCTGGTTGATTTATGAAATCGTTTGAGA
>JAPLHZ010000049.1 GCA_026389365.1 Cyanobacteriota bacterium
GATGTGAATCGTCTCTTTCAACGCCTCACTCTCGACCTTAATGGGTATACGCGATTTCCAGCAACCTAAATTCCCTAGGATTGTCAATTGCCTTCAAACCACATCTAGCGTCCTCCACGGGAATTCTGGGAGAACCACTTTTGGCATAGGAATGTACCTAGAAAATAAACTTATACTACACTATGGACATCAACTTTACGGCATAACAATTAGTAGGTGGAAATTTTCCACCTATCTACCCAAATCAGGGGTGATAGGTGGAAAATTTCCAAGTACCTTACCATTATACGTAGAAATACTAAAACTGTCAGCCAAATCAGCCTTAAAAGAAAATTATTGTGCTGCACTTTGTAACGATCGCCCCTCGATCGCCCCAACCATGCCCCACTTTCCACCCGCTCAAAATGCTAAAATCCAGTAACGGCAAGGGTCTATAGCATTACTGTCCTGTAGGACGGATGGGAAGTATCCTACAGGACAGGTGATTTCCTGAAAATTGAAGCTGAACTACTCACCGTCCGATCGCGTCACCTCCCAGGACGATCGCCCTTCTAACGGGGAACTTCCGGAAGTGTTGTGGAAGCGATCGGGAAGTTAGATAAGCTGCTGTTGACTGAGGGGGAGAAGGCAGTGATTCAGGGGTTGTCGCGATCGGGGCGGCGGTTGATGGGGTTCTGTCGGACAAATTTGTTTAAGCGGCTAGAGAGTAGTGGGGTGGCGTTTATTCAATCTTTGGAACGGCATGTTTTGCGGAATTATATCTATGCCTATGCGATCGAACAGGGATTAGAGATTCCGATCGGGCCTCAGGATGCATCGCTGTTGGATACGCGGAATGTGGATGAGGATTCTGATTCTTTGTTGGCTTCGTTGTTTGATATTGAGGTGGAGGAGACGGAGGGCGATGCGGTGCGGGAAGTGCTGGATGTTTCGGAGACGGATTATCGAGCTAGGGCGGGTTAGGTTTATCAGCAGTATGCGACGAAGTATCGGCGGCGGTTTAAATGGATTCGATCGGGAGCGTTTACGAAGCAATTAGGGAAGGATTTGTTGGCGGATGCGAAGGCGTTGATTGGGGTGCTGGGAGATTGTGGGGAATGGGAGCGGCGGAAGGATAGTAAGTTGATGACGCTGTTGGGGTTGGTTCAGACGCAGCATCCAGAGAATAAGGTTTTGGTGTTTACGCAGTTTGCCGATACGGCGCGGTATTTGGAGTCGGCGCTGAGGGCAGAGGGGGTCGATCGGTTGGCGATGGCTTCGGGAGATTCGGCGGATCCGACGGAGATTGCTTGGCGATTTAGTCCGGGGAGTAATGGGAAACTAAATCGCTTTAAATCTGAGGATGAGTATCGGGTTTTGATTGCGACGGATGTGTTGAGTGAGGGCCAGAATTTGCAGGATTGCGCGATCGTGGTGAATTACGATTTGCCTTGGGCGATTATTCGGTTGATTCAGCGGGCGGGACGGGTCGATCGGATTGGGCAGCAGGCGAGTGAGATTTTGTGTTATTCGTTTTTGCCAACGGAGGGAGTGGAGCGGTTAATTAATTTGCGGGGACGGTTGCGGCAACGGCTTCAGGAGAATGCGGAGGTAGTGGGGACGGATGAGGCGTTTTTTGAGGGGGTTTCGGATGATGTGATGTTGGATTTGTATAATGAGAAGTCTGGGATTTTGGATGAGGATGAGGATTCTGAGGTGGATTTGACTTCGGAGGCATTTCAGATTTGGAGTGATGCGACGGACAAGAATCCAAAACTGAAGAAACAAATTGAGAATTTAGAAAATGTGGTGTATTCGACCCGCGCGTACGCGCCGCAACCGATGAAACCGGAGGGTGTGCTGATGTATATGCGGACGGCGGACGGCGGGGATGGGTTGGCTTGGGTCGATCGCGATGGCAATAGTGTGACGCAATCTCAGCTTGCAATCTTACGCCTAGCGGCTTGTGAACCGGGAACGCCTGCGATCGGACGGAATGATCAGCATCATGAGTTGGTGTTGGCGGGGACGACGATTATTGCGGAGGATGAGCAGAATATTGGCGGGACGTTGGGGCGTAAGTCGGGGGCGAAGTATCGGGTTTATCATCGGTTGCAGCGGTATGTGCAGTTGAATCCTTTGTTTCAGACGGAGAATTTGGTGAAGGCTATTGATGATTTGTATCGGTATCCTTTGTTTCAGTCGGCGGCGGATACGTTGAATCGACAGCTTAAGGGGGGGATTGAGGATGCTGGGTTGGCGGATTTGGTGGTGGCGTTGGGATGGACGATCGGTTTTGTATTGTGCAGGAGGATGGGCAGCAGCGGGAACCTCAGATTATCTGTTCGTTGGGTTTGTTTCAGAAGAATCCAAATTGATCTGGTCCATTAGAAAATGAGGTTTACTATGGCGGAAAATGCGATCGACCATGATCAGAATTTCAAAGAATTAATTTCGACATTCTTTATTGAGTTTCTTGAGCTGTTTTTACCCGAAATAGCAAAGACGATCGATTCTGGATCCATTAAATTTCTTAAGCAAGAGTACTTTGTTGATCTTGTGGAAGGAGAGGAGAAAATTATTGATTTGTTAGTCGAGGTGAAACAAGCAGGTATTGATGCCACATTTTTAATTCACATTGAGCCGCAAGCGACGAGCCGATCGATCTTTCCTGAACGAATGTTTTTCTACTTTGCCCGACTTCATCAGTTTCATCGAAAACGGATCTATCCAATCGCTATTTTTTCCTATGATCAGCCTCAGAAGGAAGCAATAAGTAGCTATGGCGTAGAGTTTCCCGATTTCAAAGTTCTCGAATTCAACTTCAAATCAATCCAGTTGAATCGGCTAGATTGGCGGGATTATCTCGATAGTCCAAACCCTGTAGCAGCGGCGTTGATGTCAAAGATGCGAATTGCTGAGGGCGATCGTCCGAAGGTGAAAGTGGAATGTCTCAGGTTAATGGTGACATTGAAGCTAGATCCAGCAAAAAGTCGGTTGATATCAAAGTTTGTAGACACTTATTTACGTCTGAATACCCAAGAGGAAGAAACGTTTCAGGCAGAAATTGCTAAACTAGAACCACAGCAAAGGGAGACTATCATGTATACAATGACGAGCTGGGAAGAGAAAGGTATGGAAAAGGGTATGGAGAAAGGGATGGAGAAAGCATCTCGATCGCTTATTCTCCGGTTACTGACTCGAAAGATTGGCTCTGTTAGTGATCTCTGTCGCACTCAAATTAATAATCTCTCGATCGCGCAACTAGAATTATTGGGTGAGGATCTACTGGATTTTGGAACGATCGTAGATTTGACAACTTGGCTAGAAAATCATGGATAAACTAATCCATACAACAATGCATTGCTAAGGTTTTAACAGGTGTAGTAGGAGTACGATCGGTTTTGTATTGTGCCGGAAGATGGGCAGCAGCGAAAACCTTAGATTATCTGTTCTCTAGAATTATTTGAGGGGGGAAGTCGGTTCGGTTTGGTGGATGATGGGTAAAATTAGGTGTGCAAGCTTCTTGTTCTTTTCCCCTTTAGCCCGGATTTTTATGACTTTTGATTTTCAGAGCAGTCGTCAGTATTTGCAGGGCTTTGAGTTTCAGACTTTGTTTCTGGAGAATCTGAATTGGTCGCGGCCTACGTCGAAACGGGTGGAGCCGATCGTGGTTGAGGATGTAACGTATCGACGGTCGATGATCGCGCAGCTATTCTCGCGAAAGCTGGAGGAGCAACGGTATTGAATGATATCCTAACTTTAGATCATTTCTTCTTTTTTATCTACAATGGTTAGGCTTCCTCATCCCATTCAATATCAGGGTAGTAAACGAAGCCTTGCATTAAATATTCTCCATTTTCTGCCGCGCAAAGTTGACCGACTTATCGAACCGTTTACTGGCACTGCCGCCATCAGTGTTGCTGCGTGTTCTAGAAATATTTCCCAACGGTTCTGGCTTAACGATATCAACCGACCTCTTATCGAACTTCTAGAACTCATAATCCAAAGGCCCAACGAAATTATTAACGCTTACACCGAGATTTGGAATGCTCAACACCAGAATTCCATTCTCCACTATTTTGAAATTCGAGAGCAATTCAACACACTCAACGACCCAAAACTTTTCCTCTATCTCCTGGCTCGTTGCGTTAAAGGTGCCGTCCGGTACAACTCAGATGGAGGCTTTAACCAAAGTCCTGACAAACGCCGGAAAGGAACTCATCCTGACAAAATGACGACAAATATCCAAGGCGTTTCCGCACTATTAAATGGCAAATGTAAGTTTACCAGCTTAGATTATCGACAAATCTTAGACCAAGCAAACCCCAACGATTTTATCTATATGGATCCCCCTTATCAAGGCGTTTGCGGTAATCGCGATTCAAGATATTTTTCTGGCATTAACGTTGATGAATTCATTGAAGCGATCGATCGTCTGAATCGCCGTAGTATTCCCTTTGCTATTAGCTACGACGGTAGACGAGGCGATAAAACCTTCGGTATCGCGCTCCCCCAAGAACTCGGACTCCAGAAAGTCGAACTCGAAGTCGGTCGATCGTCCCAAGCCACATTACTCGGGCGATCGGAAATGACGATCGAGTCCCTATATATTTCACCCAAGCTTCTAGAAACCCATGGAACACTCACACAACTTACCCGATGACTTTCTCAAACTCTGTCAAGGTGTTACCGCTAAACGTCCTAAAGCCGTCATTGACCACATTTTGAAGCACGGCTTCATCACTACTGAAGACCTTAAAGAGACTTACGGCTATAATCATCCACCCAGAGCAGCACGCGATGTTCGAGAACATGGAATTCCCTTAGAAACATACCGTGTTACTGGAAGTGACGGCAGAAAGATTGCTGCCTATCGATTTGGGGAAATTAGCAAAGCGGTATTTTCGCGTGCCTCGGGTCGCACAGGTTTATCCAAACAGATTAAAGATGAACTAGTCAAAATTTACGTAAGCCTTCAAGGGGTCTAGCTTTTGGGGAGTAAAGAGGGCATCGGCGAGCCAAAACGAGATGCCTTGCAAACTTGGGTGAGAAACTCAAGAGCATCCCGTCCTTGAACATTCAACGTCGTAATCACCGTTAAAATGC
>JAPLHZ010000114.1 GCA_026389365.1 Cyanobacteriota bacterium
CAACGAGTATCAAGACTCGTCAGAAAGACTTTATCCTTTTCCAAGAAGTTGGAAAATCACATCGGAGCCATTTGGAATTTTATTCATCATTACAACGCTTCTTTACCTGCTCGTTCATCCTTTCCTTTTTAGGACTACCAAGTTCTAGATTTAGCAGTGGTTCTCCTGTCTCTAATACTTGTCGCAGTAGTGGTTCGTTTCCATCTGCTAAGTCGCCGAGCACATCGCGCACGGTGCGCCCAAGATGATCGGCCATTGTAACGCCGTTTATTTCGGCCAGTCTTTGATTGACGCGCTGAAAACGCAAGTCAACATCGAGAATTGCCATCCCGATCGGGGCCGTTTGATAAATTGCTTCAATTTCCATCAGTTGGCGTTGGGTCAGTGCCTGGGACTGACGTAACACGTTTTCTGCTTGCCGTCGCTCCGTAAGATCGTGAGAAAACACGAGGATCTACTCGACATTTCCATCTTGGTCATGCAAGGGAATTACATTCACTTCCCACCATTTAGGGGTCCCTGTCGTGGTCGAACATTGCCCTTCAAATTTACTTATAGTTCCGGCTATGGCATTTTCAAGAGCGGCTTGCGCCACATTTCGTTCGTTCCCGGTCCAAAACTGCGCCCATACATCTCGATCGTACTTGGCAAAATCATCGACTTCAAACAGCTTCTGACCGTTCTCATTCATATACAGCAGCCGACCATCGAGATCCAGCAGCTTTATACAATCTTGATGGCTTTCTAAAATCCGGCGATTAAACTCCTCACTGCGCCGCAGATTTTGCTCATCTTGCCTAACTTCCGTAATATCGGTATGCAGCCCCACCCATTCGCGCAGGCTCCCATCATTATCGAATAATGGAACGCCCCGTCCACTCATCAATCGATATTCGCCATCCCAGCGGCGCACTCGATGTTCGATCTCGAATGGCGTCAGATTGGTAGTGGCTAATACCCATAACTCGGTAGTCCGCTGGCGATCGTCGGGATGGATCGCCTCCATCCACCTCCCGCTCTCAGACTCTTCAAAGCTCTGTCCGGTAAATGATTCCGAATTAGCGTAGAGCATCTTTCCATGCGCATCAGTGTTCCACACAATTTGACTGGTAATGTCAATCAGTGCTTTATAGCGTTGTTCGCTGGCTTGTAATGCTAGTTCGGATTGTTTGCGATCGGTTGTGTCTCGCCAAGTCGCGATCACTCCATCCTCTAATTTAACGACTTGCAGGTCATAAACCTTGTCGAGAAACGTTGTCCCATACAGACTCGAATAAATGAAATTGTCCTGAACGAGCGGTTCTCCTGTCTCCACTACGCGACAGTATTTGCCAAATACCCCTGTCTCGCGGACGGATGGGAACATTTCGCAGAAGCCTCGGTGCATGTCAGCGACGGTTATCCGATTGTGGGCTAATGCACTCGGATTGAGATATTCAAAGCGGAAATCGATAATCTGGCCTGTTTCATCACGGATGGCCGAGAAGATCCCAATACTGGCTAGAACGTTATCGAGCGCGACACGGAATGGATTGTTACCTTTCTGCAATTGAAGCTGGACTCGGTTCTTTTCAATCCCAGATGCAACCGCTGACTGCAATAGTTCAGCCGTCAGATCTCGTTCAAGCAAATAGTCTTGGGCACCCAATTTCATGGCGCGGACAGCGATTTTAGGATCGCCTTCGGTTGCGACCAGAATGACAGTCGGTCGATTCTTCTCGGGAGAGGCTACGCCAACGATCCCACCGGGGGCGGCTAATAATTCTAAAAACGCCAGACCATCGATATCAGAGATGGAAGCATCTAACAAAACAGTGTCGATAGTGCTGGTACGGCAGAGATCTAGCCCCTCATGGATCGAGGTGACGATCGACAGGTTGTAAGTACAATTTTTTGTCGATCGGAAATAATCCTGGTATTTTAAATTATTCTTTACGCAGTTTGAAATAATCAGGAGGCTGCAACTCAGGAAAACCATCTAACTCACCCAGCAAAGTTTTGAGGTTTAGTACTGCGTTTTAATTTGTTTTAATTTGCTTTAATTAAATTCTCAAAATTCTAGCAAATAGTATCATATTTAATATTGTTTTGCTAAATTTTGATCTCAAACTCGAATTATTAAGGATAACTCTAAATTATATTAATTACCTTCCCTAAGGCATTGACAATAGACGCGATCGTACTATTGATGCTGAAAATGTTGTGATGCTGAAAAGCTTCGTCTGAGAAATATTTTTAGTTATTTGTCCGTCACTAGTAAAATTATCGTCCTGAAGAAGCGACTGAAGTTTTAAAACCTGAAATCGCGAATCAAATGACGACGATGTTGCAAAATGTTGTGCGTAGCGGTACGGGTCGAGCGGCTGCGATCGGTCTTGGGGAGGCGGGAAAAACAGGTACGACGAATAGTGGTGTTGATCTTTGGTTTATTGGCTATGTCCCTAGTCGAAAAGTTGTAACTGGCGTATGGCTGGGTAATGATAATAATGATCCGACGGGTAACAGTAGTGCGGAAGCGGCTCAACTGTGGGGCGATTATATGCGGCAAGTAATGCGATGAGTCCAAATTTATATTTTATCTAGGACAGTTGCTCTA
>JAPLHZ010000271.1 GCA_026389365.1 Cyanobacteriota bacterium
ATGTGAATCGTCTCTTTCAACGCCTCACTCTCGACCTTAATGGGTATACGCGATTTCCAGCAACCTAAATTCCCTAGGATTGTCAATTGCCTTCAAACCACATCTAGCGTCCTCCACGGGAATTCTGGGAGAACCAAAAATAGTAGGTCTTGAATTCATCAATCCTATTCAAGACCCGATCGGCAATTAGAACTTTTGGCTAGAACTTCTGACCCACACCAAATTGAATACGGTTTTCGCCCCGATCGTTAAAGCCTAAGTCCGCCCGTAGCAAGCCCAAAGGTGAATTAACCCGCAGACCTGCACCATATCCGAAACCACTCCCCGATCGGTTCCGTTGCAGTCCGGGATTCCCAATCACCCCGCCACTAGATCCCAGATCTGTGCCATAGTCGGCGAATAGAATTCCCCCGATCGTTTCATTTAGAATTGGGAATCGATATTCCGCAGAAGCCAGCGCGTAGCTTTTACCAATACCAACTTTACCTTGTTCAAATCCGCGTACCGAATTCACACCGCCCAATAGATAGGCTTGGCTAGGTGGCAAGTCTCCGATCGTTGTTCCACCTTGAACATTGAATGCCAGAATATCTTTGGTTTTTGGATTGTTGCTACCAAATAAATTCACCGGGACATATTGGCTATAGTTTGCACTGACCCGATTGGCCAAAACATTCCCCACTCCGATCGGTACATATTGTTCAGAATTCACACTTAATAGAGAACCGGATTTGGGATCTAGAATATTATCCCGTTTGTCTCGGCTGATTCCTGCGCTAACGGTGTAGAGATCGTCGAGTCCCGTGCCGCTTAAGGATAACGGGTTGCCACCGGAATCCAGTTGTACCAAGTCACCATTGGTATCGCGGGCGCTGACTCGGGTATAGCTCAGGCCGACGGTTGCATTAAGGTTTGGAGCAACAGGTTTGCTAAAATTCACGCCGCCGCCAAACCGACCTTCCCGGACTTCGTTGCCAGAGTTCAATTTCACATCACCATCAAACACGCGAGACAATCCACGATTGCGCAAAGCTTGAATGCTGTAACCCCAGGTGTCCGGCTGAGTTTCACGGTAAGGATTGGCAAATCGTCCATCAAACTGGAAATCCTTCGAGCCAAGAATGACGCTCCCGCCAAGCTGTTGCCCCAATCCGCCAAAGTTAAAGTCACGGTAAGATACACTCGCATTAAGCCCCACATCACTGCTGTAGCCCCCGCCAATATCTGTGCGGCGTAGGGGAAGTTCAACTAAGTTATAGACTACGGTGGCATTGCGAACATCGCCTTCTAAAGTAACGCGCCCGCCTTGGAAAAGGCCCGTTCTAAATAAACGATTGAGGTCGTCTTGAGCATCGGATTCTTTGAAGACGGTGGCTTTTTTGAGTTGGATGGATTGGCGAATCAGGCTTTCTTGGGTGCGGCCTTTGATGGCGTTGCCGTTGTCGTCCTGCGATCGGCCCGTTTCGTCAATAAACCGAATTTTAATGTCGCTCACCTCGCCTTCTATAACGGTGACCGTTAAGAGACCATCTTGTTTAGAATTTACGCCCACCACTCGCGCTAGGTTGTAGCCCCGATCGGTGTACCACTGTTGCAAATCGCGTACGCCTTGATTGAGCAGAGACGGTTGGACGGGTTTGCCCAGTTGGGGGTTGAGAATGGTGGTGGCGGTGTCTTGGGTGAGGGCTTTTGCGTTGATGAGTTGAATCGATTTTGCAATGACGGGCGCGAGGTTGAAGGTGACATCTACGCCTTTAGAGTTAAGTTGAGTTGTGGCGCTGGCGCTGGTGAAGAGTCCCGTTTCGAGAAGGGCATCACGATCTTCACGGACAAGTGCTGCGGTTGTTGATTTGCCGGGTTGGGTCAGCAAAACTTGACGCGCAACGCCTTGGAGTTCGGATTCTATTCCAAGGATCTTTACATCGGTGGTAAGGGTTGGGACAGTCTCGGATAACGTTGTTGCGGGTTTCGCTGTTGAATTTACGATAGGTCTTGGGGTGGGTTTTACCGCAGGTTTTGGAATGGGTTTTGTGGCGGCTTTTGTGGTGATAACGATCGGTGTGACTGGTGCAGCTTTAATCGGTGCGACCTCAGCGACTAATGGATGAGCGGCACGGTAACGATCGATCGGGCTGATGGGGCTGAGTTTTTCGGGCAGGACAGATAATTCGATAGGCGCGGGATCGGATTGACGGGCGGCGATCGTAACAGGTTTTGACCCTTGAATCTTTGACATCTCAGGCTTGGAGAACTCAGGTTGTGCGCCGATCGTTTCGGGTTGGGCTATGGCTGCTTGAGCGGGGAGTTCTGTCGAGGTATCGGTGGCGACGACAACATCTATCGGGGCTGTAGGCGACTGGACTACTCCCGTAAACTGCTGTGTGGCTTGAGCGGGGAGTGTGAGGGCTGAAGCGGAGATGGCCGAGAGGGAGTAGGCGGCTACTTTAGAGAAACGCATAAGGACAACCTGAGTGGGGTCAGAGAGTGAGTTAATGGTTTATGACTTCAGGAAACCAATGGGAGTTCCGGGAAATTGCTGGGGCCAATCGACAAACTGGACATCAAATCTTAGGAACTCAGGACAATCAGGCAAGGAAATAGTGCGCTGTTGTCCATTTTTTGATACGTTAGAGGATGTTGTTCACAATATGGCGATCGCACTTCTGCATGACCTACTGTTTAGGGATTCTTACGGCGACCGGGCTGGTAATGGCAGCGGATTCTAGAACGAATGCGGGGGTGGATCATGTTTCGACCCACCAAAAGCTGCATGATTTTTCGATTCCGGGAGAACGGGTAATCTTGCTCTGTACTTCAGGAAATCTATCGGTGACACAGGCTGTGATTACGTTGTTACGGCGCGATATTAAGTCGGATGAGCCGATAACTCTCTATACCGTAAGTAATCTGTACGAGGCTGCGCGATATATTGGCCGAAAAATGCGCGAGGTCCAAGCGCTCGATCGCGAATGGTTAAAAAAAGATGGCATTGATGTGAGTTGCAATATTCTATTGGGCGGCCAAATTGAGGGCGAGGAACCTGAGTTGTTTTTGATTTACAGTCAAGGCAATTGCATTCAAGCGTCGCAGGAAGCCCCGTTTTTACAGATTGGTGAAACTAAGTATGGCAAACCGATTCTCGATCGGGTGTTGTCCTATGAGACTTCGATTGAAGACGCGGCAAAATGTGCACTGTTGTCGATCGATTCCACAATGAAATCTAATATTTCCGTCGGGCCACCCATAAATTTGGTGATGTATGAGTCCAATGCGTTCAAAATTAAACACTTTTTACGACTTCATTTAGGTGCGCCTTATTTAGTACAAATTCGTAAAACCTGGGAGCGCTGTTTATGTGAGGCATTTGAATCGATGCCTGATATTGATTGGGAAGCGAAGAGCGATCGCAAGAATTATTCAGAGTGCTAGTAAAGATTTAATCAAGAACTTATTCACTGCATTTGAATGACGGGTGAAAGAACGATCGCCCTTCCTCCCTCCGTGCAGTGAATGTCGCCATTGGTGAGAGATCCGGCGATATTCATTTAGCCTTAGTTGATTTGGGCATCAATACATCGCAAAAATTTCCCATCAAAATCGCATCCTTGTTCTTTATTACTCAGATTCGATTTTGATGATTTCCCATAGATCCGTATCTGGATAGGTTCTCTTTAAATAGTCAAGACTTCTGCAAATATCTTTTTTTCTATCTGTATCCCAAAGGTTCACCCAAGTCAAAAAGCGTTCTAAAGCTTCACGATCGGTCTTAGTATCGAGCTTTCTATTTCTAATCAAATTAACTAATCGCTGAAAATAGGAAAATCGCTGATTATTTATATTTGTTACTATTGCTCCGTAAGCTATGGGATTTTTTAACCAGTGAATAAAGAGAGAATCTACTCGATATTGGAAGATTTCAGGTCGCAGTAATGGTGCAGCCACAAGAAAGCTAAAAGTCTGATAGATTCGAGATTGTACTCGATCAGTTAAGTCATTACATTAGACTTAATCGGAAATAGGGTTTTGCTAATTTACAGCCCTCGCTAGGCAAGGCTTTGAATCTCTAAAAAACAATTTCCGATAATGTTTATTGTAGTAATGGAATGAGAATAGCTTCTGCGGCTAAGCATATATCTAGTGAAATGTCTTCTTTATGGAAATGCCTACTAAGAATTGAAATTAATCGAGAGAGACCATCTGAATTTGTCGAAAATCTCTGACACCACTTCAATATATATATAATTGTCTCAATCGGCAGGTCTTTTTGATTTAAAAGAGATTGCGTCAAGAACATTGCTTCTTCATTCTGATAATTATCATTCAGCCAATTTGTAGCAGCTTCTTGAACTACTAAAAAATCACCTCCTGACTTTAACCATGAGTGACAAAGGAAATCAATTTTGGAATACTCTTTATTATATGTAAACCATTTAATTAAGGGTTCTCTAATCAAATGTAAATCTCCTCCAGCCTCTAACCAAGCTTTATAGACGAAGTCAGCCTCCAAGATGGTAGAATTAGAGAAGAGCCATTCTATAAGTTGAGGTTCAATGGTCTCTATTGCTCCTCCAGCATCTAACCAAGCTTTGTAGACGAACCGTGTCTCCAAGGTGGTGGAATTAGAAGACAACCATTCTATGAGTTGGGCTTCAATGGTCTCTATTGCTCCTCCAGCATCTAACTGAGTTGGGCTTCAATGGTTTCTATTGTCCCTCCAGCATCTAACCAAGCTCGGTAGATAAAACTTGCCTCCGAAGTGGCGGAATTAGAAGATAGCCATCTTCGTACAGCAGTACTGACTTCTTT
Source organism: Cyanobacteriota bacterium (assembly GCA_026389365.1). Lineage (GTDB taxonomy): Bacteria > Cyanobacteriota > Cyanobacteriia > Leptolyngbyales > Leptolyngbyaceae > JAAFJU01. The sequence continues at coordinate 4,807 of JAPLHZ010000271.1, forward strand.
CGTCGGTAGACCGCATTCTAGCCAAGCAACTAATAAATAATGAGTTTGAAATTTTCCTGGATATTCTACAGTCCATTTCAGTGCAGCTTCCTGAACTATATTAGGACAGAGCCTCAATCCCCAGTTTAATAACAGGTTAACTCTTGAGATTTGAGGAACAGCTTTTTGAATCCATAACGAGAGTGTTGTAACAAGTGCAGGGTCTGGATTATTATTCGACATATCTAGGCATTGTTTAGTTAGCCAAGCCAGACAATTTTGGAAGTCTAGTTCAATTTCAATTCCTTCCCATATAGTTGTGTGAGAATCTAGCAAAGAAATTCTCTGTAAGGGAAGGAGTAAAGATGTTCTAAGTAATACGTCGCGAATTTCTTTCCAGGATGAGGGATTACGACGCATCTGTTGACTCAAGATTTTTAACCAGTCAATATTACTCAGTTCAGGAATGTCAATCAGTCGTTGAAGTGTGTAGAAAGTTGAGCGTAGACAACCATCTTTCACAGCAAACTCTAGCAATTCACTAATAGACTTAATCGGAAATAGGGTTTTGCTAATTTACAGCCCTCGCTAGGCAAGGCTTTGAATCTCTAAAAAACAATTTCCGATAATGTTTAATGAACAGATCTATGGTATTCGGAATACTCTCCAAGTATTGAGTAAGAACCTGATCAGCCAACACATCATGACTTGTCACCCAATTCTGTTCACTGCTTAAATCCAAGTCAAATGAATCTTTCTCGATCCAACCATCATTAGCCAATCGTTCAAATAATTGCTGGTGAGGACATCGATAAATATTTTCAACGGCTGTCTCATTCAAAGGAAATTGGGCAATCAGTAAAGCCAGATCTCGTTCAATCTGAGGCTTTTGAAAACTTAGACGAATTCGCCGTACCAACCATTGTCCAAAGCTCTCTTCTTTCGCTAACGCCGCCAAGTCATCCCCTCGTCCACAACTCTGTAAATAGGCTAGAAATACAGCCAAAATCGGAGTGTCTTTACAGAGATCGAGATATTCATCTGTGATTCCAACGCCACTCTGTCGCAAAATATGACGAACTGTTTCACATCGATATCGCCTAAACCAATCTAATGCTTCATCAGGTGGGGATAGATTAACCCGTTGATGTTTAGCAAGATCTCTAATACTTGAATAGTAAGTTGTCCGACAATTCGCAAGATATCTAAACCGAAAGCCTCCATCTTCATTGAGTTCGTTCAGGGTTTCAACCAGTTCAGAAAAATCTTGTTGTGTTTCTAAATAGTCAACTAACAGTAGAACGCTTTGAGAGGTGGCAATGTTATCTGCAAGCTGATAGATTGCGTCTGTTGTGACTCGTTCTCTAACGCGAAGCACCACCCAACTCTCTGCTGCCGCCCTACGACCGATTTCCAACATAAGTCGAGTTTTACCAATGCCACCACTTCCCGTAATAATCAGACCTGTCAACTCATTTCTATTCAACCGTTGTAGTAGTTCTATTTCATCTGCAATAGCAATATTTACGGGCGGTGGATCAATGCTCAAATGAGCCGATCGGCTGTAGTACGGTAATGCTTCATCAGTCAAATAATTTCGGAATGAGGTGCCAGAAATCCTTGTCTCTAATGCTGTCAGCCCTCGAATACGTGAAATATCCGGGATATTACCCGTTTTAATCTTTTCAACAGCCGAACTATAAACTAGCGTGATCTCACTACCGGACTTCAGAATGACGGGTTGCTGACCAGAAGCAGTGAGTTCCTCATCAATGGTCTGGTTAAGCCGTGCCGTTCTCACATGTCCATTTCTATCTGGTGTCCGTAAAGCCTTCAGTACAGCAGCCGTAAATAAACTATACTCCTTGCCTTCATAGGCTTTTTCATGACTCCGGCAAGCGGTGGCTAAGAAGTAGTTCCGATCGCCCTTCGTAAAAATATTAAGAGCACTAGAAATTTGACTTTTCTCTAGTAGACTTCCACTGTGGCAGCAGTCGAGCAGTACAACCAGACTACTAAAACTTGCATTGGCAATCAAACGATTGAGATCGTCCAAGGCAATCCCATTTTTCTCTAAGGTGTCATTCGTGCAGTCTGAAGTTACCAAATATCCTTTTTCCCGCCCCATTTTGGTCACTTGCTGACCATGACCACTGAAGTAGATCAGTGCTTCATTAGTGCCTACTTGCTTGAAAAAATCAGTGATATAGCTATAGCCAGCTAGGTTAGGACATAAGATAGAAAGAAAGCGAATTGTCTGAGCAATAACAATGCCAAAACCATATAGTTCCGATTTACGGCAAAAGGTAATGCAAGCAATCGAAATGGATGGGCTAAAGAAAA
>JAPLHZ010000300.1 GCA_026389365.1 Cyanobacteriota bacterium
AAACGTCAGCAATGACGACTGAGCCAACGAGCTAACTGAGTTGATAGATCATTCAAGCCAACGATCTATCAGACTTTCATCCACCATGAAAGTCAAATTTTGGCATGACTAGATTGGGTCTTAATATTCCAGCCAAGATAGCAATGCTGGAATACTTGACAGCCAAGATAATCGCTACGACCGACCTTAGGTCATCGGGTTTGGGGTGTGGTGAGAGGGCGATCGTCCTTCAGACTATATAGTTATTATCCTAATGAAAATTACTGGCCTCCTATGCTTACTGCTCATACTCCTACGCTAAAATCCGGTGAGGAGTCGCTTCATTGTGGCGGCGAACCTTGTGGAGTCAAATTGCTAGGCTGACATTTATATATTTTGCCTTTTAGCCCACGTAAACAAAACAATCGTTGACCCACTGGATGTCTCCCAATGGAAATTCTATGTCGTTCCCGTGGCTGAACTTAATAATTGCGGCGGCACGCAAAAATCTGTATCACTGAATAAACTTCGTAGTTTGCGGCATTCTCAATGCACGTTCAACGAACTTGCCGATAACGTAAACGAACTGTGCTAAATCAACGGATAACCATGTGATGCAGGCAGAGTAGGGCTTTCGGCTGTTTTGGAAATGGACAGGCTTTCTCTCCCGACCCGGTATCATTACCATTAGACTGACTTGAAATTCTGAAGACTATAAGTATCCTGAAACAAACAGGAATCCCATCTAGCGATTTGTTAGGCATTCTTGATTTATCACCGATCGCTCCATCCATCAACGCAGGTTATTTGAATGGAGCGATCGTTTTTTGAGCTATTTTTTGAAGTGATTTTGACGGGGTGGTTGCTGGTGTTTGCAATAGATTGAGCAAATTGGAAGAAATAGTAGTGAATTCGTCAAAACCCTGGAATTAGTGGAATCAGTCCCGCGAAACAATCCGCAATCTTTAAGTCCAATTCACGACCACTTTCGTAAATATCACAAGATATAAAGCAAAACGTTATGATTGTTCACATTGAAGCTGAAATAACCGAAAAGTCACAGCAGAGTGGTCTTTGTCGTCAGTAACAATCTACGTAATATTTTTGTTTTTTGTTCTGATTTTTATAAAAATAGAAGCAGCAATATTTATTTTCAGACTTTTACGGGCTTAAATTTATTTATAGTCGAATTTCTGGTTAAATTTATTGGCTAGAATCGCTTTTAAGATGAATTACGGTGTAATTTAATGTTAAGTCGGTTTTGAAAAGTAGGGCCGATCGCCCATACTCTTTTAAGCGACACGGAATTGTTTCTCACCGCCATCTTCAGAAGGACGAAGTGATAATTCCCTAGTTACCGATCGTCTTTTTTAAATCCCTATTAAGCGCAGCTTCAACCCGAGCGCAGGAGTCAGTCATGAAACTCGCAGTCTATGGAAAAGGTGGCATCGGCAAGTCCACTACCAGTTGTAATATTTCTGTCGCCTTAGCAAAACGCGGCAAAAAAGTACTCCAAATCGGCTGTGACCCCAAGCATGACAGCACCTTCACGCTGACAGGATTTTTGATTCCAACCATCATTGATACGCTTCAAGAGAAAGACTTTCACTATGAAAATGTCTGGTCTGAAGATGTGATTTATCCCGGTTACGGCGGCGTGCATTGCGTCGAGGCGGGCGGTCCTCCAGCGGGAGCAGGATGCGGCGGATATGTTGTGGGCGAGACGGTGAAGCTGCTCAAAGAACTAAATGCATTTGATGAATATGATGTGATTTTGTTTGATGTATTGGGAGATGTGGTTTGCGGCGGATTTGCAGCACCCTTGAACTATGCAGACTATTGTTTGATTGTCACCGACAATGGATTTGATGCTTTATTTGCAGCCAATCGGATTGCAGCATCTGTGCGTGAAAAAGCTAGAACTCACCCTTTACGACTTGCCGGATTGATTGGAAATCGGACTTCTAAGCGCGATTTGATTGAGAAGTATGTGGAAGCCGTTCCCATGCCTATCTTGGAAGTATTGCCCTTGATCGAAGATATTCGTATCTCTCGTGTGAAAGGCAAAACAATGTTTGAAATGGCAGAAACTGATCCCTCACTATTACCAGTCTGCGATTACTACTTGAATATTGCGGACCAACTTCTCGCCCAACCTGAAGGCGTAGTTCCCAATAGTGCAGACGATCGGGATCTGTTCACATTGCTTTCCGACTTCTACCTCAATCCACCAACACCAGCAGCGGTTGATAAAGAGTTAGTTGCTGTTTAGGATCTTGATCCCCCTAAATCCCCCTTGGTAAGGGGGACTAAGAGATTTTGGGGATTTTAAGTTTTCGTATGATTCAATTTGCTAATGATGCAATTTCTTAAAACTCCGGTCCCTCCTTACCAAGGGGACTAGGGGGATCTCCTCACCCACCACTTAAACATTATGACGATCGCAACCTCTCAGCCTCCCCAACAACAAGGTCTCAATCCTGACGCATTGAAGTTTGATTGTGAAACTGGAAATTATCATACTTTTTGTCCGATCAGTTGTGTGGCTTGGCTATATCAAAAAATTGAAGATAGTTTCTTTTTGGTCGTTGGCACAAAGACCTGTGGTTACTTCTTGCAGAATGCCATGGGTGTAATGATTTTTGCAGAACCGCGCTATGCGATGGCGGAACTGGAAGAAGGCGATATTTCAGCCCAATTGAATGATTACAATGAGTTGAAACGGTTGTGTGAGCAGATTAAGCGCGATCGGAACCCCAGTGTAATTGTATGGATCGGCACCTGCACCACTGAAATCATCAAAATGGATATGGAAGGCATTGCGCCTCGAATTGAAGCGGAAATTGGAATTCCGATCGTGGTTGCCCGCGCCAATGGATTGGATTACGCATTTACACAAGGCGAAGACACTGTTCTCGCATCTATGGCACTTCGTTGCCCCACATCCAAACAAGTCACCAGCGAAGACGAAAAAGTCGAGCGTAATGCCATTCAGAAACTATTGAATTTCGGCAACAAAAAAGAAGATCTGACTGCCGCGCCCATGGTGAAACATAAGCCGTTAGTTTTGTTTGGATCGGTTCCTGACCCAGTTGCGACCCAGTTAACGTTGGAATTGCAAAAGCAAGGGATTGAAGTGTCGGGTTGGCTTCCAGCTAAACGATTTACTGAATTACCTGTGGTCGATGAAGGCGATTTTGTTGCAGGAATTAATCCATTCCTATCACGGACAGCCACAACCTTGATGCGTCGCCGTAAAGCGAATTTGATTAATGCACCGTTTCCGATCGGACCGGATGGAACTCGTGCTTGGATTGAATCAATTTGTAAAGCCTTAGACATTGAACCCACAGGCTTGGCGGAACGGGAAGCGCAAATTTGGGAAAACGTAGAAGATTACGTGAAATTGATTCGTGGGAAATCCGTATTTTTTATGGGTGACAACTTACTAGAAGTATCACTAGCACGATTTCTAATTCGGTGCGGCATGACTTGCCACGAGATTGGAATTCCTTACATGGATAAACGGTATCAGCAATCAGAATTGGAATTGCTAACGAAAACATGTCACGAAATGGGAGTGCCATTGCCAACAATTGTAGAAAAGCCAGATAACTACAATCAAATTAAACGTATTGAAGCGTTGAAACCAGACCTCGTCATTACGGGAATGGCTCACGCGAATCCTTTGGAAGCTCGTGGCATCACGACTAAGTGGTCGGTCGAGTTTACCTTTGCTCAAATCCATGGATTTACAAATACCCGCGATATTCTTGAACTTGTAACTCGTCCAATGCGTCGTAATGAAGCATTAGATGGATTAGGATGGGAAAAACTAGTTCGCGAGGAAGCGAAAGTTTAAACAATTGAGTTGTAATTAAAATAGATCCCGATCGCCTAACCTCTTTGAAAAGGGAGAATACAAGTCTCCATTGAAATTGGGATTTAGAGCGATCGGGATTTGCATTTGTAATTTGGGGATCGATCGAATCTACCGGATCTGCTCCAGTTGCTCGATCGTCAAATTGGTAATTCGGGCGATCGTCTCCAACGGCATATTTTCTTGAATCATTCTCAGCGCAAGCGATCGGTGTGCTTGTTCCAACCGAGAAGCCGATTCCAATCGTTCCTGTTCCAACCGAGAGGCTGATTCCAGTCGTTGCTGCTCTAACTGATCTTCAAGCGATCGACGAATGAGTTTCTCCCGTCCGCGCAGAATTTTCTCCTGTTCCAAGGCATCTCCCGGCGGTAGATAACGATCGCCTTCCTCGTTATACCAAAAAAGCCAATCGCGATTAACGCCTTCTTGATGACTCTTTTCGTGACCAATTCCTAACCCAATCTCTGGCATCCAGACTGGATTTCCCACTTGTAAAATGTATTTTCCCTTCTCTAATCGATACACTTCAAACATTTCGTGTTTATCGCGTCGATAGTGGGATGGGTTGTAAATTACATAATACAAAACCCCCATTTCTGCATAACGACGAAATTTTGTACTGTACTCACCCCCCGGTTTCTTAGAGACAACTTCTAAGACCCACTGCGGCATTACCTTCTCTTGATAGAGCAAATAGCTCAACCGTAGCTTATTATTTTCACGAACGCGCTCCACGCCCAAACTCAAAAAAGCATCAGGAGCAATCGCAGGCTCATAAGGATCTGGATAAATCCCCAAATTCACTGCAAAAAGCCAATCAAAACGATCGCTCCAAATATGGTTTAAGATTCCCCGTAACAGGAACCCAGCCAATAGTTGCAATTCGCTATCCACGGGCTTCTCATCGCTATATGGCAACTCTTCTTCGGTCGGAAGCGAAACTCTCAGGTCTTCGTCTAACATGACATCCCCGCTGCATTCGGTGAATCGATTCTAACAGATGCAACAAATATTTAAATCCCTGGAAATCACTCAATCAAATCATTCAGTCGGCCCAACGACCGTCACCGTTCCATCCGACGCAACTACAATCCAACCAACATTCCCTGCCACCACATCATCTGGATTCTGGGTCACATTAAACAACAAGTCACCTGACTTCGACGACACAATAAAGTCTGACTTCGGTGAAAATGTGACAATTACAAACCCCCGATCGCGTAAACAAAATACCGCCCAACCCTTCAACGTTTGATTGATTGGATCAAATGGTTTCGGTGGATTCGCAAAAATAGTCTTCATCAAATCGATCGTGGGATTCATAAGCTTAAAAAAGGTTCACAACAAGACTGTTCACAACAGCAACTTTAGTAAAGCAGAAATCCTAGCTCAAAAAACAAGTCTTGATCTTCAAGTAATTCACATGTACTATTAATTAAGATCTCAATAGCCAACTATCCTTCCCAGCCCAGACTCCATAACTAGATCTAACCAGATCGAGATTCGCTCTTGACCTACTACATATAGTGGCTATAATCTTGATCACCTTTGAGTCTAAGATTCGCGTACCGGAGCAAGTTTGATGTCTTTTGTTGGTCTCCATATCCACAGTGACTACAGCCTCCTCGACGGTGCTAGCCAGTTGCCCCAGCTCATCGATCGTGCTCTAGAGCTAAATATGCCTGCGATCGCGCTGACAGACCATGGCGTGATGTATGGGGCCGTGGAACTGATCAAAGTCTGCAAAGGGAAACCGATTAAACCGATCGTTGGCAACGAGATGTATGTGATCAACGGCGATATCGAAAAGCAGGAGCGCCGTCCCCGCTATCACCAAATCATTCTGGCCAAAAACGATATTGGCTATCGTAATCTTGTCAAGCTCACCACCATTTCAAATCTCAAAGGTCAGCAAGGAAAAGGCATTTTTGGGCGGCCTTGTGTCAATAAAGAATATTTGGAGGAATATCGCGAAGGATTGATTGTCACGAGCGCATGTTTGGGCGGAGAAATTCCCCAGGCAATTATTCAAAATCGGCCCGATGTGGCACGGCGTGTGGCGGCTTGGTATAAAGAGCGTTGGGGTGATGATTATTATTTGGAAATTCAAGATCATGGATTGATTGAAGAACGGGTTGTGAATCCTGAAATTGTTCGGATTGCCCAAGAATTAGATATTAAACTTGTTGTCACCAATGATTCACACTTTATTTCTTGCTATGACACCGAAGCCCATGATGCATTGTTATGTATTCAAACCGGAAAGTTGATTTCAGAAGACAAACGTTTGCGATATACGGGAACTGAATATTTAAAATCTGCCGAGGAAATGAGCTGGTTATTTCGTGATCATTTACCGGAAGACATTGTAAAACAAGGCATCGCGAATACATTGGAAGTAGCAGATAAAATTGAAACTTATCATCTTTTAGGTGAACCGAGAATTCCGGATTATCCAGTTCCAGAAGGCTTTACCATGGCCACTTACTTTGAGAAGGTGACTTGGGAAGGAATGTTTAAGCGGTTTAAAGTGAATAGCCGCGAAGAAATTGAACAAACCTATCGCGATCGGGTTGAATATGAATTGACAATGATGCAAAAAATGGGCTTTGATGCCTACTTTTTAGTGGTGTGGGATTACATTAAATATGCTAGGGATCGTGGGATTCCCGTTGGCCCTGGTCGTGGATCGGCGGCGGGTTCATTGGTGGCTTATGCTTTGGAAATCACAAATATTGATCCAGTTCATCATGGATTATTGTTTGAGCGATTTTTGAACCCAGAACGTAAATCAATGCCGGACGTTGATACTGATTTTTGTATCGATCGTCGTCAAGAAGTGATTGATTATGTAACTGAAAAGTATGGCAAAGAACGCGTTGCCCAAATTGTTACCTACAACCGGATGGCCTCAAAAGCCGCAATCAAAGATGTGGCGAGGGTATTGAATGTGCCCTATTCTGAATCTGACAAAATGACCAAAATGATCCCCGTCATGCGGGGGAAACCGACTAAACTCCCCGTTATGATTTCGGATAAGACTCCTGCTAAAGAATTCAAAGATAAATATGACAGCGGCGATCGGATTCCCGGTTGTGAGATTACCTATAAAGATTGGATTGATACGGCCATTCGGATTGAAGGCACAAACAAAAGCGTCGGGATTCATGCGGCGGGTGTGGTGATTGCAGCAGATCCATTGGATGAAATTGTGCCATTGCAACGAAATGCAGATGGTGCCGTGTTTACTCAATATTATATGGAAGATATTGAAGCACTGGGATTGCTGAAAATGGATTTCTTGGGATTGAAGAATCTCACCATGATTCAAAAAACAGTGGATTTGGTGAAGATCTACCGATCGGAAGAGATTGATCTAGACAATCTATCCTTAGAAGATCCAGAAGTTTATAAACTCTTAGGACGAGGCAATCTTGAAGGTATTTTTCAATTAGAATCATCGGGAATGCGCCAAATTGTCAAAGAATTAAAGCCTGAAGGAATTGATGATATTTCGTCAGTATTAGCACTTTATCGTCCGGGACCACTGGATGCTGGACTCATTCCCAAATTCATCAATCGAAAACATGGTCGTGAACGAATTGAATATGAACATGAATTACTGAAACCCATTCTCCATGAAACTTACGGAATCATGGTCTATCAAGAACAAATCATGCGAATTGCCCAAGATTTAGGCGGGTACAGCCTTGGGGAGGCGGATCTATTGCGGCGGGCAATGGGGAAAAAGAAGAAAGCGGAAATGGAAAAACATCAAACTATTTTCATTGAAGGTGCCCAAAAGAATGGCGTATCTGAAAAAGTTGCCGCCGGATTGTTTGATCAAATGGTCATGTTTGCTGAATATTGCTTCAACAAATCTCACTCCATGGCTTATGGATATGTCACCTATCAAACGGCCTACCTAAAAGCACATTATCCAGTTGAATACATGGCGGCGTTGCTGTCATCAAATAGTGGCGATCAAGAAAAAGTTCAGCGCTACATTGCATCTGCATTGTCCATGGGCATTGAAGTATTACCGCCAAATATCAACCGATCGGACGTAGATTTTACACCATCGGATAACAATATCTTGTTTGGACTAACAGGCGTGCGAAATGTGGGACTTGGCCCGGTAACGGCAATTTTGAAAGCACGAGAATCGGGAGGGGACTTTAAGTCGTTGGCAGATTTGTGCGATCGGATTGATTCAAAAATGGTGAACAAACGTGCCTTAGAAGCATTAATTTATTGCGGATCATTTGATACCATCGAAATCAATCGTCAGCAATTAATCAATGATCTTGAACTAGTGGTCGATTGGGCACAATCTCGTGAAAAAGATCGCATCAGCGGCCAAACAAATCTACTAGATTTACTATCCGGTGGTTCCACAACAACAGCGATGCCAGCCTTTGACCTTGCCCCAAAAGCACCAAAAACCGACGACTATGCCAAACCAGAGCGACTCCGACTCGAAAAAGAAATCCTTGGATTCTACATTTCAGATCATCCCCTCAAAGCCCTTCAGCAGCCCTCTAAAATTTTGGCCCCGATCGATCTATCAAGTCTCAAGGAGATTCAAGGAAAAGCAAATGTCAGCGCCATTATCATGATCACAACGGTGAAGTCGGTCACGACCAAGAAAGGCGATGCTATGTGCATCATTCAAATGGAAGATCTCACCGGGCAATCTGAAGCCGTAGTATTTCCGAAGTCCTTTATGAAAGTAGGGTATCTGATGAAACCCGATGCGCGGCTGATGGTGTGGGGAACGATCGACCAGAAAGACGATCAAACTCAATTCATTATTGACGATGCCCAATCTATTGAAACCGTAAAAATGGTAATGGTCGAACTAGATGCTAAATTAGCGGGCGACGCCGAAAAACAACATCGATTACGGGAGATACTACGATCGCAAAATGCCGACGATCGCAGCGGTAAAGTTCCGGTCGTCGCGATCGTTTCCGCTCAGCAGCGCCAACAGTTTGTCCGATTTGGGGCACAATTCCGAGTCAAAGACGATGTTAGTACGGTCGAGGCATTAATCAAAGCGGGATTTATCGCCCGGACAACAGCGCTTGTCGAGTAACGAGGCTTTATCTTTGTTCGCAATAACTCGTATCTACTTGCAAATACTCCCATCAATCGCTAAGCTTATTGAGAACGGACTAATAGCTCAAACCCTTTGCCAAACATTCCTATGGCTACCTCTTCTTACAACCCCAACGCACTCAGAGCCGAACTCAATGGAAAGGGTGGACGGCTGACTCCTCAGCGTGAAAAAATTCTGACATTTTTCCAAGAGTTACCGGGCGGCGAACATCTCAGTGCAGAAGCGCTCCACACCATGCTCCACGAACAAGAGATAAATGTGAGCATCTCCACTGTGTACCGAACCTTAAAGCTAATGACGCAGATGGGGATTTTGCGCGAGCTAGATTTGGGCGATGACTATAAATATTATGAACTCAATGGCCCGCGTACCACCCATCACCATCATTTGATTTGTACTAAATGTGGCACGGTAATTGAATTTAAGCATGACTCCATTCTGACGATCGGTAGCAAAATAACAGATAAAGAAGGCTTTCAACTCCTCGATTGCCAACTATCGGTTCATGGCGTTTGTGCTCCTTGTCAACGGTCCATAACTTCCTAGTACGAATTCATTGTGGAACATTCGTAAACCTATCTTCCTGCCCATAACACCCCTAACAATAGGCCGATTGCAGCAGTCGCTGCCCATAAAATTGACCGCTCGTCACCCATATTGACCTGAGTTGGATCCGTCGGTTCAGGAATTACATATCCCGTGGGCGGCTTTAGCTTCGGCGGACGGGGTGGGGTGAGATTAACCACAGGTCTCCCCCAATCCCGATCGCCACCATTCGGCTCAATATCCGTGAGATCGGGAATCTCCGTCAACCATTCAGGATTCATCCTTAGTTTTGGCGCTTCTAAAATATAAAGTAGCTGTTTTGATTGTTTTCGGGTTTCCAAATCCGGATGGCCGCCGATCGCCCGACAAAGCTCCAATGCCCGAGAACGATCGCCTGCCGCCTCATAGGCCGTAACCAACCAAATTTGGAGTTCCCCGTGAAGAGCAGTCCCGACGGATACAATTATTTTGCCTTGCTCAAAGCATTGAATTGCACTCTGATATTGACCACATTCAAAGGCAAGTTGACCTTGGGAAAGAAGCAATTGAGCATTGGTATTATCAGACATAATGGATGAAACTCAGTCAAAAACTGAAACAATCCTTCCATTATTCCAAAGCCTGATTCAGAGAGCAATCATTTCTATGGATCTTCAACAACTCCAAATTCGAGTATTAGTAGAGATGGTACGCTAAGTATATGGTTCTCTTTAATTGTTGTAATGCCCGAGATACGTGATGCCTACGACACACCCTGGAAAGACATACTCGAAGACTATTTCGAGGACTAGAAGAATCAGTATTAGGGGAGCGAGTCTTCACCTACTTCTATCGAGTGAAGGATAAATTCAATTTACCGATCGCGAGTTTAGTGATTTTAGGTGACAATCGAATGAATTGGAGACCCAGTATGTTTTATCAATCTTTATGGGGTTATCGGGTTCAGTTTGAATTCCCGATCGTCAAACTCCTGGACTATGAAGCACAATGGGCAGATCTCGAAGCCAGTCGGAATCCCTTTGCAATCGTCACCATGGCTCATTTGAAGACAAAGACAACTCGGAAAGATTTTCAATCTCGTAAGGACTGATTTGACGGCTTGGTTTGACCAGAATCTGTGAAGGACGATCGGTCTTAGAATGGTAAGAGACCTACTCAAAGCTCCAACCATGACCGACTCCACTACCGCTCCCAAAATCCGTAACGCAATTATTGCCCTGGTCGCCATTGCCCTCTCGACCTTGATTGCCCTAGGAGTCCGATCGCCCGCAAGAGCCAATGCCCTAGATGCCATGGCCAAAACCGCTACGCCCTACGAAATCGCATTCAGCAACGAAAAGCCGACGTTAGTTGAGTTCTATGCAAATTGGTGCAGCGCCTGTAAATCCATGGCTCCCGAACTACAAGCGCTGAAGGCTGAATATACCGATCGGGTCAATTTCGTTATGTTGAATGTGGACAACGACAAATGGCTGCCCGAAGTAACGCATTACAAAGTCGATGGCATTCCACACTTTCTCTATCTAAATGCAGCCTCTGAAGTTCAAGGGAGTGCGATCGGGGAACAGCCTAAACTAATCGTCTCCGAAAATCTTCAAGCCCTAATAGACAACACTGAACTGCCCCACGCCCAGACCATTCCCGGCCAAACCAGCGACTATCAACCGCCCACCACCGCCGTCACCCCCAATACTGACGATCCCCGGAGCCATGGCGCACAGGTCAAGGCATAATGTCATACCCGATGTTAAATTAACGTCAGTTCTGTTTAACAACAGTCCGGACAGTTTTTAACGTAGGTAGTGGCGAAGAAAGCTATCCAAAGCTTAAAGTACAGTCATACAAAAAACAGAGACTGTGCAATGGATAGCCTACAGAATATTCTAACGGACGCACTGACCACAGTGG
>JAPLHZ010000403.1 GCA_026389365.1 Cyanobacteriota bacterium
CGGACATCCGGTAAATCGAGTGGAATGTGAATCTGATTCTCCATGAGGCCCCTCGCTTGCTGGCTAACATCTTGATTTTACAGCCAATCGATGAACGCTATATCTGGATGCCGACCACGGCAATTCTAGGAGAACCATAAACTAGTGAACCGAGGCGGTGAATAATGACCTTCCGACCTGAGCTAATTGACGAGTTGTTGAAAGATTATAAAAATGTTGATGATTTGATGGGACAAGGTGGAATCTTCAAACAATTGAGTAAAGTCCTAATTGAGCGATATCTGACCGCAGAATTAGATACGCATCTAGACGAGGAGAAAGCATCACCAGAATCAGACGGTCCTAAGAATCGGTTCATCTAGCCTTGGGGGTGAATCTAGATGCATTACTGAATGGCGATATGCAAAAGGTTTTGTCAGGTTTACAACTCGGAATTTCATCGAAAGAGCATGATGAATTTGTTGCCCAATTAGATTCAGTTGAATAGAATCGATCGCCCCCCAATCTAAAATTCACTATTCAAAATAACGGCGTTTCAATCAAATCGTTAAACTGTGTTTGTCGTAGCCGATCGAGTTCCAACATCCGCCGATCTTCTGCTTGAATCCGTTGTTGGTAATGTTGTCCGAGATCAGGATTTGTAATAATATCGGTACTTTTCCAAAGATCCAGCAAATGCCGTCGCCGCTTCTCACATACCACCCGTTCCAGCGTCGCTGTCGCCGATCGAATCACCAATGCTGCTCGTTCAATATCCGCACTGGTTTTTTCATCGAGTTGTAAAAACCGACAAACTTGGGTCAATTCCTGTGGAAACTCAGCACTCCGATCGCGCAATATCGACAATAAATCCGGGGCATCAGCCGATTCAAATTCTAAATGCGTCGGGTATTGTTTTTGGACCTCTAGCGCCAAATACCAAAGGTAACGTTGTTGCGGTTGAGTAAAGGTCAGATCATGTTCATCCAAAGCATCTAAAACTAAATCTCGATGCTGTGGTGCGTGGAGATAAATACGAAGTAATTGTTCCTCACAGGTATCTACTAACGTCCGATCGCCTGGTGTTTGCCATTTCTTTGATTGTCCATGCCAACGCTGCCCTTTCACTTGCAAACGTAAACTTTCCTCAATTTGACGCACAAAGCTTGTATTTCCTTGGCCTAAGAGTTCTGCACACTTTTGAATGTAATAGGTTCGTAATGTTGGATTTGGTAGATTTCCAAGGAGTTTTACGATTTCTTCCGTGGCGGATTGAGATTGCTCCGGGCGGCTTAAGTCACGCTTTTGAATGGCTTGTTGAATTTGCCAATCAATCCAAAGTGGTGCATCTTCTAGTAATTTTTCATAGGTATTAGCCGAATTGTTTTTTAAGAATTCATCAGGATCTTTACCATCGGGAATATTCAAAATTCGCAATTGAACTTCCCCTTGATAAGCCAGATTCGACACTTCCCCGATCGCCCGTTCTGTTGCCTGAACCCCAGCACGATCGGCATCAAAGTTAAAAATAACTCGCTTTGATTCAGTATATTTCGAGAGCATTTTCACTTGATAACTACTCAAGGCTGTTCCCAGTGAAGCAACTGCCACATTAATTCCCGCAGCATGAAGTGCAATTACATCAAAATAGCCTTCGACCACTACCGCCCGATCTTGACGTGCGATCGCAGTCTTTGCCTTATCCAAACCATACAAAGTCTTTCCTTTATCAAACAACTCTGTTTCCGGTGAATTCAAATACTTCGGTTGTTCATCGCCTAGCGCCCGCCCACCAAAGGCAATCACTCGACCTTGAAGATCTAAAATCGGAATCATCAGCCGATCGCGAAACCGATCGTAATAGCCTGTTGCTTCCTTTCGAGGAACAATCAATCCTGCCTTTTCAACCAATGTTACCGGATAGTTCTTTTGTTCAACTAGATAGCTATACAGCGTTGCCCAACCGCCCGGAGCATAGCCAACTTGAAAGATTTGTAGAACTTCGTCTTTAAATTGACGTTGACCTGTGACATATTCTAATGCAGGTTTTCCCGCAGGTTGACGGAGCGCATGTTCATAGAATTTGGCCGTCAGCGCAAGAATTTCATACAGTTGATCGCGGGTCGAAACTTGGCGTTGATATTCTTGTTGATCTGCGGCATCTAGAGTTTTAATAGGGACTTGATACTTCTTCGCTAAATCTAGAACAACATCACCAAACTGCCGTTTGCCGATTTCCATCAGAAACTTAATTGCATTTCCGCCGGCCCCGCAGCTAAAACAATAGTAAAACTGTTTACTTGGAGACACACTAAAACTCGGTTTGCGCTTGTCATCGTGAAATGGACATAAGCCAACAAAATCTTTGCCCTGCTTTTTTAGGACCACATGCTCCGAGACAACTTCGTAGATGTCTGCCTTTTCCTTAATGGCATCAATAGTGTCGGGATGGAGACGGGTCATGGTCTATTGCAAAAAGGATTGAGTTATTCTACTCGATCGGACTTCCACAAAACTTAATTCAATGAAAGTTAAATCCGATCGGTTGCTCCATTCATTTTAGCGGCTGGAGGATCCGTATCTGAACAATATTGCTGAGCTTGTGACACAAATTCCTGCGCAGAGCTAAATATAATTTCTGCCTGCTGTCGAGTCAGGAAGATTGTCTCTTCATAATCACTGAGTTGTCGTAAATCATAGCCATCGGTCAAAGCACGAGCCATTTCGATTGGTAGTTCTCCTGTTTTGATGAAATGTAAACCAAATTGTTGAATGGTTCCTTTGTGAGTTCTACTGGTAATACTTTTAACGTTAAGGAGCGCTTGACTGGAGTGATACATGGCGTAATAAGCACGCGAAATGCAAGCACGGTGACGATCGTGTTGTCTAGAAGAAGCTGAGCTGTCTCAAGTTCATCTTGGGCAAGTTGTAGCAATTGTGGAATTCTGCTCATAGAAGGATTCCTTCGCGCCGAATGTTTTCTAGAAGTGGGGTGGGGCGATTTTTGTAATCGGTTTCAGAGACGGGGACGATCGAAATTAGTTCATTGTATTTTAGATTTAAATCTGTTTTTAACGCACTCAGACGGAGTCTCATCACCAGGGGAGATCTCGCCTTTTAAAATAAGTAGAATATCAATATCGGAATCAGCAGTTGATTCATGGCGCGCTTGGGAACCAAAGAGAATTAGATTACTCAACCGATCGCCGTAGAACTTCATCAGCGCCTCTTGTAGCTCTTGAAGGATTGGTGAAATGTTTGGCGGTGTGGTTTTCATCATGGCAAGCGATCGGTTGCTCCACTCATTTTAGCGGCTGGAGAGATCGATCAATTACGATCGCTTACACATCCAGATTTCAATGCGATAAATTATCACCATTATAGAACCTATTTGACATTCTAGGGTATCCTAAAAGCAGCGCAAAAACCTCATATCCACCAGTCCTAT
The DNA here is from genome assembly GCA_026389365.1 of Cyanobacteriota bacterium. Classification (GTDB taxonomy): domain Bacteria; phylum Cyanobacteriota; class Cyanobacteriia; order Leptolyngbyales; family Leptolyngbyaceae; genus JAAFJU01. The sequence continues at coordinate 3,428 of JAPLHZ010000403.1, forward strand.
GGCCTATTCCAGCAGTCTAACCGATAAAGAATGGGAACGTCTTGAACCCCTTCTGTCGGAAGTGTTACCACCTAAAAAACAAACCAGACCTCCGGCTTGGACCAAGCGAGAACTTCTAGATGGAGTCTTATATCAACTAAAAAATGGCTGTAACTGGCAAGACTTACCCAAAGACTTACCG
>JAPLHZ010000161.1 GCA_026389365.1 Cyanobacteriota bacterium
GAATACTCGCTGGGGTGTTTGCCCAGTCTGGTGGGTCTATTTCAATTCCGTCGATCTGAGGTGCTTGAATCATAATTTCAAATCTAACCTCAAAAACTGGTCTGAAACGTTAATTCTTCGTTACCCCCTGGAAGGCTTACACAAAATTAGCCGCCTAATTGGCTCTTAGAGGTTCGCGATCGGAATCTCCGGTAACTCTTCTGCGGGCACAAACCCAAACACGCGGGAATAAAAATAAAACTCCCCATCGATCGATCGTCTGATATTTTCCGCCTTTCGGAACCCATGCTGCTCTCCCTCAAACAATAAATACGCCACAGGCAAACCCTTCTCCTTCAATGCATTCACCATTAATTCTGCTTGATTAGGCGGAACAATTTTATCTTCATCACCCTGGAAAAAAATAATTGGGCAAGACAGTTGGTCGATCGCATTAATCGGCGATCGGCTCTTGTATACATCAGCCTGGGCGGGATATGCCCCAATCAGACTATCTAGATAACGCGATTCAAACTTGTGAGTATCTTCTGCCAATACCGTCAAATCGCTTACGCCGTAGTAGCTGGCTCCCGCTTTGAATACATCCGTAAAAGCCAGCGCTGCCAAGGTTGTATAGCCTCCCGCACTACTGCCGTTAATCACCAACCGATCGCCATCTACTCGGCCTTGGTCCGCCAGATACTTGGCCCCATTCGCACAATCGGCTACATCCACAATGCCCCAATTGCCATCGAGTCGCTGACGGTAAGCTCGACCATAGCCCGTACTTCCCCCATAGTTCACATCCAAAATTCCAAAGCCCCGACTTGTCCAATATTGCACCCGCAAATTAAATGATGCTTCCGTTGCTGCTGTTGGTCCACCATGGCTTTTCACCAACAGCGGAGGGCGTTCGTTTGGACCCGCTGCAAAGTCACCATTGGTCGGCGGATAGTAAAATCCATGGGCTGTTAATCCATTTTCCGTCGGGAATTCTATTGGCTCTGGAATCGACAAATACTTCGCATCCACCGACAGCGTGCTGGCCTTGCGAATCACTGTAATTGCCCGCGTCTCCAAATCCATCGTCACTAGCGCGGTCGGCTGAGTTGCCGATCCCCCTTGGAATGCTAGAGTGCGATCGCCCACCCGCAGACCAGAAATTGAACTGTAAGGCGTAGGAATCTCAACTAGCTCTAGGGTTTTGAGATTAAGACTGGCCAACTTTTGAAGACCATTTTCGCTATAGGTTGCAATTAGCTCGTTCGCATTACGTAGTCCATAACTCGACATGCCAAAAACCCATTGGGGTTGCCCGAATTCAGCTTCTTGGGGGCAAATGGCTTCGATTTCACCGGGATGACGTGGGTTATCTACCAGATTCGCCGGATGCCAACGGTAAAGATTCCACCAGCCCGTCCGATCGCTGACAAAATACAATATTCCGTCATCGGCCCACAGCGGCTGAAAAATCGATTCGCTGCTGCTGCCTGCAATTAAATTAGGCGTGCCGATCGTGCCATCGTCTTTGATCTCCCCCATCCACAATTCCGTCCCTTCCCACGGCATTCTCGGATGATCCCAAGTCAGCCAGACTAAAAATTTCCCATCCATACTCAAACAAGGGGAGGCATAAAAATCATGACCTGTAGCGAGAACAATCTGCGGGGCATTGGGATTTTTAAGATCGATCGCCACCAGTTCATTTTTGGGTTCATCAGCCTCAGCATTGGTGTGATCTTCTCGAACCGTAATTAATCGATCGCGGCCCGCATCCAAAATAAAATCAGCATAGCGATAGGAACTTTCCGTCGTAATTGCCTCTGGCTCAGCGTCTGGTGTAATTTTGTAAATCCGTTGATCGATGTAATTCACGGCATAAAGCTGATTTGCGATCGCTAGAAATGCCCCACCGCCATATTCATGAACTCTTGTCCGAATATTAAAGGGCGCAGTCGTCATCTCAGAAATCAAGTTAGGATTCGATAGCAGGGACTGACAAAAGGCATTGCGTCCAGCTTCCGTCGGTCTAGATTCTGTCCAAAGTAGCCGATCGCCGTCCAGTAGAAGCGGTCCCAGCCCAATGATCCCCGCCACAATTAGTTCAGACGTGATGGGCGATCGCCAAGTGCCAAAGGGAGCGGTTGTTTTTGTCACTGGCACTGTCATAAGTTTAAAATCCAGATTGCTCGATGGGTTATAATTACCCTATGGTACGGTATTCTCCGGGTACGATGTACTCCTAGAATCATCAGATTTAGTCGTCTTAAGAGTTTTTGTTATGTCTGTTTATATCGGTAATTTGTCTTACACCGTTACGAGTGATGAATTGACACAGGTGTTTAACCAATATGGTGTGGTTAAACGCGTTCAGCTTCCGATGGATCGTGAAACAGGACAGGCACGAGGGTTTGCCTTTGTGGAAATGGAGACGGATGAACAGGAAGATAAGGCTATTGAAGAATTGAACGAAGCTGAATGGATGGGCCGTGATCTGCGGGCAAGTAAAGCAAAACCTAAGGAAGCCACTACGCCTGTTATGGCATCTGGGACTCGCCCAGTTAAGTCGGTCGATCGTCCGGTGGGCGATCGCTCCACAACGGATCGTCCCGCTCGCAATTGGGTCGATCGTAGTAATGGTTGGTCCGATGGCGGCAATGATAGCGGTACTTTTCAGCGACGTTAAAGCCAGCGACGTTAGAAGTGAGTTAAGTAGAACCTAGGCTTAGACATCATGCGGGCTAGAGTCAGCGACGGCATTTTGTATATCCACAAAGACGATGTGCCGCCTTTTAAAAAGGGCGGTTCTATTGTGCGTAATAGTTATTTTTGGGCGATGAATTCCATATCATGTCGGGCATACCGAGAAAAAGATTGGGAATTCGAGTTGGAGGTTTGGTTTGCGTTGGCTAGAATGTTGAATTCATTTACGGAGTCGGGGTATTTAGGACTGCGAGAAACTCAGCTTGAATTTGAACCCGATGATGAAATTCCCGAATTGTTGCGATCGGCTTCCACTTGGTTGTAGAACAAATTCACTTATAGAACCTATTCAATATCTTGATCAGAGGGGGACAGTCGCTTGATCATTAGCCTGAATTGTCGAACTTGAAAAGAACTTATTATGGATTTTAATCTTGCTTAGTCGTACGTTTGACTGGACCAGACGGACGATCGAACTCTCGACATTTTGCTTTTGCGGATTCGTAAGCATCTTGGTAGGGCTTATCGCCTAACATCACATCGCCATAATATTCGTAGGGCATCTTTCCATAGATCGGCAATGGATCGTCTTCAGGATAATCTTCTTTGGCTTCCTCAACTGTTGCCTTGAGGTCTTCTACCGTCAAATGATGAGCCGAAAAATAGAACAATTCTTTAGCCGTCTTCTTCAAAAAACGCAAATTAGGATCAATCCGACAAGACTCAAGTTCAACCCAAGCATGTTCTATGGGTGGACTGCCCGCAAATACTAAAAAACCCTGAACATACTGTACTTCTGGGTGATCGGCTTCTAAAGCGATCGCCGCTGCCATTGCATATTCAAAGGGTCCTTTTGCTTTTTTGATTGTTTTAGTGACCTGGTTCGATCGGACCTCATCCAAGGGCAAATTATTTAATTGCTCTCCATCCACCTCTGACCTATCCATAGCAACTCGACCTCTTAAAACAGATTAATAGTCTAGCAAGCCCTTGCCATTTCGGTTGCAGGCGTTTTGAAGTTGTTCAAGATAATCGGTTCAACCGTTGGGGGGCTTTTGCTTGAGTTGCTTATTTAGACATAGAACAAACTCTTGCAGCGTCTCAAATTCCCCAATATCCAACATCCATTCCGTTTCCAATCCAAACCGCGTCGTAAATTGCTCAGTCCAGACCAATTCCCAATCAAACCAACAAACCAACGGCAGCTGCAAATCCTCCATTAACCGATCGCTTGGTAATAACTGCCCCACATTTAACCCTGAACATTCGGTTAATAATTCATAAACAAACTCAGACAGTAAGCGCTGCACTCCTAACGGATACCAAAATCGTTGATGCCACTCCACAGCACGATATAGCGGACGATCGCCATGGCTATCATTCACCTGCTGACGAATGCCAGAGTCAGGACTCATTTCTGGATAGGAACTTAGCGCCATCCAGCGATTTTGTAGTTGCAGTGTGAGCCGACTCAGCATGAGGTGTTAGTAAAGAACAGCACAGGAAGAAAATTACGTAATTTTAGTGTTCCCAATCCGGGAAAATAATAGAAGAACCACACCTACTAAAAATTGAGCCATCCCATACCCAATCGTTACGGCTGTAAATAATGAGAGTGCTGGATTAAGCGAGTCACTCCGATCGCAGCTTCAACATTTACCGCAGAGGTCACAGGTTTCTGCGTTGCAATGGCCCGAAGTTGTGTCCAGACTGCATTTTGCGCTCCGCCTCCGGCTGTATAAATCCGGTGAACCTCCCCCGCCCCTAGAGTTTGAAGCAGTCGATACGCATCAGCTTCAATGCGGGCCATGCCTTCAAGCAATCCCTGTAAAAATAGCGCTGGATCCTCTGGGCGCGGAGAAAGGCGAGGTTCTAATGTGGGATCGTTAATGGGGAACCGATCGCCGGGTTTTGTTAATGGATAATAATTTAGCCCTGTAGAATAGTTGGGATTCAGTTGGGGCGTTAATCTCACAAGATCGTCATCACTAAAAAACGATCGCAGCACCGCTCCCCCCGTATTTGACGCGCCGCCCACGAGCCATCTGTTGCCCAGTCGATGACTATAAATCCCGTACCGGGCATCATCAAGACGCACATTGCTCAAGAGCTTTATGACCAAGGTAGATCCAAGAGAGGTGACGGCTTCTCCAATTTCTGTGGCTCCACTTGCGAGAAATGCTGCAATGCTGTCCGTGGTTCCCGCGTGAATTTGGCAATTGCTCGGAATCCTAAACCGTTTGCACCAACTCGGCAAAATTGGACCAATAGCCTCGCCTGGTGTCCGAACCTCGGGTAAAAGCGATCGGTATTGATGGCAGTCAAGCCAGTCAGGATAAGCCAGAATTTCAGGGTCATAGCCGAGTTTCAGCGCATTGTGATAGTCGGTAATGCCCAATCGACCGTGCAACAGAAAGGCTAGCCAATCCGCCTGATGCATTAAAATGTGAGCCTGTTTAAATTCGGCTCGTTTAAATTCGGGTTGTTGCGTGAACCAAAGCAATTTTGCAAAGCTAGAGGTCGCGCTAATAACCGTGTGATTTGGCGGTGCAATTTGACGTACTTGCTCCAAGACTACGAAGGCCCGATCGTCGTTATACATCAACGGTTCAAGCAATGCCTCGCCCTTTGAATCGCCTTTGGAATCGCCGTTTGAATTGCAGAGCATCACCGTTGAAGACGTGCCACATATCGCAATCCCCGTTAGCCGTTCGCATATATAAGGCGGCAACTGCTCAAAAAGCTTAACCAGAGCCGATCGCCATGCGTTTGGTGTTTGCGACAGATTTTGAACCCGACATTCGGCAAGCGTTTGCCCTTGTGTATCGACGGCGATCGATCGCGCCCCACTCGTCCCAAAATCAATCCCCAGCCAAACCCCATTCTTAATCACTTTTCACCTTTTATTGTAATAACTCACTGGGATAACCACGCGATCGATCGGCGAATCCACTCCTCTGCATCTGCTGTTTTGGCAAGGGTCGTACTTTGGCCAACTGTATTAAGAGCCTTAGTAATTTCGGCATTGGTATAGCCCAGCGCCAAAAGCGTCATTTCCACATCTTCCTGGATATGGGCCACCGGACCCGAACTCGGTTGGGCCGACAGTCCCGCCTGATTCCGCCATTCTGAAAGCTTTGTCTTGAGTTCTAGGGCAATGCGTTCTGCCGTTTTACCGCCCACACCGGGCGTTCGGGACAACAGACGCGTATTTCCAGAAACAATAGCACTGACCAGTTCTTGCAAACTCAAGGTATCTAGCAACGCCATCGCCAACTGCGGCCCAATTCCACTGACACTGACCAACTGACGAAATAGATCCCGTTCAGCCGAAGCCGCAAACCCAAACAACGTAATTTGATCTTCGCGAGCATTGAGATGGGTGAAGACTTGAGTGATGTCACCAAAGGGCGGAAGCTGCTGCCAGTGACGGCTCGTGATTTGGACATCGTAGCCCATACCGTTTACCTCCACCGTTATGACGACCCGGTTGTTGGGCGACTTTTGGCTATAGATGAGACTGCCTTTGAGATAACTCAGCATATCGATCGGTCACGCCTGCGGATTAGGTGGGTTGGTAATGCCTGCTTTGGGGCATATTGAACACATTACATGAGATTGGGCTGTTGAAAGTCAGGGGGCAGAATGACTCGGAGTCGTCAAAAATCACAAGCGGGATCGTCACCAATTAGTGAACTCACAGGTTCCGGTTCAATTCATCCTAAGTCTAGTCTTCAAGATTTACCGCTACATCGCTTTACTGTGGAGTCATCCATCACAGGTGCAGAGTTGGCGATGACACGATCAGTCTTTTTTGGGTAGTGCCATTATGTAAAGGGCAAAGAATAATCGGATATTCTCAGAAGCGGTGCGGTAAGCATTTGACGATTAAATATGGTGATTAAATATAGTCATTAAAAAGGACTCAGATATCAGAGTCCTTTGGAAGATCAGGTTGGTAAGTTGCATTACTTTAATCTACATAACTTCCACGGCAGAAACGTCCACGAAGTGATCGGTAGAATCGGATTCTTTTTCGGGCATCTTCACGGTTTTAGCCTCCGATCGCTGTTGTTTCAGCATGGCATTTCTATCTTTTATTGCAGAACTAATCTCTGATGCAACTAGGGTAATTAGTACGGCATCATCAATTTGGCCTACGATCGGGAATACATCCGGTAAAATATCGATCGGGCTAATCAAATACATCAACGTACCCCCAATAATCCACCATCGGTATTTGGGATTTGCAACAATTTTGCGGTACCAAGTGTATAGAATTTGAAGGGGATAGGTCGTCATGGTTGAATAGCCTGTTGGTAAGTGCTAAAGAATTGAGAATTGTTTGAAGACAGATTTAGCCAACTTCGACAGCATTGACATCAACGGACTGGGCAGATGGGTCAGCGACAGATTGGGCAGCGGCGGCTTGGTCCGATCGTTTTTGTTTCATGTTGGCATTGCGATCTTTAAGTAGGGATGCAATTTCGGTAGCGAGAAGCGTAATTACGACGGCATCGTCGATTTGTCCGATAATTGGAAATACATCTGGAATAATATCGATCGGGCTGAGAACATAAAGCAACGTTCCCCCAATTACCCACCAACGATATTTAGGATTTGCGACAATATCACGATACCAGTTGTAAAGAGATTCTAGTGGAAATGTCATGTTGAATGCCTTTGGAGTAAGTTTGTTTTCTAGCTTGTTTTGTGAGTTAGAGACGTTTGCTTTGCTTCGTTTGCCCACAAATGAATCTTCGCAAATTACAAGTTAAATTCCTAGTCCCTTTTCATCGGATAACCATAGGAAATAAGGCGTATAAACCTCATGGAGACTTACTTTTAGACCTTGAAGTTGTTTTTTGTTCGGTTCTCAAGATACGGTACGATCGGTTTCTTTTTCTAATGTTTATCCTATTAATTTTATTAATAGTTATGATGCCTTCAAAACTTGTTCTCATTGGTGGTGGCCATAGTCATAGTGTTGCGCTTTTGAGTTGGCTGCACCAATCGGCAACCTTACGTCATTGCCCGATCGCCGACATCACCCTTATCACTCCCAACGCTCAGACAATCTATTCGGGGTCTGTACCGGGTCATTTAGCGGGTTGGTGGAATCAGGAAGCTTGCGCAGTTAATGTGGCAGCTCTGGCGGAAGCTTTGGGGGTAAAGGTTGTACTTGATGAGGCGATCGGTTTGGATCTAGCCCAGCAATGTATTATTTGTCGAAACCATGGCGCGATCGGGTTTGAGATTCTTTCTCTAGACATTGGCAGTACGCCACAAATTCCGGCAATGGTCAGCCAACGGATTATTCCTATGAAGCCGATGGGACTATTGCTTAATTCATTAGAGCCTTATTTGAAATTGGGACTCTCTGAAACTCTGCCTGAAACGCGATCGATGGCGATCGTAGGTGGAGGTTTAGGGGGAGTCGAAGTTGCATTGAGTTTAAAAGAACGTTTAGGAAATCAATTGAATTTAAGTTTAATTTGTCGTAGTCAGACCATTGCACCCAGTCAATCTAAAGCAATACAAACTTTACTAACCCAGGAACTTAAATCCCAATCGATCCGAGTTTATTTCAATACAGCAGTGAATTCCGTTCAAGAGAACACAAATGGCGTGAACTTGATATTGAATTCAGGGGAATACTCTTCTAATTTAAGCTGCGATGTAAGTCTATGGGCCACGCAGGCAACTTCGCCGCAGTGGATTCGTGATTCAGGACTGAGGACAGACGATCGGGGATTTGTTTTGGTCGATTCGACCTTGCGATCGGTTTCCCATTCAAATATTTTCGCAAGTGGTGATATTGCCACAATACAAACTACTCCACGACCAAAAGCAGGTGTATTTGCCGTACGACAAGGAACGATAATCGGCCACAATCTACGGCGAAGTCTAGCCAATCAATCGTTACAGGTCTTCAAGGCGCAATCCCGTTATTTGAATTTGATCAGTTTAGGCGATCGTCGGGCCGTGGCGAATTATGGTGAGTTTTCAATCACCACTAAACCTATTCAACCGTTACTTTGGCATTGGAAAAAGACGATCGATGATAGCTTTGTTTCGGGTTTGAACCTTAGATAAACCAAAAGTGATGACAAGTGGCTCAACAATATGCGATAACCCATCACGTACCTCAATTCAGGAATCTTCCAGCGTCATGGACATCAAAGCACTCATTCGCGATATTCCCGATTTCCCACAACCCGGTATTCTCTTTCGCGACATCACCACATTGCTCCAAGATGCGGCGGGCTTTAAAGCCACTATTGATGCGCTGGTCGAAAAAACTGCTTACCTGAAGCCCGACTACATCGTTGGCATGGAATCCCGTGGCTTTCTATTTGGTACCCCCATGGCCTATCAAATGAATGCCGGATTTGTCCCGGTTCGGAAGCCCGGTAAGCTCCCACACACCACCTATTCCGTCGAATATGCCTTGGAATATGGCACCGATCGCCTAGAAATTCATCAAGACGCGTTTCCGGCTGGGGCGCGGGTATTAGTGGTTGATGATGTGATTGCAACGGGTGGCACGGCTGCTGCGACCGCAGAACTGATCACTAAATGTGGCGCTGAATTAGTTGGATTTGCCTTTTTAAGCGAGTTGACCTTCTTAGATGGACGCAAAAAATTGCCTAACGTCCCGATCGTGACCCTGATCGAATACTAAGACTAAATCCCCGATCGGTGATGTACGGTACCCTTAAACTTAAAGAGGGTACTTTCCCCAACCTAAATCCTGACATTTCTTACTGAGCATTGCCATGGCCGCTTCCAGTGTTTCTCGCCGGGTCGTTTCAATTTTGACCAATGAAACGACGTTATACATTGTCAAACGCCTAGGGCAAGCCATTATTACCCTACTGTTGGCCTCAGTTTTGTGCTTTTTTGTGATGCAGCTTGCGCCAGGAAGCTTTTTGGATACCTTGAAGGAAAACCCAAAAATTTCACCCCAGCGAATCGCCGAGTATAAGGAACGCTTTGGTCTCGATAAATCGGCGATCGAACAGTATTTTCTTTGGTTGATGCGCATTGTCACCCAAGGCGATTTTGGCCAGAGTTTTGTCTATGAACGTCCCGTGGTGACGCTTCTCTGGGAGCGTGTTCCCGCAACATTACTCTTGTCCATTAGTTCGCTTGTCCTGACTTGGGCGTTGGGGATTCCCTTGGGGATTTGGGCGGCGGTCAAACGATCGCAACTGGCCGATAAGGTATTGAGTACCTTGAGCTATCTAGGTCAGGGATTGCCCAGTATTATTTCGGGCTTATTGCTATTGGCCTTTGCCCAAGCGACCTCGCCCCTATTTCCTGTTGGCGACATGACCAGTATTGATCACGAAGAGCTGGGTTTCTTCGGCAAAGTACTAGACATTGGCTGGCATTTAATCTTGCCCACGATCGCCCTCAGTATCACTGGGATTGCGGGATTGCAGCGCCTCATGCGCGGTGAAATGCTGGATGTAAAGCGTCAGGACTATATTCAGACTGCCCGCGCGAAGGGATTGCCGGAAATGCGGGTAATTATGACCCATGCCTTTCGTAATGCCCTCAATCCGATGATTACCCTGTTGGGGTTTGAATTTGCCTCACTGTTGGGGGGTGCCTTTATTACCGAAAATTTATTTAACTGGCCGGGACTCGGACGCTTGATTTTGCAAGCCTTGCAAGCTAAAGATACCTATATGGTGATGGCCAGCTTGATGATGGGGGCGGCGATGCTGATTTTGGGTAATCTGTTGGCGGATATATTGCTGAAGTTTGTCGATCCACGAATTCAACTCGGTGAGGATGGTTAACCCATGGTTCAACAATGGTACGTTCTCCGATCGCGCGCTGATGGTCAATATCTTGTCGCTCGACTCCGCCCTGATCCCGACCAGCCCCCTCATCCTTATTTGATTTTATTTTCAGAACATGCCGACGCACTGACCTATCTGAACCGTCAAGCTCCTGACTTAGCGCCACAGTTTGCCGTGGAATCTCTCACCCAACCTCAGCTTCCGGGGTTGGTCAAACGCTGGTCCTATGTCGGAATTGCGATCGTTGAGGATGCCTGGATCCCAACATTAAAGTTCGCGACTCTATAAACTTCGAGACTCCAGCAACACGGTCTCCAGAAACACAGTCTCCAGCGTCCAAAAAACCTTAAACCAAAACCCGCTCAATCCTAGGACTAAACGGGTTTTGTTTTTGGAACGGAGAGAGAGGGATTCGAACCCTCGTTGAAGTTACCCCCAAACAGCATTTCCAATGCTGCGCCTTCAACCACTCGGCCATCTCTCCAGGCCATCCGAGTCAGGTAAAACAAATTACCTCACTGGAAAAACATAGTAGCAGACATCCCGGCATAATGGATAGAGCTAATCTAAAACTTTCCTCCACGGGCGATCGGTCCGTTTTTCCCATGCCCCAAACCCCCTCAACCGCTCCCGTTAAAATCCACACCGTTCGGATTCACAATCGCCAAACAGGAACCACCCATGAACTCCAAGTCCCCAGCGATCGGTATATCCTCCATTGCGTCGAAAACCAAGGTGTAGATCTGCCCTTTTCCTGTCGAAACGGAGCCTGTACTGCTTGTGCCGTTCGAGTGCAGTCCGGTGATTTACGACAACCGGAAGCCATGGGACTTTCGCCAGAACTCCAACGCATGGGATATGCGCTGCTCTGTGTCAGCTATGCTCAGTCCGATTTGGAGGTGGAAACCCAAGATGAAGATGAGGTGTATGTGCTTCAGTTTGGTCGAAATTTTGGACGAGGCAAGGTTCGATTTGGGTTGCCGTTGGAGGATGATTAGAAAATTGAGAATTTTGATCTCTTTTTTTGATCTAGTTTGACGATCGGATGTAATTTTTTAGGGTTGATTATGACTTCTGACGACCTCGCTCGCTATCTGGATATTGCAACGATCGCAGCCCAAGCGGGAGGAAAAGAACTTCAGCATTATTGGGGCAATCTGAAGAGCAGTGATGTTCAGGAAAAACGCCCCGGCGATCTGGTGACAGAAGCGGATAAAGCTGCCGAAAAAGCAGTTCTGGCTGTTCTTCAGCGTCACGTCCCGGAGCATTCGATTTTGGCGGAAGAATCGGGGATGCAAGGCGATTGGGATGCGGAGTATCTATGGGCGATCGATCCCTTGGATGGCACGACAAATTATGCGCATCAATATCCTTGCTTTGCGGTTTCGGTGGGTCTGCTAAACAAGGGAATTCCGATCGTTGGCGTAGTTTACAATCCCATTCACAATGAGCTTTACCGCGCCGCTAAAGGACTCGGGGCCACCTGCAACAACTTGCCTATTCAGGTTTCTAAAACGGAATGTCTGGCTAGAAGTATCTTGGTGACGGGCTTTGCTTACGATCGTCGCACCACTCCCGATAATAACTACGCCGAATTTTGTCAGCTCACCCACAAGACCCAAGGGGTTCGTCGAGACGGTGCCGCCTCGCTTGACTTGGCCTATGTCGCCTGTGGACGAATCGATGGCTACTGGGAACGAGGACTCTCGCCGTGGGATATTGCAGCGGGCATTGTGATTGTGCAGGAAGCTGGTGGGTCTGTAACGGGTTATGATCAGTCGGTTTTTGAGATCCGATCCGATCGGATTTTAGCCACCAATGGCACGCTGCACCGAGAACTCAGTGATGAACTCATGACTATTCGCCCACTGGACTTTAACTTTGGAGAGGCTTAATTTTTTCGATCGGGAGATAATGAAAAACAGGATTAAAGCACAAATTTTTCAGAATCGATCGGCAAAGTGTGGATGAAGTGATTACACTTTAGATAAAGTACCGATAAAGTTAGCTGACACTTTTAAATCCACAGCAATCAGTCGATCGTTTCACCGATCGTGCTTTAGCCTCAAAGACCAAGAGACGAATACCCAGACTCATTTACGCAGGGACAAAGACGCATGGTTTTTCAGATTCAGCGAGGACTATTTTCGAGTGAGTTTGCCGATTATTACGCTCTGTTAGGGATGCCACTGTTTTCTGATGGCAAAGATGTCCGAAAAAGTTACCTAAAAATCGCTCGCCGCCTCCATCCCGACAGCGCCACTCTTTCGTCTAGCGACAAACAATTTGCCGAACAACTCCTCTCCAAGCTGATCAACCCTGCATGGGAATGCCTGGTTCAGGAAAAATCTAAAATTGAGTACGACCTACTGCTGAGGCTCAAAGCCAAAGAAGCCGCTGGAAACCCAAATTCAACCGAAGGACTTAGCTCCATCGCTCAAGCCCTACTCGACAGCATAATAGATGTGGAATCGGAATACCGCGCCCTAGTCCAGAGTCTCACCGCCAAGCAATTTGAGAATTTGTCCCAATCGGAAGAACTCACCGCCCAAATCAGTGAATTAAATCTGGTCTATCTAGTCAAAATTGAAGGCAATTGGACCTCTGGCGGCGGCGGTATTGCGATGAAGTTCACGGGTAAGCCTAGTCCTGCTGAACCGGAGATCTCTACGGCCCAACCCTCCACAAAGCCCTCTGTGGTCCGTCAGTCCTTAGCGGATCCATACTTCAATCGGGCTGAAATCGCATTCAAACGTCAAAATTATCCCCAAGCCGTTTTAGAATTACGAGATGCGCTCAAGCTTGAACCCAATAACGGTCGTTCCCATAGTTTGTTGGGAATGGTGTATTTGGAGCAAAAACAAGGTACGATGGCGCGGATTCATTTTGATAAAGCCCTGAGCTTGAATGCCTCGGATGCCATGGCTCTAGAGGGCAAACAGATGCTTCAAAAGATGACTTCAAAACCATCTACTGTGGCAACTGCCAAAGGAAGCACGAATGCTAAAGACGGCGGCAAGTCACCAGGCATGTTTGGCGGATTGTTTGGAAAGAAAAAATAATGGTTTATCAGCCGCCCTCTGGGGCCAGAGATCTATTGCCGCTTGATGTGGCGCAGAAAAGTTGGATTGAAGATCGGCTTCAGCAGGTCTTACATCGCTGGAGCTATCATCGCATCATCACCTCGACTCTAGAGCGGATGGATACTTTGATGGCGGGGGGGGCGATCGCATCCCAGCAAATCTTGCAAATCCAAAGTAGCGATGAAGTGTTGGGGCTACGGCCTGAATTTACGGCATCTATTGCCCGAACTGCGGTGATGCGGCTTTCGGATAAAAGCTATCCGTCTCGGCTTTATTACAATGCGAATGTTTTTCGTCGTCCCCAAGAAGGCAGCCACAGCACCCAGCAAGAATCCTATCAGGCGGGGGTCGAGTTGCTCGGCGGCGGTGGGGTTTTGGCGGATGCGGAAATTTTGCTGTTGGTGATGGATTGTTTGAATGGGATTGGTATGGCCGATCGGTGGCAAATGGTCTTGGGGGATGCGGGGCTGACTCGATCGCTCCTGTGGGAATTTCCGAAGCCGTTGCGGGGGAAGGTTCGTCATGCGTTGGCCCATCTCGATCGGGTTGCCCTAGAAACCATGCCGATGGACGAGGATTTGCGATCGCGGGCTTTGCAAATTTCGGACTTGCGGGGTGAACCGGAGGCGGTGATTAAAAAGCTCAGCCAAATGCCGCTGGATGATTATCAACAACGGGCGGCGCTTAATTTGCAGCGATTGCTTTCGTTGTTACAAGCAACGGCCCAAAAACGCGGACTTCCCGATCGATTTCCGATTGTTCTAGATCTGAGCCTGATTCGCACCTTTGACTATTACACGGGTATCGTATTTGAAGTTATCGGCGATCCGGCCTCGGGACAACAAATTTTGGGCCAAGGCGGACGCTATGACGAATTACTCAGCACCTACCATCCGCAATCAGAATCGATTCCGAGTATTGGCTTCTCGCTGGAAATTGAGCGACTTCACCAAGCTCTATTGCCCACTGGACAACTGCCAAAACGGACGACGACGAGTGAAAAACTGGTGGTTGCTGAATCCGTCGAGGTCTATCCGATCGCGTTGGCACAGAGTCAAATTCTGCGAGAATTGAATCCATCCGCTCAGATCGAAATCTATTTACGATCGCCCGATGGCAGCGAACCGATCGATCGTGAAACCATATACGATCATGCCCGACAGCAATCTATTCTCGAAATTGTTTGGATTCGTGCCAATGGTTCAATCGATGTTGAAATGCTTTAGTTGCAATTTCGTGATTCTCTAAAACAACGTTATTTCTGGGTTTTTATTCATGTCTCATTCCATTGTTACGGACATCTGTGAAGGTGTGGCAGATTGTGTCGCTGCTTGCCCTGTGGCTTGTATTGATCAAGGCCCAGCTAAGAATTATAAGGGTACTGATTGGTATTGGATTGATTTTTCGACTTGTATTGATTGTGGGATTTGTATTCAGGTTTGTCCTGTAGAAGGCGCTATTGTCAATGAGGAGCGACCTGATCTTCAACGTACTCCTGGGGTGTATTAAGTAGCGGATTGAATGAACCACCTGATTGCATCACGGAATTGCGATCGGTCCTAATGCCACTATTTGAGAGCACCTTGATAGGTGATTAGGTATAATCATACAATTAGCATTTTATTTTGTCAGTTTTAGGAAAACACTTAGACAAAAAACTGACAAAAATTTTTATGATTTTGTTGCTTTAATTTATTAAACATTATCGGAAATTGTTTTTTAGAGATTTAAAGCCTTGCTAGAAAAGGGCTGTAAATTCGCAAAACCCTATTTCCGATTAAGTCTAGTATCGGTCAGCAATTCTCATTATGGAACGAGTCTACTGGCTTTCAGCGATTTACAGGTTTGTTAATAATTGTTAAAACCTCTTTGTATAAGGGTTTCAAAGACCTCATTTTTCATAATGAGAATTGCTGAGTATCGGTAGTTACACTTGCATTTAATTTAACTATCAGTTATATTTGCATTTAATTTAACTATCAGTAGTTATACGTACACTTATTGCTGCTACTGTGATAGCTATGAACAATTTACCCGTCATCCAAAAAACATACGATCTCATAACAATACCAGAACCGATCGCGCAACCAGAACCACCACCAAAACTAAAACTTCCAACGTTTGACTTTGAGGTTGTGACTCTCGATGTCACAGGTCAGGAAATTGCGCGTAAATCTGGAAGTGTGACTTACTTTAAAGAGGATTTGGGCTTTAAAGAGGATTTGGGTGATGGAGTCACGCTGGATATCGTGAAGATTCCCGGCGGTAGTTTCAAGATGGGTGCGGCAAAAAAGGACTCTCTAGGAATTAAAGAGAAATGGGCATCAAATCATGAGTTTCCGCAACATGAGGTAAATGTCAAAGCGTTTTGGATGGGGAAATTTGCGGTCACACAAGCGCAATGGAAAAAGATTGCAAGTTTGGATCAGGTCAATATCGAGCTAAATCCCGATCCTTCGTACTTCAAAGGTGCTAATTTGCCTGTTGAGATGGTTTCTTGGCATCAGGCGAAGGAGTTTTGCGATCGGCTTTCCCGATTATCTGAGAAAACTGGAAAGACCTACGACCTACCAACAGAAGCGCAATGGGAATATGCTTGTCGCGCAGGAACAACGACTCCGTTTCACTTTGGCGAGACGATTACGACTGATTTGGCGAATTTTAATGGTGGCTATCCCTACGGAAAAGCATCACAAGGAAAATACCGGGCGGCCACGATTGCGGTCGATTCTTTCACTCCAAACGCCTTTGGACTCTATAACACGCACGGAAATGTCTGGGAATGGTGCCTCGATCCATGGCATGACAACTACGACGGCGCTCCAACTCACGGCAGCGTTTGGAATGCTTCTAATGATTCCGGATCTGATCGCCGGCTGATGCGTGGTGGTTCATGGTTCAGCCTCCCGAGCTACTGTCGTTCTGCCCTTCGTGCCGGCCTCGATCCGACGAATCAGAGCGGCAGCATCGGTTTTCGTATTGTTTGTTCTTCTCTTTCGCGAGGACTTTCCTAGCCTCGATCCCCCTAGCCCTCTTGCCCATGCTTGTCGCGCAGGAACAACGACTCCATTTCACTTTGGCGAGACGATTACGACTGATTTGGCGAATTTTGATGGTGACCATACCTACGGAAAAGCATCAAAAGGAAAATACCGGAGGACCACGATCGCGGTCGATTCCTTCACCCCAAATGCCTTTGGACTCTACAACATGCACGGAAATGTCTGGGAATGGTGCCTCGATCCATGGCATCACAACTACGACGGCGCTCCAACTCACGGCAGCGTTTGGAATGCCTCTAATGATTCCGGATCTGATCTCCGGCTGTTACGTGGTGGTTCGTGGCTCAACTACCCGCGCCACTGTCGTTCTGCCAATCGTAACTCCTACGCTCCGGCGAATCAGTACAACCCCCTCGGTTTTCGTATTGTTTGTTCTTCTCTTTCGCGAGGACTTTCCTAGCCTCGATCCCCCTAGCCCCCTTGTGAAGCAGGGTGGTTTCATACAAAGAAAAGATAAACATTGTCGAGCATATTAGCCCAAGCTCTGAGGGCATCCGGTACGGTACGGTAGCCTCCGCGTCTGGCTAACGTAATGGCGAAGGAATTGAAGATGGCCCAGTTCACA
>JAPLHZ010000355.1 GCA_026389365.1 Cyanobacteriota bacterium
ATACTCGCTGGGGTGTTTGCCCAGTCTGGTGGGTCTATTTCAATTCCGTCGATCTGAGGTGCTTGAATCATAATTTCAAATCTAACCTCAAAAACTGGTCTGAAACGTTAATTCTTCGTTACCCCCTGGAAGGCTTACAATACGATCGCCTTTTAAGGATGAATCTGAATACTTTAAATCTTCCGGTTAGGTTTAGGACATCGGGTTTAGGACAACAATTAAAAAAGACACGTATCGGTTAAAATAGTCACCAAATGCCGCCAAACTTGCAATCTTTGAGGTCTAAAAATATTGATTCAAAAATTATTGATTGAAAAATTGTGCAGTTTATTTTCGATCGTAAAAGTGAGCTAAATCTGCACCGTTTGGGCTAACTAAATAGTATGAAAACACCATAAGCCATTAACCGGATTATCCCAGGACTGCACAACTGTGAAATATGATGTTCGCTACAAACCCACCTTTGCTACGGTATTCGTGACGCTCCAACCGGGAGAAAAAATAGTCGCAGAAGCTGGAGCCATGGCCAGTATGGACGGTAATATTACTGTAGAAACCCAGCTCTCCGGCGGTCTGATTCCTGCACTGCTGAAGACTTTTCTGGGCGGTGAATCCATGTTTATCAATACCTTCACCAACAAAAGTAATAAACCTCAAGAAGTCGTTTTAACCCAATCGACAATAGGCGATATTACCCGTATTGAACTAAATAATCGCGAACTTTGCCTCCAACCCGGAGCCTACATTGCCCATGCCGGAAACATAACACTCAATGTGCATTGGGCAGGATTCGCGAGCTTCTTTGCAGGGGAAGGCTTATTCAAACTCAAAGTCGGCGGTAATGGCATCGTTTTTATTGGAGCCTATGGTGGACTCTCTCAGCATCAGGTCAAAAATGATTACATTGTTGATAGCGGCCATCTTGTTGCCTACGACCCAAGCCTCAAAATGAATATCAAACTCGCAGGTGGTTTATTGGGTTCAGTGACATCCGGTGAAGGCTTGGTCAATCGCATCACCGGTAATGGCGAAGTCTACCTGCAATCCCGCAGCATCAGTGGCCTAGTCAGCTTCCTTCGCCCAAAAGTTTAGCTGTTTTGTCATTCATAATTCGTCATTTACAATTCATACGCCATTCCCCATGAAACTTGAAATACTTCATCAGCCCGATAGCGCGATCGCCAAAATCAATCTAGATCCGCAAGAAGAACTCGTTGCCGAAGCTGGAGCCATGGTTGCCATGAGCAGCAATCTCAACGTCAGCACCACCCTTCGGAAGGGCAAAGGCGGCGGCATCATGGGCGGACTCAAACGAATGGTCGGTGGAGAATCGCTCTTCCTCAGCGTCTTCCGGACTACCAGCGAAGCCGGAGAACTATACCTCGCACCAAAATTTATGGGAGACCTGCTTCCCTATCAACTCAACGGTAAAACATTACTTGTCCAATCTACCGGATACCTGGCCAGCACACCGGGTGTAGATTTAGAACTTGGCTTTCAAGGCTTCAAAGGTTTCTTCAGTGGTGAGTCGATTTTTTGGCTGAAAATCAGCGGCAATGGCATTCTTTTACTCAATGCCTTCGGTGGTATCTACGAAATTGATGTAGACGGCGAATATGTTGTTGATACCGGACATATCGTCGCCTTTGAAGACAGCCTCAGCTTCCGAATTAGCAAAGCCAATGCCAGTTGGTGGGGAGCAATTTTCGGCGGTGAAGGTTTAGTCTGTCGCTTCAGTGGAAAAGGCAAACTCTACTGCCAAACCCATAACCCCAGCTCTTTCGGGAAAGAAATAGGCAGCCAGCTTCCCGCACGTTAATCCCAAATTCATAATTCACAACCCCAAATTCATAACCCCAAATCCCCAACCCCAAATCCCCAACCCCTATGTATACCTACGACATCGAACATTCTCCAGCCTACGCATCCTTGCGTGTGAAACTTACTACCAATCAAAGCCTCATTGTGGAAGCCGGAGCTATGGCTGCAATGGATAGTCATATCACGATGAAATCTAAAATGCGGGGTGGCATGATGAAAAGTGTTGGCCGTATGTTTGGTGGGGAATCTTTATTTTTGAGCGAATTCACCGCAACGGGAAAATCAGGTGAATTACTATTGTCTCCGGGTGTTCCGGGGGATTTATGCCATTATCAGTGTCAGAGCGATCGATCGTTATTCATTCAATCCAGTGGCTTTGTTGCAGCAGATCCTAATATTGTAATAGATACAAAATTTCAGGGAGTGAAAGGCTTTTTTAGCGGTGAATCACTGTTTTTAATTAAAGCGAGTGGCAATGGAGACATTTGGTTTAGTTCTTATGGTACCCCTGTTAAGGTGACCATTTGTACTAAGATTTTGCTGACTTCCTCAACGTAAAACGTACGTTTCAGGCTTCGATAAAATTATTAATCAATCGAAAAATAAGCTGATACCAATTCTGAATCGTCGAATTTGGAGGACGACCAGTCAATGGATCGTACATTGTGGATACAGGCTACATTGTTGCCTTTGAAGATACCTTGAACTATAACGTCGAAATGCTCGGTGGACTTTCATTTAAGAGTCTCAAAACTAGTATATTTGGCGGAGAAGGATTGGTTTGTCGCTTCAGTGGACAAGGTAAACTCTGGATTCAAACGCGCCATTTGGGATCATTGATCAATTTTCTCCATGCATTCCGTCCCGTACAATCAAACTAGCTATTTCCACCAAATCAATTCTCCAATTTTTCTTATGCAACTCCCTCCTGGCGATGCTAGTTACAGCGATCGAAACCCTGAACCAAAATCTCGCGATCTCTTCAAATTTTTTGTAATTTGTATCGCGAGTTTGATGGCGATTATTTGGGGCACATTTGCCTTGGGAAGCGCCATTGTTTGGTGGATTCCGCCAAGCGTCGAACAGCAATTGGGGAATTTGGTTCTTCCGGTTTATAGCCAACAAGCGAAACCCGGCAAAACTCAAGATCAACTGAATGATCTTTTAAATAAACTAGAGTCCCATCTTCCACCCAGCAATCCCGCTCGCAATTACCAAATTCTTTATATCAATCAACCTATTGTTAATGCAGCAGCCATTCCTAGCGATCGGATTCTAGTTTATCAAGGGTTACTGGACAAAGCCGAATCTGAAAATGAATTGATGATGATTCTAGGGCATGAATTGGGGCATTTTAAAAACCGCGATCATCTACGGGGATTAGGCAATGCATTATTACTCCAAATTGTATTTTCCAGTTTATTTGGTGATATTGGTTCAGTTGCAGCCATCGGCACCACCAGCATAGAAGCCATTAGTCGTGCCCAATTTTCCCAACAACAAGAAATCCAGGCCGATGATGTTGGCTTAGATTTACTCTATAAACACTATGGTCATGTTGCAGGAGCCACTGACTTTTTCGATCGTATTCGAGATATTCCTAACATTCCATTGCTCGCCAGTCATCCGGCCCCCGCTAGCCGTGTTGAGCAATTAAAAACACTGATTCACGATCGGCAATACTCAATCAAACAAAAAACACCACTTCAACTGCCAAAGTCCTAATTATGGTCCTAATCACCGTCCTAATTCACCCTGCAATCAGCCATCACGGTCTCAAGCCATGCAATAATGGTTTCCGGCTAGAGCAAAGCAGAACGAGGGACTAGACATGGTGCAGGCAGCAGCGCAGGCAGACACGCCTCCAACAAAAGCATCTCAATTCGAGGCTCAATTCGATATTGCTCCCGTGAAACCCCCGAAAAAAGCGCGGAAACCGAAAGCCAACGGTGAGCCAGTCTTGGACTTAGCCACTCTGGAAGAAAAATTAGCTATCAGCTTTGACGTACAGCTTCCTGATCCAGAAGACACTGAAATTAGCGCTTATGACTTTCAGCAACAAATCGAACTGGCATGGCAAGTATGCGATCGATTAGATTTGCAAACTGATGTATGGCGTGGCAAAATTTTGCGGGCTGTGCGCGATCGTGAACGAACCTCGGAACCGGGCAAAGGACTTGGCTTTTTGAATTGGTTAAAAGATCGTGAAATTAGTAGAAGTACAGCTTATAGCCTAATTGATTTGGCCGAGTGCGCCGATCGGATGATTGATGACGGCTATCTCGAAGCTGAAGACGTTAATAAATTTACTAAGCGCGCTTTTATGGAGACGGCCAAATCGTCTACGGAGGTCCAGCAAGTCATCGCTGACTCCGCCAAACAGGGCAAGCGTATAACCCGCCGCGAAGTCAAACAGCTTTCCGATGAATGGGTCGCCATGACTTCGGACTTGATTCCTGAAGAATTGCGTGTCAAGGCTGCCGACCAAAGCATTCCACCGCGATACATTGCGCCTTTAGTCAAACAAATGGAGCGGCTTCCAGAAATTCATCAAGATACGATTCGCGAAGCAGTGGCTGAAAATCCTGATCTTGGGACTCTCAAACAAGTGACGGCTGAAGCGCGATATTTGGCGCGATATTTGGAAGGGGCAAATCAAGTTCAGGCATTAAATGATTCTAATGTTGATTTAGAACTGGCCCTTGAAGAAGCGTTGCGGTTAGGGGTTTTGAATACTGCCGCAGAACTTGTAAATCAATCTGGCATTCTAGAAGGTGCGATCGCAAAACTGTATGGAAGTTGGCGCAAAATGAATCAACTTTCGGAACGGTTGTATGTTGACACTGGAGCCAGTACGCCTCATTTGCGGGGGTTGCTAGGCCGATTAGATCAGCTCTGTGGTGAAACGGTGGAAATTACGATCGGTGATCCAAACGGTGAAGGCTTTTCACGCACAATTAAATTGACCATTGAAGAATCGGGCGAAATGAATTCAAATCAATTAGATGCTACTGAAATCAGCATTAGCGCAACTATGAGTGCTAGTGCTGAGACGAATCTTAGTACAAATATAAATATTGATTCAGAGGACGATGATTTAGGTGAATGGTAGAAGAGTAACGTCAGAGAATGTTTGAAAAGTCTGAGAGAGTATAAATTTACGCTAATAATCTGAGCCTATTGAGGATCATTACCAAGTAAATCAGCATACCAAGTCAAGTAGTCCTTCCTCGGACTCAGCGAATAACTCATTGGTCGTGCCCTTGTGTAAGGGATAAAGGATAATAGCGCTATCTCCAGCTTTTGGGGTGTTGTGCATTATGAAACTTGATTTAATCTGTCCGACTTGTGGATTTGGTAATGGGATGAAAAATGGCATGACTCGTCGGGGTAAACAAAATCATAAATGCCGTCTCTCCATCCTTTAAGGGACTAGCCAAAAGATAGAACCCCAGTCATACTAGAGAAGTTGAAGTGGCGTGTTCATACTTCACTGACGGCGTTCTGGTGTCTTTGGATGAGTCCTATGATTTTTAGCGAATCTATTCAATTCACGCTTAAAGAT
>JAPLHZ010000311.1 GCA_026389365.1 Cyanobacteriota bacterium
GAGGCGGACATCCGGTAAATCGAGTGGAATGTGAATCTGATTCTCCATGAGGCCCCTCGCTTGCTGGCTAACATCTTGATTTTACAGCCAATCGATGAACGCTATATCTGGATACCGACCACGGCAATTCTAGGAGAACCAGATTTACTTCAGAAAGAGCCGATCGATCGTAAACTTTGGATTGTGAATGAAAAGCAGGTAAGAATTAGAGAATGATCGCCCCTCTCCAAAATCATTCTCACAAATCTTAAATCTCCACACAATGGCTTCAAAGCGTTGTCCGTCACGACTGGTTTTCGGTATCCGTCGGAGATACTCGAATTTGTTTAATAGATATTAGACTTAATCGGAAATAGGGTTTTGCGAATTTACAGCCCTTGCCTAGCAAGGCTTTGAATCTCTAAAAAATAATTTCCGATAATGTTTATTAGTTAAAGTTCATCTCACTCAAGCATTTTTCATATCCATCAATTAATTGCATTTCAGTAGGAAGAGTGATTTTCTGACGCTGTTTAACCATCATAATTACCAGCGTTTCTAGAATATTTTTAACTGCTATTGAACGATCGCTTCGGCTTGAATATTCTGACAATTGAATACTCCAATTAATCATCTCTGATTCTGCCACAACAGATTTCACTTCAGGTTCTGACAATAGGTAATCAAATGCTAAAATCCCAAGCTCTACTTCTATGATTATCAGAAATTCTTTTGCATCATCCTTAATTAACTGATCTAAAGCCATTTGAGATCCTGTCGAAGCTGCTGAACCCGCCAAAACACCTCCAACCAGACCACCGATGAGAGTTCCAGGGCCAGGAAAAATTGTTGTTCCAATTATTGCTCCGAGCGAATATCCAGCCGAGCCACCTGTTACTCCTGCGGCATTTGTCGTTACATTTTTCAGCATTTGTACCCCTGAAATTTCTCCCTTAACGAGTCGCGGAATATCCAATGATGAAACAACTACCGTAGTTACAATCCCCGTCACAACATTTCCTCGGAGTAGCTTGGATACATTACTTATTGCGGCTGCGCCATAAATCGATGAACTGCCACCACGTAGACCGTTCGCGATCCAAGCAGCCGTTTGTGTACCCATATTTTTGACAGCATAATCGGTCAAAGGTCGAAGCGATTTTTCGACTCCCGTTCGCCCAATTTGAGCCATCAAAATACTCGACACCCACGTTATTCCACCGACTTTGATTCCTGAGAAACAAGCTTCCTTGATTGCAACCTCTGGACTTTCCCCACTCCAAATTGAATGAGCAAAAGAAATTATCGCAGAAATACCCATGGCAGTTCCGGCTATTTTAATTCCATTGACGGCATCGTAGCTAATCGATTCCACCGTACCAAATTTTGCGATGTTACGCGCTTGAGTATAGGTAAAGCCACCTTTGCGAACAATATTCTGTGCCTGTTTAGGATCGCTAATGCCCTTGACTTGCCCCTTATTAATTCGCTCCTTCATCGCTTGAACGGCTGCATCGTAATAATCTGAGGGCACTTCAATTTGTATCGGAGAACCGTCAGGACTCCAATAGCGAAACTGACCATCCTGAAAACATTCGGTTCTCCTAGAATTGCCGTGGTCGGCATCCAGATATAGCGTTCATCGATTGGCTGTAAAATCAAGATGTTAGCCAGCAAGCGAGGGGCCTCATGGAGAATCAGATTCACATTCCACTCGATTTACCGGATGTCCGC
>JAPLHZ010000101.1 GCA_026389365.1 Cyanobacteriota bacterium
TTTTCTTTAGCCCATCCATTTCGATTGCTTGCATTACCTTTTGCCGTAAATCGGAACTATATGGTTTTGGCATTGTTATTGCTCAGACAATTCGCTTTCTTTCTATCTTATGTCCTAACCTAGCTGGCTATAGCTATATTATGTCTAACTGACCCGATACAGGGGAATCGATCGTGCTGCGAAGGCCCTTCGATTCTAGAGAACGATTCATCAGTACAGCGATCGATCGCAAGTTACCTTGTTTAGCTTGCTGTAGCAGTATGTCTTGGTTCATAGCGTGTGAGTTCCGGGTAGAAGTTCGAGCATATGACCCTATGCGTAGCTAATTTTACCCGCACTTTCCAAAGTTTTGCTCTATTTACTTAGATAATCTCAAATTTTTATGTTAGGTCTTTGGAACTAAATCATTAATTAAAAAAGCGGTAAGAAATCAATTGACTTCTTACCGCTCTTCTAGAATGTAAATTAAGTAATTTCTAAAAAACTATTTCCATTTACGAGCAACAATCTCAGCCAAATCTACAACCCGTTGGCTATAGCCCCACTCATTGTCATACCAAGCAACAATCTTAATCATGTCGCCGCCCATTGCCATAGTTAATGCTGCGTCAATAATGGACGATTCATCAGTTCCAGCATGGTCAGACGAAACCAGTGGTTCTTCGCAGAACTTGATAATGCCCTTCATTGATCCTTCAGATGCCGCCTTCAGGACACTGTTCACTTCCTCGGCGATCGTCGTTCTCGCAACGTTCGCAACCAAGTCAACAACGGAAACGTTCGGAGTCGGTACTCGCAATGCAATCCCGTTCAACTTACCCACCATTGGCGGATACACAAGAGCAACGGCCTTAGCTGCACCTGTTGAAGTCGGAACAATATTGACCGCAGCAGCACGGGCACGACGTAAGTCACGGTGGCTAGAGTCAAGAATTCGTTGATCGCCCGTGTAGCTATGGGTCGTAGTCATCATGCCTTTGACAATGCCAAAGTGTTGGTCAATCACCTTAACAATAGGTGCTAAGCAATTGGTGGTACAACTGGCGTTACTAATAATAAAGCAACGATCGGGATCGTAATCCTCATCGTTCACACCCACCACGAATGTTCCATCATCGCCCTTACCAGGAGCTGTGATTAGAACACGTTTGGCCCCTGCCTTGATATGTTTCATCGCCCCTTCTTTGGTGATGAAAATACCGGTCGATTCAATCACTAAGTCAATGTCCCACTCTTTCCAGGGCAAGTTCTCAGGGTTGCGATCGGAGCAGCACTTAATAACATTTCCGTTGATGGTGATGGTGTTGTCATCTGCACTCACCTCACCTTGGAATCGACCCATCGTGGAATCGTACCGGAACATGTGTGCGTTACTCCGGGGATCGGATGTGACATTCAATGCCACCACTTTAAAAGCACTGTCTGAGCGCCCAGCCCAACAGCGTAGAAAGCTACGTCCAATACGTCCAAAGCCGTTGATCGCGACTCTAATCACAGCGTCTTGCCCTCTGTTAGTAATTACCTATTGATGCAGCCATCATATCCTAAAAGGAGACCACATTCGCAAGCTTCAATTGAGGGTAATCCAATCCCTGAACCTGTAGCGATCGAACAACTAGTATGAGACTTTGATCAAGAGGGAAACCCCGATAAATTTAAATAATTCCTAGGAATTATTATTTAATATTTAACTTAGTCGTCCAAGGTCAATAGCAAAGTCGATAGTTAGTTGATGTTTGGATCTGATGTGGATCCGAAATTAATGTCTGAAACTCATCTTGTCTAGGGGCATTAACGATCGCGCAATCATCATCAAATAATTCTAAATCTTCTAAATCTATGTCTCACCAAAGCATCCTTAGTATAGGAGTCTATCCACAGATCTCCTGTCTCTTGATGCTAATATCCAAAGTGTCATCGTGTGTTCTATGCATCAATTGTTTGTTGTTTTATCCTACCTTTAAGTTGTTTTTAGTGAGGTAAAGCACTGTTTATCCACTTTTTTTAGATTAACTTGAGCCTGTGAGAGATTCAGTGTAGATTAAGTCGCATAAAAGCGATCGTTAATCATGATACGCAGAATACGGTTACGATTTTGGTGTGTGTGAGGATAAATAATGCTGAATTCAATCGATTTCAGCGGACGACCATTCCACTTTCTAGGTATTGGCGGCATTGGGATGTCGGCGATCGCACATATTTTGGTGCATCGTAATTTACCTGTTTCTGGTTCGGATCTGAAGCTAAGTCACATTACAGATCGCTTAATGGCGATGGGGGCGCATATCTTTTCGTCCCAAGACGAGGAGAATCTTTCCTACTTTCACGATGGTCAACTGCCTCAAGTAGTCTGTTCGACCGCCATTACTACCCATAATCCTGAATATGCTGCCGCACTTCAACTTGGGTGCCCTATTTTTCATCGGTCCGATGTTTTAGCGGGTTTGATTTCTGAATATAAAGGGATTTCGATCGCTGGAACCCATGGGAAAACTACGACTAGTGGGCTTATTGGATATTTATTGCTTAAAGCAGGTCTCGATCCGACAGTGATTGTCGGGGGTGAAGTCTCTGCTTGGCAAGGCAACGCAAGAGCAGGCAATGGACCTTATCTTGTGGCAGAAGCCGATGAATCTGATGGATCACTTGTTAAGTTTAATTCTTATATTGGTGTCCTGACTAACATTGAACATGATCACCCCGATCACTATAAAGATCTCGCCCAAGTGGTTGACGTGTTTCAAACATTTGTCAGCCGAAGCGAAATCGTTATTGGCTGCATCGATTGTCCGGTAATTCGCCATCAAATTCGTCCAGCCATCAGCTACAGCATCGACAGATCCTTGGGTGCGACCTATAGCGTCGATGAAATTTCTTACAGGGCTAACGGTACCTATGCCAAACTTTGGGAAAAGGACCAATGTCTCGGCCCGATTCATGTTTCTCTTTTGGGATCCCACAATTTAAGTAATGCACTAGCGGCGATCGCAGTGGCACGCCATCTCGGTGCAGATGTGGAGTCGATTCAGGAAGGGCTGTCAAGCTTTAGCGGTGCAAAACGGCGCTTTGAAGTGCGTGGGGAAGTCAATGGGATTCGATTTGTTGATGACTATGCCCATCACCCCAGTGAACTTCAAGTCACCTTGGCCGCTGCTCGACTTCAAGCCGGTGATCCAAATGCCCCCAATCACCGAATTGTCGCCTTTTTCCAGCCTCACCGATATAGCCGAACTTTGACCTTTTTGCCGGAATTCGCTAAATCATTTGTGAATGCAGATGTAGTTATAATTACCGACATTTACAGCGCAGGAGAGGAAAATCCAGGTAATGTCACGGGGCAGCAGCTCGCTGATCTGATTTCCCGATCTCAGGCTAACGTGTATTACCGTCCCACATTGGATGCGGTAAAGGCGTTCTTGCCTGAAGTGTTGCGTCCTGGTGATATTGCCATTTTTCTCGGTGCTGGTAACTTAAATCAAGTTATTCCGGATGCCCTCGCATCCTTTCAGGAATATGGATTAAAGCAGGTTCTTGCTGAAGCTTAATTCAGGCCACTCCGAGATAAGTGCCTTGAATTTGATGGAGTAGAGGAGAAAATTGCAATTGTTGTTGCTTATTGCCAATAGGGAATATTCAATTTCAGAGCCTTCTTAGTTTAACTAGTTTCAACCTTGTTTGGAATCCTTACATTGCCCGCCATGTACTTTTACAGGTGCATCTGTAAAACGGCTCTCCACATATTCTTCACGTCCACTCGACTACGCTGTCCTTTAAATAAAATGCCGCCCATAACCGTAAGATTATGACGCTCTCCCCAAATATTATGCCTACGACTTGCCAACTTGAACTCGTCCCTGAATCTGTTCAAGCCTGCTACTCTCCCTCCCGATTTTCATCGATGCTCCATTCTGCTCCGGTTCAGTTAATGGATAGCGATTGCATTATCAAGCCTCACTATTCCCTCTCGACCTTGACCTCGTTTCAAGTCGGCGGTCCAGCAGAATGGTTTGTGGCTCCTCGTACGGTTGATCAACTGAAGGCGGGTGTGACTTGGGCCAAGGAACGATCGTTACCTGTCACATTGTTGGGCGCAGGGTCGAATCTTTTGATTAGTGATCGAGGGCTACCGGGCTTAGTGGTGGGGACCCGTCAAATGCGTGGAATGACCTTTAATGAGGAATCCGGTCGCGTGGTGGTGGGTGCAGGTGAGATGATGCCGCTGTTGGCTCAACGTTTAGCAAAACGCGGATGGAAGGGCTTTGAATGGGCCGTGGGAATTCCCGGAACGGTAGGCGGCTCGGTGGTGATGAATGCAGGAGCACACCAAGGATGTGTTGAGGACATTTTGGTGAGTGTGGATGTGCTGAACCCGGATGGCACCATTGAGACCCTTTCGCCGAATCAATTGGGGTACCAATATCGCACCTCAAACCTGCAAAATGGTGGACGCTATGTCATCCAGGCGACGTTCCAGCTTGCCATGGGCTATAGTCCTCGTTTAGTTCAGGAAGAGACCAGTTCTCATCTCAACCGTCGGCATAGCACTCAGCCCTACGATCGTCCAAGTTGCGGCAGTGTGTTTCGCAATCCAGGTCCCCATTCAGCGGGCTGGTTGATTGAGCAAGTCGGCTTGAAGGGGCATCGCATCGGCGGAGCACAGGTGGCCGAGCGTCATGCGAACTTCATTTTGAACTGCGGTGGGGCAACAGCCAGCGACATTTTTAACTTAATTCATCTTGTTCAGTCTACGGTTCAGCGCAACTGGCAACTTTGCCTAGAGCCGGAAGTCCGGATTTTGGGTGAATTTCAATCTGTTTAATTTCTAGCCAGCTTAGCGCGTGAGTTTGGGATTCGGTGGCATAATGTAATTTGCTTAACTCGTTATACGGAAACAAATATGGCACAGGGACAGGGATTTGGCTTCGGGCTTGGCAAAATGAAAGAGCTGACCGACGCGATTAAGAAAGCGCAACAGGTCCAAGAGGGCGCAAAGGATCTCCAAGAAGAGTTGGAGAACATGGAAATTGAGGGGATTGCCCAAGGCGGTTTGGTGAAAGTTGTCATGAGTGGTAACCAAGAGCCAAAGCGGGTTGAAATCGCGCCAGAAGCCTTAAATGAAGGGGCAGAAATCGTGGCTGACTTGGTGTTTGCGGCGATGAGCGATGCTTATGTCAAATCTACAGATGTCATGCGGGGCAAGATGGAAGCGCTTACGGGTGGCTTGAATATTCCTGGCTTCGGCGGAATGTAGGTTCGGTTTTTATGAGTTTTAAAAGAGGCTTCTGGGTAATACTAGAGGTCTTTTTTGTTTTTGGCTGTTTCTAGACTGTTTTTAGAATGTAGGGGTAAATCATGGCCTATCGTTTGCTGTTTGTTTGTTTGGGGAATATCTGCCGATCGCCGTCGGGAGAGAACATTATGAATCATTTATTAAAAGCCCGAGGCTTAGAGGATCAAGTCATTTGCGATTCGGCAGGAACGTCCGGGTATCACCTTGATGCAAAAACCGATCGGCGAATGAATGCAGCGGCGCAGCGTAAATTAGGGCTGACGTTGACGGGCCGATCGCGTAAATTTGAACCGATCGATTTTGATGATTTTGATCTGATTTTGGCGATGGATCAGGATAATTTTGAACAGATGTATTATGTCGGTTCGTTGAATCACGATCGGAGTAAGCTGCATTTGATGTGTGAGTTTTGTACAAGGCATGATCTCAAAGAGGTTCCTGATCCTTACTATGGGGGTGAGAAAGGGTTTGATTTTGTGATTGATTTGTTAATGGATGCTTGTGAGGGATTGTTGGATCATTTGATTGAGACAGGGAAAATTAGAGGTTAGGGTATTGTGACAAGCAGTGATTCGGGTTTTGTGGAATAATTCCCAATG
Source organism: Cyanobacteriota bacterium (assembly GCA_026389365.1). GTDB lineage: Bacteria > Cyanobacteriota > Cyanobacteriia > Leptolyngbyales > Leptolyngbyaceae > JAAFJU01. Next base: position 5,890 of record JAPLHZ010000101.1, read on the forward strand.
ACCCCCACATTTGTCATTGCCGTGAATCCTATTCTTGCGTTGAACTACGAACCTTCGATCGAGCATTTGGGTAATGATGATTACTATGATGTGGTGGCGGCTGCGGATTTTCCCAGCCATGAATTACGTTGGCGAAATGATGATGTTTTAATTCAGTTTGGGCTTGCTCCAAAGTCGGTTAGTGATGAAGATTTTATTGAAGCCTTTGGTCGGTTTCAGGGCCGTGAACCCTTGATGGCATTACGGTATCACGGGTATCAGTTTGGTCATTACAATCCCCAATTGGGCGATGGTCGCGGGTTTTTGTTTGGTCAGGTGCGTGCCCTTGATGGCAAGTTGTATGACTTAGGGACCAAAGGAACGGGACCAACGCCCTACTCACGCGGGGGGGATGGACGGTTGACCTTGAAAGGGGGAGTGCGGGAAGTGTTGGCGGCGGAAATGTTGCATCGGATGGGGGTGAGAACGTCGCGTTGTTTGAGTTTGGTTGAAACGGGTGAGGGCTTGTATCGCGGGGATGAGCCGTCACCAACCCGATCGTCTGTGATGATTCGAGTCCAGGAATCGCATATTCGATTTGGTACGTTTGAGCGGTTGGACTTTTTGGGGCGGCGGGATTTAATTGGCCGATTGTTGGATCATGTGATTGAGGTGTATTATCCACATTTGGCTGCTGAAGCCGATCGGTATGCAATGTTTTATGCGGAATTGACGCAGCGAGTGGCAACGTTGGTGGCGCAGTGGATGGCAGCGGGGTTTTGTCATGCGGTATTGAATACGGACAATATGGCGATTACGGGGGAGAGTTTTGATTATGGTCCGTTTGCATTCATTCCGACGTTAGATCCGGCATTCACAGCAGCGTATTTTGATAATGGTGGACGCTATGCCTACAGCAATCAGGCGACCATGTGTAAATGGAATCTGCAAATGTTGCAATCGCCGTTGAAGCATGTGATCTCGTCTGGTGATTTGGAGGCTGGGTTAGATGGTTATGATGCGCAGTACGGACGAGTTTACCGGACATTAATGTTGGCTAAGTTGGGGTTTATCATAGATTTTGCATTAGATTTTGAGGCGGGTGATGATCTGTTGGCGCGGGAGCTGTTGAAAAAAACAATTGAGTTTTTGCATAATTCTCAAGTTGGATATCATCAGTTTTTTGCACAGTTAGCGATCGAATTTAGACCTGAGTGGCGATCGGATTTGGATTTGATTCTAGACAATGTTGAGATAGTGGATATTGAGATTCGGGTGTTGTTTGAACAATGGCGGGATTTGTATTTCAAAATGTTGAATGCATTACCGGAATCTGATATGGAATTGGTGGCCAAATGTTTGAATAGTTCTAATCCCCAAACGGTGATTGTGCGTCCCTTGATCGAATCGGTATGGGAACGGATCGATCAAGAGAATGATTGGGGGCCGTTTAATGAATTGTTGCAGATGATTCGGGGTTGATTCGATAGTCCCGATCCCCCTAAATCCCCCTTGAAAAGGGGGACTAAGAGTATGGAGGATAGAAGAGAGAAGAGAAATTACAAAGTAAATATTCCGGTTCCCCCTTTTCAAGGGGGCTAGGGGGATCGGGACTATTGGGAGTAACGAACTAACCATAATTATGGATGCGATCGAATGAAGATTTTACTATTGCTGTTGAAGGCATCTTGGCAGAGTGTGGTGATCGCGGCCATTATGGGTTCTCTTAGCGGCGTTTGTAGTGCGCTGTTGATTCGGATGGTGAATGAGACGGTGGCGGGAAATCCCGTGAGTTTGTGGGAATTTGTGGGAGTTACGATTGCTTCTTTAGTCGCAACTATTACGTCGTAATATTTACTCATTCGGTTGGCGCAGGGTGCCATTTATGAATTGCGATTGCGGTTGACGTGGGCGATTTTGACAACGCCTTTAGCAACGCTAGAACAGTTGGGGGCCGGGAAACTCTTGGCAACGCTGACAGAAGATGTGCAGACTATTGCAAATACGATTTTCATCATTCCTTTTATTTGTATTGATTTGGCGGTGATTGCATCCTGTTGGATCTATTTGGCAATGCAGTCATTGTCTGTATTTTTAGCAATGTTATTCTGTGTTGGGTTTGCGATCGTCACGGTTCAGGGTTTGATGGGCAATGCCAGAAAATATCTCAAACAAGCGCGGGATGAAGATGATACGTTATTAAAACATTTTGGCAGTTTGACGGCGGGGACGAAGGAGTTGAAATTGAGTAGTCTGCGGCGGCGATCTTTTTTTGAAGAGGATTTAGAACCGAGTGCGGGACGATCGCGGCACTATCAAGTACGAGCATTGACCTTGTTTTCTGTCGCGACGGGCTGGGGAAATTTATTATTGTTTTTTATCATTGGCATGATCTTGTTTGCATTGCCGAAGTTTATCGTAGTGACTCCCGCCATCTTGTCGGCTTATGCGTTGACGATGATCTTTTTGATGATGCCATTTGGTAATTTATTCCAACGTTTACCATTCATTTTGCGAGCAAATGTAGCATTGGCAAAAGTGGATGAAATGGGATTGCAGTTGGAGGCCCAGGCGGAAAAATCTGGGAGATTTAGTACGATCGAATCACAGGCAAAAACGATCGTGCTGTCTAATGTTGTCCATCAATATCGGGGCGATCGGGAAGATATAGCTATAGCCAGCTAGGTTAGGACATAAGATAGAAAGAAAGCGAATTGTCTGAGCAATAACAATGCCAAAACCATATAGTTCCGATTTACGGCAAAAGGTAATGCAAGCAATCGAAATGGATGGGCTAAAGAAAAA
>JAPLHZ010000120.1 GCA_026389365.1 Cyanobacteriota bacterium
AGAGCCATCGGTACCAGTGGAGACACCGATCGCAGAAACCACAGTGGAGACACTGGCAGTGGTTGAAGCTAATGCTAGGAGTTCATACGATGATTGGAATGAGTACCCAGTTCATCAAGCGATTCTAGTTTATTTGCAAGGGAAGACTGATAAAAGCGATCGTAATGTGTATGACTCAATAAAAAAGAAGATTGATAGTGAACAATGGGATTCTATACCGGGTATAGACAACATGGCAAAACTTAAAAATGTACTAAGCTACCTTGCCAATACCAAGAAAGTAATCAAGGTTTCACCTAACTCATATAGCGCAGTTAATGTTAATTAACTGCGCTATATGAGTTAGGTGAAAGCTCAGTGGAAATAGCTAAAAAGACTAGGGGAATGCGAGGGAACCCATTCCCTTCGTTCCCTTAGAGCTTCCCTTAAGGTTTCCCCTAGACTGTCCCCTAAGTTTTCCACTGGATTAGAGTCCTAACTTCTTACATCGGGCCTGTATGAAATACTCAGAGATGTGTAAATTATTAGGTGAGCGCGGCTATCAATTTCTAAGGAATTGCAATGGTAGTCATTGCCTCTGGATTCACACTAAAACAGGTTCAACAATACTTGTTACAAGATCAGGTTTAGGCGATCGTCGTGCCAAAGAGAACTGGCTTCACAGATTACAAAAATAAACCCCTCTATTATCTTTAACCGGATAATAGAGGGGGTTTTTTTGTGTGTGTGGTCAAGATAAAAATTAGCGCAGATTGAGTAAAGCTTGCTTCTGTTTTTAAGGGCTGACCTCAATATATTTTGATAATTGGTCAAGTGATTTGTGTCCGGTGATTGAGGCGATCGATTTTAAATCCACTCCTTTTTCGTGAAGGTTAGTTGATAGTGATCGTCTGAAACTGTGAGTGGAGACACCTACAAACCCTAAATCCTGAGAGATTTGTTTTAGCTCATCACTCACACATTGCCTAGAGATTGCCTTATCTGTTTTAGGGCTAGGAAACATAAATCCAGAGCGCGGTAGGTCAGCATTGATTAGAAGCTCTAGCAACTCAGGATGGATTGGAACTTGACGATCTACCTTAGTTTTAGTTTCTGTGAACAAAATAGTTCCATTCTCTAGGTCAAGATTCTCCGCTGTCAATTTTATAGCTTCTGAAATTCTGCATCCAGTGAACGCGGCTATTGCAAAAATAATTTTATAAGGGCTTCTGGCAATTTTAATAATTTTGTCAATTTGCTCATTACTCAAAACTGTAGCTTGACCGGATCCGTTTAAAGTTGGCATAAAAAATAATCTTCTGCGGTTGATTGCTTACCTTTTTATTATACCTTACATTTGAATTGAAATGTAAGGTAGTTTCTAGGGCTTTCAAGCGTTTTAGTGAGGTTTCAGATCCTTCTATTAGAGATTAATGGTTTAGTCGCTCTTAGTGATAATTGGTATCAATAACAATTCAGATATTTTTGACTTGCGGATCCAACAGCTTAACATCATTCTCAATAACTGGCTACTATTGAGAATGATGTTTTTGATTCTCAATAATTGGCTACTATTGAGAATGATGTTTTTGGCGGTTACTACTTCATGCTTAAATGTTGGATCCAACAGTTTAACATCATTCTCAATAAGCGGTTACTATTGAGAATGATGTTTTTGGCGGTGAATGTGAGCTGATAGAATTTTTACTGTAATATCTTGATACTAATTTTTAGGCCACTTTTTAGGTCACTTTCATTCTTGATCGGGTTGCTGCATCTGTTGTTGGATTCGATCGCTGAGGCTGTTGTGTTTCGAGGCGAGGCGGGCTTTTCCAGAGGCGGCCCAAGCTTGGAGTGCGGCGATCTGGTCTTGGGCAGTGCAGGCTAAGGGAACCATTTGGCTAGCGGATTCTAAGATATCATCGGTCGTGAAGTCGCGATTTTGGCTAAATCCAATGTGCATGGCTTCGATTAAGGTTTGTTCAATTTCAGCTCCCGAAAAATCTGGGGTTTCGTAGGCGAGCCGATCGAGGTCATAACGTTGCAATGCTTGGGGGCGAAGACGGGTTAAGTGGACCGAAAAAATCGATCGCCTCTCGTCCCGACTTGGTAATCCCACGAAGAAAATTTCGTCAAATCGCCCCTTTCGCAGCAATTCTGGCGGTAATGACTGAATATTATTGGCTGTAGCGACGACAAATACAGGCGATGTTTTTTCCGCCATCCAGGTAATAAATGTCCCGAATACCCGACTACTGGTCCCCGAATCTCCGCGCCCATCCGCCCCGGCAAATGCCTTATCAATTTCGTCAATCCACAACACACAGGGAGCCAAGGCTTCCGCCAATTGAACCATTTGACGGGTACGAGATTCAGACTCGCCCACCAATCCACCAAATAGCCGCCCCACGTCTAACCTCAATAGCGGCAAATGCCAATGGTGGGCGATCGCTTTGGCGCTTAAGGATTTCCCTGTCCCCTGAATTCCCACCAGCATTAAACCTTTGGGATAGGGAAGCCCATATTGGCGTGCTTTTGCACTAAATGAGCCACCTCGTCGGATGAGCCAGTCTTTGAGGTTATCGAGTCCACCAATATCCGTAATGTCTTCGGTGGTTGGATAAAAATCGAGAATTTGGGTTTGGCGAATCGTTTGGCGTTTTTCTTCCAGAATCAACTCAACATCATTGGCCTGAAGTTTGTTGTGCATAGCGATCGATCGCGCCAACACCCGTCGAATTCGATCGATCGTTAATCCCTGACACGATTGCACGAGTTCATCAAGAGTTCTTTCGTCCAATGATTGAGACAGTGCGCTGAGAACTCGATCGATTTCGATGCGAATCGTCCCTGGGTTTGGTAGGGGAAATTCTAGCACCGTCATGACTTCGCTCAAATCGTCCGGGATGGTGAGTTGGGGCGAAAGGATCACAATATTTTTGGGTTGAGATTTTAGGGCACGGGCCAGATTTCTCAATTTTCGCGAGACCGATACGTCATCTAAAAAACGATGGAAATCTCGCAAAATCACAACAGCGCTTACGGTCGGCGATAGTTTCTCAATAAATTCCAGCGCCTGCACCGGATTCCGTTTCCCAAAGCCTGCATCGTTGGGGTTGCCCTGATACCCATCTACAAAGTCCCAAATGTAAACCGATCGCTCACCCAAAGATTTGGCGCACTGTGCGATCGACGCTTCAACCCGTTCTTCTTCGCGAGTTGGAATATAGAGAATGGGATAGCGCGATCGCAACAGTAAACTAAATTCTTCGGGGAAAGCCATGACGGATATACAGCGAACAACTTCAAGTTTAAGAGGGTAACTGACCTTTCAGGGCTTCGAGGGCAGCCCAGCGCAAATCTCCCGTCGGTTGAGCATTCTCGGGGGAAATCTCGGGAATTCCTTCGCAAGTGTCGCCGCAAATACTCTTGTAGGGCATTTCTAGACAAAGTTTCTCATAAACCCAAAGACTTGGGTCAAATACGCCATCTTTTGACAGCGTTTCGACCATATCATCCAGTTCTAAGTCTTGCTCAAATGGAATACTGGCCCGATCGTCGTCGCTGCCTTCCGAAAACCACAGTAGCTCAGTCGTATCAAATGCAAGGCGTTGATTGTATTGCTTCAGGCACCGATCGCAGGTCAAGGTCACAATCGTATCAGCTTGGCCCACTACTTCTAAGAAGCTATCTTTGTGAGTCACCTGCAACGTTGCATGAACTGGAGTTAAGGTGTTTAGCTCTGGAAGGACGACTTTAAAATCTAGGGTTTCGCAGCCGCCTTGACGATGGAGAAGATGAGGAATAGAAATGGGTTCAGTCATGATGGAATGCCCTCCACGAAGCATGTAATAGATTTTCCTACGTACCCAAAACAAAGTATCAAAAATCAAAGGGCAGGTTCTCATTCAGAACCTGCCCTCATCCTACAACTTCGTCTAAATCAGAATCTAAATCATCCGAAGTCTATGTTGGGTTAAGCCTTTTTTTTCTTGTTAGATCCAGGTTCAAAAGGAATAGCGCTAACGTCTATTGTGGCGGTCGATGCCCCTTTACCAGACTTTTCGGCATCAACAATTTTTTGCAGATTCTCGGGCAATGGTTCGCGGGACAATACGAAGGTCTGTAAGGTCTGGAACATGTTACCAATCACCATGTACATCAACACACCAGCAGGCAGGGGGAAAAACAAAAACATCCCAGAAAAAATCACGGGCGTAAATTTGTTAACGACTTCTTGCTGCTTTTGTTGGTCCGTTTGTTCACCTTCACCATTACTTTTACCTGTAAGCTGTTGGCTCACAAATAAGCTAGCTCCGAAGAACAACACCATCGCGATGATGTCCCAATGAATCGTCCCATCGGGGTCCCGAGCGCCCACATGACCCAGCGCCTTGATAAACAAGAACCCTTGATCAGATGCAAGTCCGGGGATAAAGGCTTGAATTGTCGCGTCTCCGGGCTGTAGAGCAGTGATGGTGCCATCCTCTGCGATCGACACCCGTTCCGCGCCGGTCATTACCTTATATTTAGGCTTCAGGTTAGTTTCAGGATATTGAGCCGCCACTTTACTGAAGGGCGTGCCTTCAAGGGTTTGGAACTCGACATTTACTTTTTCGCCTACGCCGACTTTGTTACCGGCAGGTAAAAATGCTTCGACTTTCTGATGAATGCCTTCAGCTAAATAAATATTTTGAGGATTAACCTTGAAGACCGCAGGCTGAACTAACGCCATTTGGTCGGCTGGCAGAATATTTAAATTGATGTTGTAGGGCACATCAGAGAAGGGCGAGCCTCGTAAGGTTGCAAACAACGCAAACAGAACGGGCATCTGTACCACCAAAGGCAGACAGCCCGCTAAGGGATTGCCAAATTCTTTGTATAATGCGCTGATTTCTTCTTGTTGCTTAGCAGGATCGTTTTTGTAGCGCTCCTGGAGTTCCTTCATTCGCTTCTGCATCACAGGCTGGGACACCTTCATCTTGCGCATGTTACGAATTTGTCCAGCACTCAACGGCCAGAGGACAAATCGAGCGGCTAAGGTTAAGGCAACGATCGCCAATCCATAACTCGGCACCACTCCATAGAAGAAGTCTATGAAGCGCAACATTACATTGTTTGAGAGAAAACCAATACCGAAGTCCATGAGCCTACTAAGCTTATTTACAAAAGAGCTAATCTACAAAATCTAGGAAACGGAAGACTACACTGATCCAATTTTAAGTCCACTTTTAATGGTGAACGAGAATGGCGGGTGTTGTCTCAGGATTTCACTTTCTTAGAACCTGATTTTTTACTTTCACTTGCGGGCTGCTTTTTTTCAGCAATTCGCTCGTTCACATAGTCTTCAAGTTCGCGGAATTTTGGCACCGATCGCATTTCCAATCGGCTACCATCGGTCAGTGTCAATACCATGTCGCCCCAAAGACCCAAGCCCCGAGGAACAGTAGCAACACTAGCGATTTCACGGTAAACCACATCAGAACGTTCACGACCCATCCATCCACCTTCAACGGTAATACGACGGTTAGTGATGCGGTAGCGTAACCAAATGGCTCGAACAATCGCCCCAATCGTCAACGGTAGACAAACTACTGTAAACGCCAATAGACAATTGGTAATTACGTCACCTTTGTGGGGACCGCCCTCATAGAAGACTTCTTCATTGATCGCCATTGAGAACCTCAGCTTTCACTAACAGTTGTTCTAATTCTTGCAGAAATTCGCCATACTCATAAGTGAGGGCTTCCGAACGGACCAAAATGACCATTCGGAGACCTGACTCTAGGCGAGGCAATAGGGGTCGGACGATCGCTTTGAGCTGACGCTTAATCCGATTGCGGACAACTGCTCGCTTGCTAACTTTCTTGCTGATCGAAATACCAACTTGAATAGGCAAGACTTCTGAAGAGCCTACCACCAGAGAATTTCTCAAGACGACCAGATGTAATCCCGTCGCCCGTCGTCGTTTTCCAGATTGATAAACCCGATCGAAATCTTGCCGTTGCTTGAGTCGATTCGCCTTTGGGAGTCCCAAAATTGACCGTCCCAGTTCCTATGCAACCGACACGTTGGCACGCCCTTTAGCGCGCCGTGCCTTAATTACACGACGACCATTAGCCGTCCGCATCCGAACTCTAAATCCAGAAACCCGTCTGCGCTTGCGGCGAGTTCCTTCCAATGTACGCTTCATAAAACTTACTCCAAACCTAGGTCAGACTATTTGACCACGAAAAAAAGTCACGGCTCATTACTGTACTCTGAAACCCTAACTAATTTCAACAATCCAGGTTCCTAAATCTCGAAGTAGTGGAACATCTCCTGGCGTTTGGACCCGGCCATTGAAGTAAAACATGCCGTTGTTTCTGGGGTTGCGAACGTTGGAGAAGTGCATTTCTACTGCGGTTCCGGCAGGAATTGGCTCGACAGGAATTAGCTTTAGGAAGTGATTTTCTTCATCCCAAATTACTTCCTGAACTTTGACATTTTTTCCGTTAACGATTATTTCAACATTTTTGGTGTCGAAGGATCCGTTGAAATGGTCGGAGTAATCGATCGTGAATTCAGAGACCGCATACTTCATTTTTTTCTTATCTAAACGAAAACGATACCGATCGGTTCCGCCTGAGGCTCCGCCGAAATCGAGACGACAGGTGAGTTGATCCTTACGCTCTACACCACTAAATAGGTTCAGCCCATCGCACCCTCCGGCGGTCGCGATTTGCGGGGTTACAGCGACGGATAATGCGCCCATGACGACCATGACCGATAGCGCGGAGGTTTTACGGAATAAGCGAGAAGGAAAACGCATAGAATTTGGATCCAGTGGTTAGGGAATGTGTTGAGTGAAGTGGTTCGTTAAATATCGTTATATTTTAAGACAATTGTGCGAATCAACTGGCGAAGTAATGTGCCAATCCTTACTATTTTATGACTAGCAAGTGGTAATTTTTATGACTAGCAAGTGGTAATTGAGAATTCTAGTCAAACCCTCAATTACCACTTGCTAGACGATCGCCCTTAGTTAAAAGTTCCATGCCTCTGAACGGACTCCTTTAGCGTAGGATTAAGTTTGGTTTACTTCTGTCTTGGTAGCGGGGACTATGGCTTCAGCGAATCTTCAGAGACTTCAGCGACATACGGGATGGAAACTGATGGGCATGTACTTGCTTTTGAGTACGATCGCATTTTTCATGCTGTTGCCGTTGCTGTGGTTGGTGAGTACAGCGCTTAAGTCCCAGGGTGAGAATCTATTCCAGTTTCCGCCTCAGTTCATTCCGGCGCACCCAACCCTTGAGAATTTTGTTAAAGCCTGGAACTCGGACCCCCGAAATCCTTTTAGCCGTTATTTTTTTAACAGCCTTATCGTTTCGCTGTTGACGGTTGGGTTGAATGTGTTGTCGTCGTCGTTGGCAGCTTATCCGTTGGCGAGGTTAAAATTTAAGGGGCGCGATTTTATTTTTTCGACCGTTGTGGCGACAATCTTGATTCCATTCCAGATTGTGATGATTCCACTGTTTATTATTTCGGTGCAGTTGCGATTGCAGAATACCTATCTGGGGATGATTTTTCCGGCGATCGCATCGGCCTTTGGCATATTTTTAATGCGGCAAGCGTTTCAATCGGTGCCGAAAGAGCTTGAGGAAGCGGCCCGAATGGACGGCTGTTCGGAGGTGGGCATTTGGTGGAGTGTGATGTTGCCAGCGGTACGGCCTGCGCTTGTGACCTTGGCGATTTTTGTATTTATTGGTTCGTGGAGTGATTTTCTATGGCCATTGATTATTACCAATAAACCCGAAATGGCGACGTTGCCGTTGGGGGTTGCACGGCTGACGGGTTTGAGTGATACGGATTGGCGGGTGGTGGCGGCTGGGTCTGTGTTGTCTATTGCCCCGATTTTGGCATTTTTTATTGCAATGCAGCGATACATTGTGCCGAGTGATGCGGCGAGTGGGGTCAAGGGGTAAGCCTTACAGAAATCTATTTCACAGCGGCAATAGTAATTTCTGGTTCATCAATTCAGATAAGGTGACTAGTGCTGTTGGTGGGAAATTTCTGCGATCGGATCTCTCAAAAGCTGTGTTTAGACGACATCCCAGCAAAATCGATGAGCAATTTGCCCTAGCGTTTCCATCAGATGAACATAGGGGTTACAGCTTGAAGTGAGATGGCTTGGTTTATGAGTCACGTTTTTGACGCGTGAGGGTTTCGCTACTTTTGGTGAAGAGGACGATCGAGGTGTGGAAGAGATGGGTTTGTTCGGGGGTGAGATGGGTTTGGGTGCTGAGGTAGAGGCAGTTGGTGCCGGAGAGGAGGGCGATCGTGAGGGCGGCGATGTTGGCAAAGTTGGGACGGTTGGTTTTCATGTTGGTGTTTTGGTTGGGTTGACAATTCCCATATCAACCGAGGGCTGTTGTCGCACTGCTGTATGACTTGTCGGAGTTGTATGATTTAGGACATCGATCGCGTCTTGAGGTTAGCCATGCCCGTGCAATCCCGTCGTTTGTCCAAAGCTGGAATTGAAGTTCTGAAAAACGTCATGAAGCGCAACGGCTGGACTCAGACGGAGCTAGTGAAGGAAGTAGATATCAGTCGCAGTACTCTCAATCAGCTACTGAAAGAACAACCCGTTAAGTTGGACACCATCGAAAATCTCTGCGATTTGTTGGAGTTGGAAATCGGACAAATTTTAGAACCGATCGCGTCTTCGGATGATTTAGAGGCGTTGGTAAAGCGGTTACGATCGCAGGGTTCTGCCAGTATTCAGAAGCGCTGTGGCGAAATGCGGGTGCTGGATATGACGACTCCGATCGGGTTGGGTTCGATTTATACGGATGTGAATATTTTGGAGCGGCTGGCGAGTAAGACCAGGCGGAAAATGGGTGAGTTGATGGATTGTGGACCGGAGGAGTTCGATCGGTTTGGGTTGGGGAAGGTGCGGGAGGAGCGGGTGGATGGGCTGGAGGCGGTGGAACGGGTGAGGCAGTTGATGATCTTGGGGCGACCGGGGGCGGGGAAGACGACGTTTATGAAGCGGTTGGCGACGGTGTGTAATGGTGGCGAGTTTTTGGCGGGGCAGGTGCCGATCTTTGTGACGCTGAAGGAGTGGGCGGAGACGGTTGGGAAGCCGGGATTGTTGGAGTTTTTGGGACAATCGTTTTCGGAACCGATCGAAGCTGTGAAACAATCTCTGGAATCGGGGCGGGGATTGGTGTTACTGGATGGGTTGGATGAGGTGTTGGAAGCGGATCACGATCGGGTTTTAACCGAGATTCGGAATTTCGCAGAAAACTATAGTGATAACAATATTGTGATTACTTGTCGGATTGCTGCAAGGGAATATGTTTTTCAGCAATTTACGGAAGTGGAGGTTGCTGATTTTAGTGATGAGCAAATTCAGGAGTTTGCAAATCGGTGGTTTTTGGTGCGCGAACCGGAGTCTGTGGATGATGAAGGACGATCGACTGTGGGGCAATTGTTTTGGGATGCATTGAGCGATCGTAAACCTGTAAAAGAATTGGCAGCGAATCCGTTGCTATTGACGTTGTTATGTTTGGAGTTTGAGAATTCGGCGGAGTTTCCGAAGAGTCGGGCGGAACTGTATGAACGTGGACTGAATGTGTTGTTGAGTAAGTGGGATGGGCAGCGACGAATTCGGCGGGAGTCGGCCTATGGGAAGCTTTCGGTGAAGCGGAAGGAGAGTTTATTGGCGCAGTTGGCGATCGCGACGTTTGAGCGGGGGGAGTATTTCTTTAAGGAACGGGTGGCAACGCAGGAGATTGGGAAATATATTGAGAATTTGCCGGGGGCGCGATCGGATGAGGATCTAATGGTGGATAGTCGATCGGTGTTGCGGGATATTGTGGCGCAGCATGGGTTACTGACGGAGCGGGCGACGGGGATTTATTCGTTTTCCCATTTGACGTTCCATGAGTATTTTGTGGCGCGTAGCATTGTGGATATTTCTAATCCGGTGAAGTATGAGGCAGCACTGAGTTTATTGATCGAGCATATGGCAGATAAGCGATGGCGGGAGGTGTTTTTGCTAGTGGTGGAGCGATCGGATGATGCGGGATATGTGTTGAGTTGGATGAAGCGGCAAATTGATAGGATGTTAGCAGGTGATGAAAAGCTGCAAAGATTTCTGGTTTGGCTGAATGAGAAAGCAGCTTCCAGTAAAGTCGATAAAATGGGGGATGCTCGTGCTTACTATTGCTTGATTGCTATTGTCATCGCTGGGTCTTACTTAACAAACCCTAGCCACTATATTCCAATCGAAAGCCTGCTCTTCCCACTCGATAACGCTCTCATACGAATTCTAGGACTCAGTGCAAAAAATACCCCTGTTCACTTTGTAATCGATGATTTCGACCGTGCTCTTGAACATTCGCTCAATAATGATGAATTAACACACTATCTACAAGAGTTTCGGAATCAATTACTAGTTTTCAATGACAATCAAGATCAATCTGAAAGATGGTACAAGTTTGATGGTGAGAGATGGAGAAAGAATTTTCGTAAATTGATGATTGAAGATCGAAATATCGGTCACGATTGGCAATTTAGTGAATCACAAAAGAAATTAATGAGTAAATACTATGACGCAAACAAACTTCTCGTCGATTGCTTAAACAGTGAGTGCTATGCGAATCGCCAAGTCCTCCAGCAAATCGAAAATACATTGCTCTTACCGCTGGCGGAGATCCCCCTAGCCCCCTTGTAAAAGGGACAAGAGAATTGAGAAGGGTGAATTTTGAAGCCAACATTTCCCTCTATTTCAAAGTCCCCCTCACCAAGGGCGATCGTCTTTTTTGGGGAGGGGCGATTCCCTTTCAGGGACACTTTGTGAACGGCTTTGGATTGTTGGGACGATCGATCGGGTGCAAATGGTGAGGGCGATCGGTTTCATGGGAGAAATGCGATCATCAATGATGAATTATTCATCCTGAAGTAACTTTCCTAATAGCCTATAAATATCTCGCTTATCACCTTCCTTCCGTCGTCCAACACCAATCACTAAAACAACGATCGTCTCTTCCTCAATTTCATAAACAATTCGATACCGTTGACCAACAGCTCGAACACTCCGTAGCCCAGCAAGATTATCCGTCAGCACCTTTCCCTGTTTGTCAGGCTCTAATTTTAATTGATTGATTCGATCGCGTAACTTCTCTAATTCCCGCTTATCCCGAACTTCCATGAGCATTTCCATCGCTAATGGTGAGAACTGAATCTCATACTCAATCTGACTCACAATCCTAACCGTTCCTGGACTTGACTCCACGAAATAGTTTGCCCTTGTTTTATCTGCTCTCGACTTTTCTGGATTTTCTCAACAAAGTCTTCATCAAGCAGAATTTCTACAGTTTCCAACAATCCTGCATCGAGTATTTCTTCCTGATTTAGAAAATCTCCAACAAACCCGATCGCCCCTTCCAAATCAGTTTGATATTTGAATTGAAGATATTGTAGAAAAGTATAGAGTTCCGCCAACCCTTCCGTCTTCAAATTTAAAACGGGTAATTGAACTGCGATCGGAGTATTCTCTGGAGAATCAATCGGGATAAGTGTCGAAGTCTGCATGAGATCTCCTGGATGAAAAAGGAGTATTATGACTAAACTCAGTATAGCGCGATCGACCCAAGGTCAACGGTATAATGGGAGAAATGCAATCATCCAGTCATCGGAGTGAAATCCATGTCGCCCATTAAAGCAGAACTCCTCAAAACGATCGAAACCGCACCCAACAGCGCGATCGAACAAACCTTACACTATCTCCAAAGCCTACTCCCCAATAGCTCAGATCCCGCCAACGACTTTCAACCCAAAACCACCCTGGGAAAAAAGCTCTGGGAGATACGTCAACAAGCGATCGCCAATGGGATGACATTACTCACGGAACCTGAACTAGAACAGGAGCTTACCGATCGTCGAGGCGGCTACCGTGATGTCTAAAATCAGTTACATCGACTCAGGCGTCCTCATTAATGCATTTCGAGGAGATTCCCAAGTGAGTCTGCAAGCCCTACTCATTTTGGATGAACCCGATCGTCAGTTCGCATCCAGTCCCTTCGTACAACTCGAAACGCTTCCGAAATCAATCTATCAACGCCAAATCACTGAACAAGATTTCTATCAAACCTTTTTCGACAATGTAAAACATTGGGCAAATGACATTGTTTCAATCGTTCCTCAAGCCCAAACGATCGCTGGAAAGTATGGTATCGCAGGAATGGATGCTCTTCATATCGCAGCGGCATTGTCGATTGGTGCAGAAGAATTCATCACAACAGAAAAGAAGACAAAGCCAATGTTTAGAATCACAGAACTCAAGATGATATCGATCGCAATCTCTTAGCCCTTAAATCGATCGTCCCTCACAACAGAAATGTGATTTTTTGTGCGATCATTCTCATGGGAGAAATGCGATTCACTTTCAGGGACACTTTGTGAACGGCTTTGGATTGTTGGGATGATCGATCGTTTACTTGTAAACATCCGATCGCGCACCCAACTGAACAACCACAATTAATAATATCTGGTCTTCAGTCGTATAAATAATCCGATAATCCCCCCACTCGAATCCGATATTGATTATCTTTTCCTTTGAGTTTCTTTACGCCATCTGGACGAGGATTTTCATCCAAAGCATCGATCGCTATTTGTAGGCGAAGTTGAACTTCAGGAACTAATTTTGCAAACTGACGTTCCACCCGCTTCGTCAATCGAATTTCGTACATCTACACCAACCCCAAATTAGCCTTAACCTTAGACCAAGCGATCGTTTCCTCAGCGCCATTTAAAGACTTCTCACATTCCAAACTATCTAACTCCTCCTCCACCGCATCGATCGCCCCTTCCAAATCTGTCTTATATTTGAATTTCAGGTATTGCAAAAAAGTATAAAGTTCCGCTAGACCATCTTCCGTTAAATTAAAGCTTGGTAATTGAAGATCAATCATGTGTTGCGTCGAAGATTCTGTTGGAGAAATAAGGGAAGTTTGCATAGGAACTCCTGAATTTAAAGAACCTGAACATATGAATACAATTATAACTCAATTATCTAGAGGTTTTGCGATCGATCGTGCGATCGGTATAGTTAGGGAAATGCGATTCCCTTACCCTTTGGGAAGCAAGCTACAGGGACACTTTGTGAACGGCTTTGGATTGTTGGGACGATCGATCGGTGGTAAAGGATAAGGGCGATCGAGGCGTTGCTGATTTAGAGGATGAAGAAATCTCTCCAAGTACCGGAAAATCGTTCTAAAGTTCTAGTGCTCATACCGTAAATCAGCAACGCCTCGATCGATTCTAATCGATTCTATAAAACTTCCCATTCTTCTCGTGAAATTCCTGATTGCTTCAACAATGCTAATAAAAACTCTGAGCTAATATCACTCTCATGAGGATTCGGTAAAATCAACCATCGCCCATCAGGATGCAACATCTTCTCATGGCGTTTCCCAGAAAATGGACCTGTAAAACCGCATTGTTTCAAATATCGAATAAACTTCCGGCGTTTGATTGGAGCGACCACTGGCACTATGCAGCCTCCACATCATCACTCATTTCAACAAAATCAAAATTCAATCCATCAATGGCCGGAATAGATTGCCCCATTTTTAATCCAAACAAAATCCATTCTTCCAACACCTCACCCAACTCAATTAAACATTGTGCCTGAGTCGGACCCTTAGCCCACGCACCTTGAAGTTGGGGCACATAGCAAAAAAACTCTCCTTCCATCGGATCGAATACCGCATATTTCAGCGCTGCCTGGATGTATTCTTTCAGCATATTCTGCACAATGCATATGAACTACTTTATTATAGTACAAGAGCTGTGGGTAGCCGATCGGCTTTGCATCACTAGGAACGATCGATCGGCTTTAGTGCAGGTTCGATTGCAGAAGATGAGGGCGATCGTGGCCATAAGATCTCGCTATAATTGGACCATTCATCACCACGGCTCAATTATGCGTGCGATCGAAGCCACAGGCATCCTCAACACCCAAGGGCAACTCCAACTGGACCAGCCTCGTCCTCAAGCAAAGCCCAGTCGCGTTCGTATCATCATGCTGATCTCCGAAGACGGAGAACTAAATCCAGGAGAATGGGAAAATGCGATCGCCACCAATCCCAGCTTCGCCTTCTTAGACGATCCTGAAGAAGACATCTACACTCTCGAAGATGGAAAGCCAGTCAGTTATGAAGGGTAAAATCGTTCTTATCCAATTTCCCTTTGACGATCTCTCCTCAAGTATAGCTATAGCCAGCTAGGTTAGGACATAAGATAGAAAGAAAGCGAATTGTCTGAGCAATAACAATGCCAAAACCATATAGTTCCGATTTACGGCAAAAGGTAATGCAAGCAATCGAAATGGATGGGCTAAAGAAA
>JAPLHZ010000163.1 GCA_026389365.1 Cyanobacteriota bacterium
GGCGCTGCTTTGGCATTTTTGATGTGAATCGTCTCTTTCAACGCCTCACTCTCGACCTTAATGGGTATACGCGATTTCCAGCAACCTAAATTCCCTAGGATTGTCAATTGCCTTCAAACCACATCTAGCGTCCTCCACGGTAATTCTGGGAGAACCATAAATCGTGTTGTTCAACCAGACAATAGGATGAATCCCCTTACTCCTCATACTCTGTGCCCAAGCCAATAGTGTCTGAATATCTCGGAGTAAGGCAACACCACAAAAAGGCGATCGTAATTTGAATACGATCGCCTTTTTAACGATTCAACTCAACAAATCAGTCATTCAACAAATCACTATGCAACAGTTGAAAGATCATTCTCTTCCTCAGTTTGCGACTGCGGGCTGAATTGGAAAATCGCATACACAACATCACGACGGATATTCACCATCATATCAAGGAAGATTTCATACCCTTCACTCTTGTATTCAATTAATGGATCTTTCTGGCCATACCCGCGCAGACCGACCGTTTCACGCAAACCCTCCATACTTTGAAGGTGTTCACGCCACAACGTATCAATGCGTTGCAGAATGAAATAGCGTTCCACTTGTCGCATCAATCCAGGCTGCAACTGCTCAATTTCAGCTTCCTTCATGTCATAGGCCGTTCGCACCTGTTCGTGCATAAACTCTTTGACTTCAGGCAATGACAAATTACTCAATTGACCCGGTGTTAAATCAGCCAAAAGATAAACAAATTGCTGAACCTTTGACACCAGCTTTGCCAAATCCCATTCTTCCGAAGGCAAATCAGGATCGATATATGCTTCAACCACATCATCCATCGTTCGTTCAGCGTATTCAATCACCAATTCACGCAAATCTTGCTGCTCCAAAACTCGGCGACGAACGGCATAAATTGCTTTACGCTGATTGTTCATCACTTCGTCATATTCAAAGACTTGTTTACGAATGTCGTAATAGTAAGTCTCGACTTTTCGCTGAGCATTCTCCAATGATTTAGTCAGCATCCCCGATTCAATGGGCATGTCCTCTTCAACCCGGAACGCATTCATCAGCCCCGCCACCCGATCGCCCCCGAAAATCCGAAGCAAGTTATCCTGCAAACTCAAGAAAAACTTCGTGGTTCCCGGATCGCCTTGTCGCCCAGCCCGACCGCGCAACTGATTATCAATTCGACGGGACTCGTGGCGCTCTGTCCCAATCACATGCAATCCACCATCACGCACCACTTCTTCGTGCTCTGCGTCGGTGAAGACATCATATTCCTTGCGAATGGTGCGATACGCGGCACGGAGTTTTTGAATGGCCGGATCTTCCGTAGGTGCTTTTTCGGCGGCGGTGGCAATTTTGTCTTCCGCGTCGAGTTCGCTCAAGGATTGTTCGCCGTATTGAACAATAGCCGCCGAAACCGCCTCACGAATGGTCGTCTCAGTCGATTCTGACAGCGCTGTTGGATAGATTTCAGGACTCGCATTCCAGGTTTTTATCTTACGAACTTTGCCACCAAACCCTTGTGCTGGAGGCCGATCGCCTTGGAATGGCATCAACGTGGTGGCTGATTCAAACATGGTTTCGTCGTCCTCTGGGCGAACCAAACGAGGCATCAGATATTCCCGCAGTTTCAGGCGCGCCATGTAGTCGGAGTTGCCGCCGAGAATGATGTCGGTTCCTCGTCCGGCCATGTTGGTCGCGATCGTCACTTGGCCTTTGCGTCCAGCTTGGGCAACGATTTCCGATTCCCGTTCGACGTTTTCGGGTTTGGCATTAAGCAAGTTGTGGGGAATATTGCGTTCCGACAATAACCTAGACAGCACTTCAGATTTACTGACGCTAGTCGTCCCGACCAAGACCGGACGCGCAGTGTTAGTGTTCATCGCCGCACACTCGTCCGCGATCGCCGTCCATTTGGCATCTTCGGTTTTGTACACGACATCCGACACATCCTTCCGAGAAATGCTTTGGTTGGTCGGGATGGTCGTGACTTCAAGCTTGTAGATTTTTTCAAACTCAGCTTCTTCAGTCTTTGCCGTCCCCGTCATGCCGCCCAGCTTCGGATAGATCAAGAAGAAGTTTTGATAGGTAATGCTGGCCAGGGTTTGAGTTTCGTTTTGAATCTCTACGTTCTCCTTAGCCTCGATCGCTTGGTGCAGTCCATCACTCCAACGACGACCGGGCATCCGACGCCCCGACGACTCATCGACAATCACCACCTCGCCGTCCATCACAATGTAATTAACATCCGTCAGGAACAATTCTTTAGCTTTGATTGCATTAAATACATAGTGCGCCCAAGGATCAGTGGGATCAAACAAATCCGTCACACCCAACGCCCGTTCAGCTTCAATAAATCCTTCATCCGTCATCAAGACATTCCGTTGTTTCTCGTCCACTTCGTAATGTTCGTCCCGGATTAAGTCTTTGGCAATCTTGGACGCGCCTTTGTACTTCTCGGCTGGACGATCGAGCGGTCCCGAAATAATCAGCGGTGTCCGGGCTTCGTCAATTAAGACTGAATCTACTTCATCAATCACACAATAATTAAAAGGCCGCTGCACCACTTCCTGCATGGAATTGGCCATGTTGTCGCGCAGATAGTCAAAGCCCAATTCACTGTTGGTTGCGTAGGTGATGTCGCAGGCGTAGTTGCGCTGACGATCGTCCGGAGTCATATCCTGCTGAATCAGCCCGACGCTCAAGCCTAGAAATCTGTGAACTTGGCCCATCCATTCGGCATCCCGACGCGCGAGATAATCGTTCACCGTGACGACGTGAACCCCGCGACCCGCGATCGCATTCAAATAGGACGGCAACGTCGCCACTAGGGTTTTCCCTTCCCCAGTCTTCATCTCAGCAATCTGACCCGAGTGCAGGACAATTCCGCCCAACATTTGTACATCAAAGTGACGCATTCCCAAGACACGCTGTCCAGCTTCACGAACGACAGCATAGGCTTCGGGCAACAAGTCCAAAAGCAAATTTTTCATCTCATTGTCATTACGCACCTTATCGAGCTGGCTGCGAAACTCGAAGGTTTTGCCCCTCAATTCGTCGTCAGAGAGTTTTAAAATATCTTCTTCAAACGCATTAATATCCGAAACGATCGGCTGGAACTTCTTAATTTTACGTGCGTTTGGATCACCGAAGAGGGCTTTAAACATGGCGTAGGGCGACAATTACGATGAGAGTTGGGCAAATTTGTGCGTTGAGGAATTCAGGACAAATTAAATCTGCTGCATAGCCCTCAAAGCTTGATAATTCTATCACTTCGCTCAGAGATAGCACGACGAGGATGACCGATCGATCCCATGGCGGATGTCTAGCCCCCACCCTTGTCCACATCTCGTGAGAATCTTGTGGGTGTGATTATATTGCCCACTGGCTTGGAATCAATTCTTAAATCAATCTATGGAGATCAACTTCTGTTAAAATTTAAGCGGTCTGTATCTGTGTTGTAACAATGGAAATTGGAGATAAAGTACGCATTCGTCGTCTGCGCGATCGCGTTCCTCAACAAGTAATGGAAAAACTTGGAAAAGTCGGCACAGTGTCTGGCTACAAGATGGTAGATGGCAAAGGGCTTGGTCGTTTGGTCGAGTTTGATGACAAGTACGCCACTTGGTTTTTTGAAGATGAATTAGAGACAGCGAGTTAGAACTTACTTGTCGATTCCAGAGATCTAATATTTTTAGAACTCTAAAATTCGTTAGATTTAGGGCAGGAGATGAGAATTTCACTGCCTTATTTTTATTTTTGACATCTCCTTTGAAATCTCTTTAGTGTATTTCCTATGGCATTTCTTCTCACATTTCTAGGCAAAGGCGGCGTAGGGTGCACCACGGTTGCAATAGCTGCCGCCCACCGTCTAGCGTCTCAAGGCAAGCGAGTGCTTTTTGCCTCTCAAGATGCTAGTCCGGCACTGGGGTTAATGTTGGGGGTAACGACTGGGCCGGATCCGATGGCGATCGCCCCTAATCTCCAGGTGGTGCAATTGCAGACGACGGTATTGCTAGAGCGAGCTTGGGAAGATCTGAAGACCCTAGAATCGAGATATTTACGGACCCCATTTTTCAAAAATATCTACGGCCAAGAATTAGGCGTGCTGGCGGGGATGGACAGTGCCATGGCCCTGAATGCGATTCGGCAATGGGACAGCGCCTACGATGTGATTGTCTACGATAGCCCAAGTAGCCCGGAAATTTTGCGGATGTTGGGGATGCCGGAAATTGTGAGCTGGTATACACGGCGGTTTCGGCAGGTGTTTATTGATTCGGATTTTGGAAAAACCGTATCGCCCTTCATTCCCCCTATGGCCGCTGCGGTGATGAATATTAATCTACTGGCTGATAATTTTGCCCAGCCGACAGCAGATATTAATGGGCTACTTAATCAAGGGATTGAGAAGTTGTCCGATCCCAATCAAACGATCGCATACCTTGTCACCACAGGCGATCCAGTCTCCACTGCAACGGCCCAATATCTGTGGGGCAGCGCTCAACAAGTCGGGCTAAATGTTGGCGGTGTGATTCTGAATCCAATGGCTAATCCAATGGCTAACCCGATGGCGAATGCTGAGAGTCCTTTAGCGGATCCGTTTAATCCGTTGACCATTACGACCATTTCCCAAGGCCCATGGGATACTATTGCCCCCCAGTTGCCCAACTTCACCCAAAGCAGCAATGCACCGCGTCCAGTGACGATCGACAAAGCCGCCCGCACTGTCACGTTATTCTTGCCCAGTTTTGATAAAAAACAGGTTAAATTGACCCAGTATGGCCCTGAAATTACGATCGAAGCGGGCGATCAACGGCGAAATGTATTTTTGCCCGCCGGATTAAGTGGATTGCCCGTCGCAGGTGCTAAATTCCAAGACGGTTGCCTGATTATTTCGTTTTAAACCCACTCACTCATTAATCCTATGACAGACGTAAAACCAGAACCCCAAATCTCAGATGTGACGGATGCGACAGATGTGACGGAGGTAAAAGACGATCGATCGGCCCGTGCCCGCCAAATGATGGGCATGAAAGGCGCTGACGTTAAAGAAACGTCGATTTGGAAAATTCGGCTACAACTGATGAAACCCGTGACCTGGATCCCTCTGATGTGGGGCGTGTTGTGTGGTGCGGCTTCGTCTGGCGGCTTCACTTGGACTTTTGAAAATGTCGCAATTTCCTTGGCCTGTATGCTGATGTCTGGGCCGCTTTTGACAGGCTATACCCAAACCATTAATGACTATTACGATCGGGAAATTGACGCAATCAATGAACCCTACCGCCCAATTCCATCCGGGGCGATTTCGTTGAAACAGGTGCAAGCGCAGTTTTGGGTGTTGTTATTTGCGGGAAATGCAGTTGCTGGATTGCTGGATTTGTGGGCAGGGCATACGTTCCCGACGCTGTTACTCATGTCGCTGGGCGGATCGCTGGTGTCCTATATCTACTCTGCGCCGCCGCTTAAGTTAAAGCAAAATGGCTGGCTGGGGAATTATGCACTGGGTGCGAGTTATATTGCGCTGCCATGGTGGGCGGGTCATGCGTTGTTTGGGCAGTTAAACTGGACCATTGTAATCCTGACGCTGTTTTACAGTTTGGCAGGCTTGGGAATTGCCATTGTCAACGACTTTAAAAGTGTTGAGGGCGATCGGGCCTTGGGTCTCGACTCATTGCCTGTGATGTTCGGCATTCAGAACGCTTCGTGGATTTGTGTGTTGATGATTGACGTATTTCAAGCATTGATGGCGGCCTACTTAATTAGTGTCCACCAAAACTTATACGCCACAATTTTGATCTTGTTTATCATTCCGCAAATTACATTTCAGGATATGTATTTTCTCCGTGACCCCGTTAAAAACGACGTGAAATATCAAGCTAGTGCGCAGCCGTTTTTGGTGTTGGGCATGTTGGTGACCGGAATTGCGTTGGGCCATTCTGTTATCTAAGCCTCACATTGCCTCACATTTAGGCGGTTATTCAAAAATAAAGGGTCCGATTACTTAACTTTCCCGATCGGATTCTTTGTTTTTTAGTTTTAAATTCTTAAGAGGGCTTTGACAAAACGTCCTTTCTCCTTAATACTTCCAAGTATTGTCAGTGTTACGACGATTAATTATTTGCATCGCTATCTATTAGGAATCCTCTCGTGGTCAAGTTCGACTTTAACCGCTTTAAGAAGTCATCGAATACGGACTCTCCCGATGAGACAGAGCCTCCTGTGCGTCGATCGCGGCGGACTCGGCGCACTTTATCGCCTAAGCTATCGCACTTGAAATATGGCGCAGGTGATTTGTGGGAACAGGTCAAAGATAAATTTCCCCGTCCGCTTAGGAAAACGCGAAACCAAGTAGCATTAGCTTTTTTGTTTGTTGGGTTGGGCGGTTTGACCTATGGTTACTGGACAATTGAAAGCGAACTGCCGGAGATTAGTAGTTTTAGCGCATTTGTTCGTCCTGGGACGCTGACCGTGAAGGCGATGGACGGAACGGCAATTTTGCAAACTGGACCTGCAACTCGTGACAAATTGCCCCTCGACAAGCTACCAAAGCAAGTTATTAATGCCTTTATTGCCGCAGAAGATCGTCGGTTTTATCAGCACCAGGGTGTGGATTATTTGGGATTGATGCGAGCGATCGGACGAAATGTGTCCAAAGGGGAAATGCTCGAAGGCGGTAGTACCTTGACCCAGCAACTTGCTCGGATGGTATTTTTGAACCAAGATCGCAGTCTGATCCGCAAGATTCGTGAGGCGATGTTAGCTCAGAAGCTAGAGCGCGAAGTTAGTAAAGATAAGATCCTCGAAAAATATCTCAACATGGTCTACCTAGGTTCTGAAGCCTATGGTGTGGGCGACGCAGCATGGGTCTATTTCAGTAAACCCGTCAGTGAGTTGACCTTGGGTGAGTCGGCGATGATTGCGGGATTGCCCCCAGCCCCGAGTGATTATTCGCCAATTGTGAATGCAGATGTCGCTAAAATTCGTCGAGATATTGTGCTTGAACGGATGCTTGAACAAGGGTTTATCAGCGCTAATGAAGCGAGTAAAGCCCGATCGGAAGCGATTACCCTAAAACCTGAAACTCCCAAGTACCTCTACAGCAATAGCCCTTATTTCACGTCTTATGTCCAGCAAGAGCTTCCTAAATATGTCTCCAAAGATATTTTGGAATATGGCGGCTTGACCGTCGAGACGACATTGAATCCTGAATGGCAAAAAGCAGCAGAAGAAGCGATTCAGGAAACGATTAAGCTCGATGGTCCGGGTCAGGGATTTGAGCAGGCAGCATTAGTGGCGATCGACCCTCGTAATGGTGAAATTAGGGCTTTGGTGGGCGGTTACGACTATTACAAAGAAAGTCAGTTTAACCGCGTAACCCAAGCTCAACGTCAACCCGGCTCCACGTTCAAAGCCTTTGTTTATGGCGCGGGAATTGCGGCTGGATTTTCGCCTTATCGGGGATATCTGGATGCGCCTTATGTGGTGGATGGTTATGAACCTAAAAATTATGGCGGAAAATATTCTGGTGGAACGCTGGATATGCGATCGGCCCTGACCAAATCCGTTAATGTCGTTGCGGTAAAAATTTTGCTAGACGTGGGATTTGAACCCGTGATAGATCTCGCCAAAAGAGCGGGCATCGAATCTCCCATGCAGGACACCTATTCTCTGGCACTG
Source organism: Cyanobacteriota bacterium (assembly GCA_026389365.1). Taxonomy (GTDB): domain Bacteria; phylum Cyanobacteriota; class Cyanobacteriia; order Leptolyngbyales; family Leptolyngbyaceae; genus JAAFJU01. The sequence goes on from JAPLHZ010000163.1 coordinate 7,675, forward strand.
GGAGCCTATGAGGTCAATCTTTTAGAACTCACCAGTAGCTACGGTATGTTTGCGGCCAAAGGTCAACATATCAAATCTCACGCCATCACTCGTATTGTCGATAACAAGGGCAAAGAGATTTATAAAGCAAAATATGAGTCGGAACAGGTGATGGATGCAGAGTCGGCGGCGATTACGACTTGGATGATGCAAGGCGTAGTCAATAACGGCACCGGATCTCCAGCGGCCTTACCCGATCGGGCGGTGGCTGGAAAAACTGGAACTTCAGAACAAGCTAGAGATCTATGGTTTGTGGGTTACATTCCCCAAATGGTTGCAGGCGTGTGGCTGGGCAACGACGACAGCGCACCGACAGCCGGAAGCAGTGGTACAGCGGCAGCGACTTGGGGTCAGTTTATGCGGAAAGTGATTAAGGGAATGCCCGAGGAGAAGTTCGCTGAACTGCCGAAGGATCTCGATGATCGTAAAGGCACCATCAAAGCCAAAAAAGTTACTCCCAACAAGTCCTACTCGAAGAATGTGCCCTCTACACCCGAGAAAAGTGACTGGCGCGATCGGCCAGTCGAAGAAACCAAACAATCTAAACGTCGTGACTCGGTATCGGAATCCGAAGCATCCCCCAATTCAAACAGCAGTAGTCCTAACTACGAACCAACCCCTCCTGTCCAAAATGTTGCGCCACCTGAACGCTACAAGCCAGATCCTGCGCCTGTTAAACCACCCCTTCCCTCCCGCGACCCAGAACCCTATATTCCCCCTGCCATCCGCGACCCAGACCCGATCGCCCCGGAGCCACCTGGCCCTGTTCCACCTGTTGCGGCTCCCCCTGTTCCAAAAATTAAGAGGGTCTTTTGATATCCATGAAATGACGTTTCAAACACCCTCTTAAACAGATTGACTACCATTCTAGGACTTAAATGGAGAAGGGTATGGAGTGTATTGTCTATCTCCTAGGTTGCGGCTGTGGAACTGTTGATTACTTGACAGTTAAAGGCTATGAATTACTCAAGCGCGCCAATGTCGTTGTTTTTGACGCATTAATAGACCAAGATCTATTGGATTTATTGCCATTAGATTGCGATAGAATTGATGTTGGAAAACGGGGTGGCCAACCTAGTCTTAAACAACCAGAAATCGATCGAATTCTAGTTAACGCTTGTGTTGGTAAAGCTTGCGTAATCCGGCTAAAAACAGGTGATCCATTTATCTTTGGGCGGACAACCTCTGAGATTCAAGCGCTAAAAGATGCAGGCATTAACTATGAAGTGATCCCAGGAATTTCATCCGCGATCGCAGCTCCATTATTTGCAAGTATTCCTTTAACAGATGCGGTATTGAGTCGAAGTTTCACAGTGTTGAGTGCCCATGAACCAGACACTATTGATTGGGCAATATTCGCACCATTGGATACATTAGTTATTTTAATGGGCGCACGATCGCTCCCTCAAATTGTTAGTGCGTTAGTGCGTCAAGAGCGATCCACAGAGACTGCGATCGCGATTATTCGATGGGCAGGTCAGCCAGAACAACGGGTTTGGGTGGGAACGTTGGGAAGCATTATGCAAATTACAAAAGGGGAATCGTTGTCACCCTGCATTATTGTCATCGGCGAAGTTGTGCGGTTACGTGAGTTTTTGTTGCCCTTAGATAGAGTACAAGATTCCTCAGACCTATTGTCTAATACAACGTCCAACTTAGATTCTTCTGACCTATATTTAAGTGATAATTCAACATTATTAATGACCAAATCTCTGAGTGCTCATACTGTTCTGGTGACCCGATCGGTGGAGCAATCTACTACATTTTCAAACCTACTAATTGAACAGGGAGCAAAAATAGTCGAAATGCCAACCTTAGAAATTTTTCCGCCGTCCGATTGGGGTGAATTAGATCAGGCGATTGCAGAGATTCAAACTTATGATTGGTTGGTTTTAACCTCAGCTAATGCAGTAGATTATTTCTTCAGCAGATTCATTTTACAAGGCCGGGACTTACGAACATTGGCAAACTGTAAAATTGCAGTCGTCGGCAAGAAAACTGCTAAATCTTTAAAAGCACGGGGATTCACTCCAGACTTTACGCCGCCTGAATTTATCGCAGATTCATTGATTGACCATTTCCCAACTTCGCTCGTGGGCTTAAAACTTCTCTTTCCTCGCGTCGAATCGGGTGGCCGTGAATTATTAGTCAAGTCATTTAGCAATGCTGGAGCGATAGTTTGTGAGGTCGCGGCTTATCAATCTGGCTGTCCCACCACGGCAGACCCAGTGGCGATCGATGCTTTAAAATCAGGCCAGATTACGATCGTAACTTTTGCGAGTTCTAAAACAGTGCAGCATTTTTATCAATTGGTCCAGTCAGCGATCGAGCCAGATTGGCCTGCGATTTTGAAAAATATTTGTATTGCGTCGATCGGTCCCCAAACGTCAAAAACCTGCCAAGAATTATTAGGGCGGGTTGATGTGGAGGCGACGGAATATACCTTAGAAGGACTGGTTGATGGAATTGTGCGATCAGTTCAATCCTAAAATTGGTGATGAACATCTCAAATGGCAGCTAGAAGCAGCATATTCTATAGTAGAGACTAAGCATTTATCGATCGATTGCCATGTACCTCCAAGATAAATACATCAGCTTACTCACAGATTTTGGCTTTAAACGTGTCTTCGGGACTGAGCCAAACAAAGACTTGCTGATCGATTTTCTCAACACACTTCTCCCCCCTCACCATCAAATCAAAGATCTCTCATTCAAAAATAATGAGAATTTAGGAAGCATCCCAATTGAACGTAAAGCAATTTTTGATATTTACTGTCAAGCGCAAAATGGTGAACGGTTCATTGTAGAAATCCAGAAAGCAAAGCAGAATTTTTTCAAGGACCGAAGCGTTTATTATTCAACCTTTCCGATTCAGGAACAGGCGCTTAAAGGTGAGTGGAATTTTAAACTGAGTCCAGTTTATACCGTGGGCATTTTAGATTTTGTCTTTGATGATCACAAGCATGACGACACTATTGTTCATGTTGTTGAACTCAAAAATCAACATTGTGACGTGTTTTATGAAAAACTCAAATTTATTTATATTGAATTGCCTAAATTCACTAAATCTATCAATGAGTTAGAAAGTCGTCGCGATAAGTGGCTTTTTCTTCTTAAACATTTGGCCGAGTTAACCGATCGGCCTGATCTGCTCCAAGACAGTATTTTTAGCCAACTATTTGAAGTCGCAGAGATTGCCAATTTTTCACGCGTTGAACAAGATGGCTACCAAAATAGTCTTAAGTACTACCGTGATATGAATAATGTTGTAGACACCTCTAGAGAGGAAGGAAAAAAAGAAGGACGAGAAGAAGGACAACGATCGCTCATTCTCCGACAATTGACCCGCTGTGTTGGAATTCTGCCTGATGATTTCACCGATCGCATTCAACTACTACCGATCGCCGAGATCGGAATTTTAGCTGAGACTTTGTTAGATTTTAATAATTTAGATGATTTGAGAGATTGGCTCGATAGGAATGAAAATGGGCGATCGCACGGCTACGGTCCAATTAACTCTCAATAATTGATTGTGTGAGTGTGAATCCTAACGACCCTCTCAAAAATCTCAACTATCGATCGCAAATCCCTTCAAATCATCCAAATTCACAACCTCCAAAGCCTTCTCATGACAAGCCTCTAGCATCACCAAGGGTGCAACCCCTGCCAAAAATGCTTCTTGCCATCTCGAAACACAAAGACACCAGCGATCGCCCGCCTTTAACCCTGGAAACTGATAGGCCGGAATCGCCGTAGACAAATCATTGCCACGAGACTTTGAAAAGGCCAAAAACTCAGATGTCACCTGCGCACAAACCGTATGACTGCCATGATCCATCGGACCCGTTTGACAAAAACCATCTCGATAAAACCCAGTCACAGGAGCAGTACAGCAACATCGCAACTCAGTTCCCAGAACGTTCTTTGGACGCGAACTAATCTCACTAACCATAAATTCACCTTCATCCTATTTAAAAAACAATAACTTAAGTTCAAGCATCCTAGACAGACAATGAAAAAGGACAGATGAGCGAATTATTTGCCAAGCAACTTAACCAAAACTACACCGCCCATATAGAGCGCCAACACCGCTCCACCCAACAAACTCTGGGTCAGCGGATCCGTTGAGGGCGTAATCACCGCACCCAAGACCGCCGCACCGACTAAAACATAACGCCAAGCCGACAACATTTGTTTCGAGGACACCACGCCCAAAAAGCCCAACAGCGCCTGAACGATCGGAATCTGAAACGCCAACCCCGTACTAAACATTAATAACAAAACAAATTCAAAATACTTATCAATTGACCAAGCCTGCTCCACCACATCTTCGCCGTAGGAGACAAAGAAATTCAAGGCAGCAGGGATTAACGCAAAGTATGAAAATGCCAATCCAGCTAAAAACAAAAAGCTGGACCCGAACATCACCGGAGCGATAAACCGCTTTTCTTTTCGAGTCAGACCGGGGGTGACATAGGCCACAATTTGATAAAGAATAAACGGGGCCGAAAGCGTCAACCCCGCATAGCCCGCTGTTTTGATGGAAACAAAAAAGAATTCGCCCGGTGACAATTGCAAGAACTTAACGCCCTGCGCAGGAACTTCCAAAAGTTTGACGATCGGTTTGACCTGAGTAAAGCATCCCGCAATACAAATACCCACGGCACCCAACGAATAAAAAATCCGTTGACGTAATTCTTCCAAATGATCAAACAATGACATTTCCAGATCGTCTGAATCGTCTGAATCGTCGTCCGAATTATCATCAAACATGGAATCTTGCGTCAGATTCGAGTCATTATCGAGTGCCATAATGGCTGCATTTCGATCGGCGATCGCTGCGTCATCAATATTTGATTCCAGATTGGAAGGGGCCATCATTTCTAGTCAATCCCGATACTAGAGTTATTTTAAGCTACACCTTAGACAACCGTCATGCCAAAGTCGTTAAACCATTGAAATAATCCCGCAATTGCCGATCGTGATCGTGGGAAAGCTTCCCTAAAGGCATCGCCTCCGGATAAAAGGCTTGCACCTCCATCACCTCTAACGGATCACTCACATTCATCGAACCCGTGGCCTCGACTTCGACCACAACACAAATTGAGTGCATTCGAGGATCCCGATCGAAGTCCGAATATACTCCCACCAAGCGACAAATCTTCGTCACCTCCAAGCCCGTCTCTTCCATTAACTCACGTTTTACAACAGTCGGCAGATCCTCACCCCAATCCACAATTCCACCAGGTAGACTCCACAACCCATTGTCTCGGCGGCGCAACATGGCAATGCGGCCATCGGGGAGTTTTGCGATGATGCTAGTTCCAGTAACGGGGTGTCGGAAAATAACACCCATCGCATTTTTTAGAAAGTGCAAAACTCGTTTCATGGGTTAGGAGGAGAAATGATATCTCCCTAATTTAAGGAATATCTTGCAAAACAAGGGCAGGATGCAGTTCGGGTTTAACTTTTTTATAGAACTTAGAAATGGTTCCATCGGGCGCAATCAGTACGGTATTGCGAATGGTGCCCATAAATTCCTTGCCCATAAATTTCTTAAGTCCATAACTTTCATAACCAACAGACATTGCACCCCCTTCATCAATTAGAAGCTGGAACGGTAGGCTGAGTTTGGTGATGAACTTGTTATGGGATGCGGCATTGTCCGTACTCACACCGTAGATGACAGCATTTTTGGCTGTGAACTCAGCTTGTAAATCTCGGAACCCAACGGCTTCTTTGATGCAGCCGGGAGTGTTGTCGCGAGGATAAAAGTACAGAACGACCCATTTCCCCTGAAGCGATTCTAATGAAATAAGATTGCCATTTGAATCGGGCAATGTGAACAGGGGAGCGGGACTACCGATCGTCAAGGTCATAGGAATTTTTAGGAATTTAGGAATTTAGGCGGTGAGATTTAGGGCCGTGAGAAGCCGATCGCTGTCTAGATGTGCCGCATACATTTCGCGGACACAGTGAACTTTGACGGGTTCATGCAGGCGAACTTGATTGAACGAGTGTTCGACAATTTCAACGGTGGTCAAGGTGTCGAGATCGACGGACAGAATCGGTACTTCCATTTCTTCGGCACGACGCAAAATTTGATCGGTGGGAGCCAGGTGCCCCGTCAGAATCAAACATTGGGTCGAGGTTTCGAGGGCCGCCAGTTGGAGATCTTCCCGATCGCCGCCCGTGACGACAGCTTTGTTATGCCGCTTACGGAAATAACGCAATGCAGAACTAACATTCATTGCCCCAATCACCAAGCTTTCCACCAACAGATCTAATCGGTCTGGCCGACACAACACCTCAGCCTTAAGCTGCTGGGCGAGTTCAGCAACGGTAACACTGCGCAGAAGAGTGCTGCTGGGCAAAACACCGAATACTTGAATGCCTTGAGATTCTAAGAAGGGCTTGATTTCATCCTGAATCGAGGCAAGTTGAGACGAACTGACATCATTAAGAATTACACCCAAGAGCCGATCGCCCAGCCGAAGCTTGACCGCCAACAGCCCATCTAACACCTGTATCGAATGGTAGCGCGCCACCAATAGCACGGAGGCATCGATCGCATCCGCCATTTCCATAGTGGATAACCCGAACAATCGGCCATCTTCCAAAGTTCCTGCCCCTTCCAAGATAACCAGATCGCCGGACTGTTGGGCGGCTATTTGCTGGAGTTGGGTCAGGTAATCGGTCGTATCGACCTGCCGAATCCGCTTACGAATGGTCTCGCCGCCGTCTAATTCTAAAACAGTGGGCAAAATCCGATCGGCGGGCAGGCCAAGGGTCTCGGCTAAGAATGAGACATCCTTATCTTCAGTATCGGGGTTAGTGCTATCTCCGCTGATAGGCTTACCGTAACCAATATCCAGCCCTTTACGAGCAAGCTGATCAGTGACACCAATAATGGCGGCAGATTTACCACTGTAGGCTTCCAATGATCCAATGACTAGATATTTTGCGGGCTTTGCCACGAGTATCGCTCCCGAAATTGATGTTTCATTCCCCCATAACTAGGGGTATTAATTCAGTATACGGGAGGACGATGGTCCCGATGAGTTCCATTGATGATCGTCTTCTTTAAATTTGTCAACGATAGGCGATGTACAGGCAATAAATTGTGCAGGCAATAAATTAAGACAGATTGATTTTTTTACCAATTTTAGGTTCGGTGCCGTTACGCAATCGCGCAATGTTTGCCCGGTGCAACCAAATAACGTAGGTTCCACCCACGAGAGCAAGAAGCTGATAAGCCAAGGGCTGCCGTAGGACCAGCATCAAAATCATGGTAGCGATCGCGCCCAAAATTGAGCTTATGGAGACAATTTTAGTAATCACTGCCGTCAGAGCAAAAACAATTAAGGTTCCCAAGCCAACGATCGGGTTCAGCGCCAACAGCACCCCTAAGCTGGTGGCCACGGATTTGCCACCTTTAAACCCAAGCCATACGGATTTGCTATGACCCAAAATCGCAAAAATGGCAGCACCAACTGCAATCCAAGGCTGATATAGCGCTAGGTCGAGACATAAGCCAGCCTCGGAATTACCGAATGTGACGATAGCGGAATTATCTCCGGCTCGTACGGCATTAGCCACGTCTGCGATTGCGGCGCGGGTACCTTCGTCTAAGCGGCAAATAGTCTCACCAAAAAACGATATGTATAGCCAATACACGGCATACACAGCCAGTACGCCCTTCAGAATATCCAACATCATCACAGCAGCTCCAGCCTTTTTGCCGAGAGTTCGGAGAATATTAGTTGCACCGATCGACCCTGATCCAACCTTACGAATGTCAATTCCTTTATATTTTGCAACGAGGTAGCCCGTCGGAAAGGATCCCAACAAATAGGCCACCACCATTGTCGCGGCAATCATCAACCAAGCGATCGTCGTCCCAGTCATCTCATTTCCTCCTCAAGTCAGCCTGTCTCATTTCTACGCCCTAATCATAGGCTACCTATTGGTCAGCGGCGCTTGAATAGTAATTGGCTTAAATTATGGAAATCTTGACGGAAGAACATCAGAGTAAGCCGATTGAGCACTGGAGTTATGGAGGGGAGTAGGAATCGATCGAAAGAGTCTGAAACCGAAAACTAATTCTAATTCTTCATTCCAACGCCAGCGAAACCCGATCGCCGCCCACATCTCTCAATACTCCAAGTTTCTTTACCACTTGTTCATATTGCAAACCCTTATCAGCTTTAAGAACAACCGCCCCTTTTGCATTCTTATTCAAATACTCCACCACCTTTTGCCCCATTGCCAGATCATCAATCGGCTGGTTCTCCACCATAGTTTGGCCTTGCTTATTAATCCCAATCACCAATGGATCGGGCAATGTTTCTTCGACCTTTCCTTTGTCCGCACTGGGCAGCGCGACGTTTTTAATCATCTTTGCCTTCGGAGCCATAGAGGCCAGTACGAAAAAAATTAAAATCGTAACCACTACATCCATCATTGGCACCAAATTTGGCTCCGGAACGGGAGTGGCTGCCCGACGGCGATTTCGTAATCCCATAATAATTCTCTCCTATTCAATTTCCTAAGCAACTCAACACTAGATCAATGCTGAATTCTGGCTTCATCCCTAGGTTCGGATTGATTCGTGAATTCACTTCTAGATGCATCGTAATATTGATGTTCCAGAGAAGCCCTTGCTCTTGCCTGCTCTTCCATACGAGGTTCATGCCAGCATTCACGATAGATCAGCTCTAATTCACCGCCGACTTTAGCAAAATAGCTCAACTGCTGTGAGGCAAACGAGACACAAACCCTTAGGATCAGCATTGCAATAATAGCCAGAATCATCCCGGCTGCTGTCGTTGTCAGCGCTTCCCCAATCCCGGCTGCCGTTTTCCCAGTATCCACCCCTCCAGCTGCACTGCTATCCAAACTAGCAAACGTTGCCATAAGACCTGTTACAGTTCCTAGCAGCCCTAGAAGTGGGCCTAATGCTACAGCAGTTTCCAGCAGCTTATTTCCCTTTTCCATCTTTTCAAATTCATGTTCGCTTGCTGTTTCCATAGCAAGGCGAAAAGTCTCAGGGGTGGGATTCACAAGTTTTAAAGAAGCTTGCATAAAACGAGCGATCGGCTGCGCTCCAGCTTCCTTGGCTAATTGATTGGCATCAGCCAAGCTGTAGCGTGCTGCTGCTAAAATTCGGTGGGCTATTTGATCTTCAGTGCGATAAAGATTAAACCAAAAAATGGCACGATCGATTCCAGAAGCTACGGTTGCAACAGACAATAGCCCCATAGGAATCATGGTGGGTCCACCTTTGACGGCGGTTTCAAACAATGTAGACATAATTACTAATTCCTATGAATGATTTCAGAAATAAGGGTTAGGAGTCGTAGGGCACATCACCAGAATCCGCTGGTGGAGTTGTCTTTTTCTCAGGGGCAATGGGTGCAGAGTTAGAACGCTTTTCAGGAGCTTCTGCCGCTGGTTTTTCATTTGATTTAACCGAATCTCCCAGCTTCGTAGATCCGGGAGCCGCCGCTACCATTCGTTGCCAAGTGACATCCCCTGAAGAAACGATCGCGATCTCAATCTTGTCTGGTTCTTTGACCGCAGGTAGAGGAAGTTTATTCTCTTTACCCACCCCACCTTCATCTAAGCCCTTAAGCTTGTCCGGCACAGGAGAACCCTCAGTCGTCGCCATCAGTGTGCATTCAAACGTACTGCCCAATGTCACCATTCGATAGGGCAAACTCACCGCACAATCGATCGTTTCACCTTCGCCCATTTTCAATTCTTCTCGAATTGTCTTCAGGACTTGATCCATATTCAGCATTCCTTTGATACTGGGAATCTCGGCCTTGAGTTTGTCGCCGTCTTCTTGGTGCTGGACCGGAATTGCAAACCCAATCCCCGATTCAAAAATCCCAGTACAAGTAAATGCTTTACCCGAAGGCAAAACTTCTGGGCAACTCACCTGCTTCAGAGAACCCACGCCTTGCTTTATGAGTTCTTCTTTGAGCTTAGTTTCCGTCGTTTTCAGATCTAGCGATCGATCGCAGCCAACTAAACTAAACCCCAATAAGATTAGTCCCAACGTTTGTATGGAGCCACGCTTAACAATAAAAGCAATCATTAAAGAATACGATCCATACAGTACAGCACTCTATTATTATTCCCCACGATCAGTTCTCAGAGAAGCAAGATTCGGTTAACGTTTGGTAATGAAACGGATAAAGTCTTGTTTAGTATCTATTCAGCATTATGCCGATCGGAGTCGCCTGCTCTTGAATTAGATCGGTGACTTTTCCCAGAGAAAGACCATTACGCTCTTGCCAGAATTAGCTTTGATTAAACTGATGTAACGAAGCGTGTTGCCCACTTTTGCTTCATACAGTTCGCCGCCGCCATAGTCCCCCTTTTTTATAAATTTTTCAGTGAACTGTCCTTTCAAACTTGTTGCCACATCCTCCACATCTTGATTAGAAATCAATGTATTTCCCTGTGGAGAAGGTTTTACACTAAAGAAAGGCGCTGGATCATCTAATAAACCTGCATCAGCCTCAGCTTCCGCCTCATCAGGATTTAGTGCCTTTCTAAGTCCTGCAATTACCCCTTCAAATTTTTGAGATTCTGCATCCAATTTAGATGCATCTTTCGCATCAGTTGTGGCTTTCTTTGGGTCAACCTTAGATGGATCTTGACCTTTATCACTAGGCTTATCGGACGTATTTTTTTCAGGCTTCTTCTCGTCGGGCTTCTTCTCGTCGGGTGTCTTCTTCTCTTCCTTTGGCAGTTCGGGTGGGGTCTCGGTTGATTTGATGACGATCGGATTACTGGATGCCACCGTAACTTTCGGGAGTGTGGGCTTCGCTGTGGTAGTGACTTTGACCTTGGGCATAGATTTAACCAAAACCTTATCACTCAAGCGCTTGAGCTTGACAGGTTCGGCGGTTTCTTTTGGTTTGACCTGAGTCTCACTGCTCAACGGTACAAATAGTAGCAAACCATGAAGACCTAAGGCAGTGAATAGAATGGGACGAAAAGCATTCTTTAGTGAGCCTAGTACAATCGGTTGTTTAACTTGTTGAAAGTCTTCTGATTCTTGCTTCGTATTGATCGGTTCGAGATCGCCAACTGTGAATTCAGATATCGGATTTTTGGTTTCAGGGGGGGGAGTAAGTTGGGTCATGGTGGGTACTAGTGAAGAAAGGATTGAATAACAAACTCAAACAACAGATTGAACAACACAGAACTGATTTGATTCAACAGAATTAACCAAATTGACCCGAGACATAATCGCGAGTTCGGAGTTGCGCGGCATGTTTGAAAATGACCTCTGTCCGATCGCATTCCAGCATCTCGCCCAAATACATAAAAGCAGTGTAATCAGAAAGACGGGCTGCTTGCTGCATACTGTGCGTCACAATTAAAATTGTCACTTGTTTTTTCAGTCCATCCATTAATTCCTCAATATTTCGGGTTGCGATCGGGTCTAGGGCAGAGGTCGGTTCATCAAATAGAATCAGTTCCGGGTCCGTTGCTAATGCACGGGCAATGCAGAGGCGTTGCTGTTGACCGCCCGAAAGATTAAATGCCATATCTTTGAGCCGATCGTTCACTTCATCCCAAAGAGCGGATGCTTTCAATGCTTCTTCTACTTTATCTGCAATGAAAGATTTGTTCTTTTCGCCCCGCACCCGTAACCCATAGGCGACATTTTCAAAGATGCTTTTCGGGAATGGATTAGGTCGCTGAAATACCATGCCGACCCGCATCCGCACTTCGATCGGATCGATGCGCCGCGACAAGATATTCACCTGGCCATCTAAAACTATTTCGCCTTCATAGCGATTTCCGTCATAGAGATCATGCATACGGTTAAAGCATCGTAGCAACGTCGTTTTCCCACAACCCGATGGACCTATTAAGGCCGTAATTTTGTTCGTAGGCAAAGTGAGATTGACGTTTTTGATAGCATGTTTATCGCCATAGTAGAAGTTTAAATTCGAGACTTCTACCTTGGGAGGAGCTGGAGAGACTGGGGAATCTATGTTAATCATGATGCTTTTAGAATTCAGAATAAAGAACCGAAAATTTGAGATACTGCTACCATTTCAGGCTTTTCTGAATTCGATAGCGTAAATAGATGGCGATCGAATTCATCATTAGCGTTAAACTAAGTAGCACAATTCCGGCGGCGGCGGCGTTCACTTGAAATTCTGATTCTGGTCGAGAAACCCAGTTAAACATTTGAATGGGTAGAACCGTAAAGGGCGCTTTCAACCATTCAAATGAGATAAAGGGGAAGCTTGACTGGATGGGGGATTCTGGTAGAAACGCAATGAAGGTGAGTGCGCCTATTGTCACTAGAGGAGCCGTTTCACCGATCGCCCGTGACAAGCCGATGATCACGCCCGTCAGGATATTGCCAAAGGCATAGGGTAATAAATGATCGAAGACCATTTGGGATTTGCTTGCACCCATCGCATAGGTGGCTTCTCTGAGAGAACTGGGAATGGCCCGGACGGATTCTCTGGTGGCGACAATCACTACGGGCAAGACCAATAGTGCTAGCGTTAATCCCGCTGTTAGAATGCTTTCTCCAAGGCTGAAGTAGTATTTAAATAATCCCAACGCCAAGAGTCCATAAACAATAGATGGCACCCCGGCTAGATTGGTTACATTAATTTCAATTAGAGCTGAAAATTTATTTCGTGTGACATACTCTTCTAAATACAGCCCCGCTCCAATTCCTACTGGAACCGCTGTCGCTGCTGTCACCAACATGACCAAACAACTTCCCACTAAGGCCGCCAATACCCCTGCCAAACTAGCTTCCGGATCTGCAAAAGATGTTAGAAATTGCCAATTAAGCTTGGGTAGTCCTTGAATAAACAATTGTAGAACTAGTGCGATTAGCGTCATCAGGGCGATCAGGATTGATACTATCCCTGCTGCTGAAAATAGATTACTCCGACGCTTTCGTTGAATAACCGACAATTGGATAGGGGAAAGAGGGGTTGATGAGGATGGTGACGAGATAGAAGTTGCCATTGGACAGGTCCATTATTGAAATAGTACGGAAAATAAAATAGCAAGAACTATATAATATTTTTGGCTAATTTTTAGCTAATATTGTTCGCGATAGCGGCGTTTTAACCAATGACCGATCGTATTAAAGATCAATGTCATTGAGACTAAGAGAAAGCCCACTGCAAAAATTGTTTGATAGCCTGTGGAGCCATGGGGTAAGTCACCCAAACTCACCTGCACAATATAGGCTGTCATCGTTGCCGCTGAATCCATCGGATTAAACGATATAGTCGGCTGTAATCCCGCTGCGATCGATACAATCATGGTCTCACCTACAGCACGAGAAATGCCCAAAATGTAAGAAGAAGACACCCCAGAAAATGCAGCGGGAAATACAACATTCCAAGCAGTTTGTAGTTTTGTCGCGCCTGCGGCATAGGAGCCTTCTCGTAATTCGTCGGGGACCGATCGCATTGCATCCTCACTCATGGAACTAATCTGAGGAACGATCATGATCCCCATGACTAAACCTGCTGCCAACATATTAAATCCTGGCAAATCAGGTAATACGATTTGCAATAGTGGCGTGACAAATAGTAGAGCAAAATAACCGTAAACGACCGTTGGAACACCCGCTAGAATTTCTAAAATTGGCTTTACCCAAACCCGTACCTTTTGTGAGGCAAATTCACTTAGAAATAATGCGATCGTTGTTCCGATTGGAATTGCAACAAACAATGCGATCGCACTCGTTGTTACTGTCCCACAAACCAATGGCAAAATCCCATATTTAGCGGGTTCAAATAGCGGTGCCCACTCAGTTCCCGTGAAAAACTCCCAAAGCGAAACAGTCTTAAACAGTCCAATAGACTCTGTACCTAAAATCACCATAATGGCGATCGTTACTGCCACGCAAGAAAATGCGCACAAAAATAGGACCGATTCTATGAACCGTTCCTTCAACCGTCGAATCACCTGTTTCCGGGGAGGAGCAGCGATCGCCTCTGAGAGAGAAGAAATTGTCATGTCAAGAGAGTACTTTGTTAAGAAATCGAAAAGATTTGGATCTCGAAGAAAATCTACATAGACTATCCCCGAAATCCAAAATTCACAACTAGTCTTTTGGCTGCATGTTTGCTAGGTCAGCAATCTTCAAATTGGTCGGCTCTTTCCCGCCAAACCGTGTCCCTGTCTTACCTTCAGAGAGATGCTTTTTACCTACATTATAGATATAGACAGGAAGAGGCAAATAACCAACTTTATTGTTAATCTCAGTGGCACCATTCAGGTATACATCAAGGAAGGTCCGCAAGTCACCATTGTTCTTGAGCTTCTCTGCATTGACATAAACAAAGAGTGGACGAGACAACGGACGGTAGGTTCCATTAGTCACATTCTGTAGGCTTGGTGCAACACCGTTAACAGAAAGTGCTTTCAGGCGGCCTTGGTTCTTTTGATAATAGGCAAATCCAAAGTAACCCATAGCATTTTTGTCGCGACTGACACCTTGGACCAATACATTGTCATCTTCGCTTCCGGTGAAGTCGGTGCGGCTTTGTTTTGCTTTACCGTTGATGGCTTCAGTGAAATAGTCAAAGGTTCCGGAGTCAGCACCGGGTCCAAAGAGCTTGATGGGCAAATCTGGGAAGCTGCTGTTAGCCTCGTTCCATTTTTTGATGTTGCTTCCGGTGTCCCAGATTTTTTTCAGGTCGCCAGTGCTGATGTCACTAACAGGATTGCTAGGATTTACAACGATCGTTAGGGCATCCATTGCGATCGGAATTTCAATAAACTTGACTCCGGCATCACGGCAAGCTTTTAGTTCTTTTTCAAGAATTGGACGGGATGCATTCGAGATGTCAGTCTCGCCTTTGCAAAATTTCTTAAAACCACCACCAGTTCCTGAAACTCCAACGGTCACCTTTTTACCGGAAGACTTTTGAAAATCAGATGCAGCACGTTCGGTCAAAGGGAAAACGGTGCTAGAACCATCGGCTTTGATTTGCGCTTGTGCAGTAGGTGCAAGACCAGAGACAGCAACGATCGAGGCGATCGCACTGAACATCAAAGAAGAACGGTTAAAAATCTTAGAAGCCATAATTAATGTGAGCCAAGTACTAGGTTGAGAGCAAGAAATTGCAAATAACGATACGGATCAAGATACACAAGCTGAAAGTCTACTGATATTCAGGATTTCGGCCAAACAACTAAACAATACAAGGGTGAGATTAAGACATCATCATCTAAACCTATAGATTTGGTAAAGAGAAATAGGAGAGGGCTGCTATTTGATTAACAGATAGTTAAGAATTAGAGGCCATTCGTCCTATCTCCTTAAATTTACTTACGTTTAATCCCCTCTTAACGCAAACTCTAGGGCTAGTCTGATAGCGTCTAAGTAATTCTGTCAGGTAAGAGATTGCAAAGATTGAATTTCTAAGACTAGTCCACTCAGTATAATCAGCATTCCAAAGTGGTGGTATCGCATGGCGGTTACGGGTCGAAACTCATGGTTTGGCTTTGATACATTTTTGATGCCATCTTGTTTTTGTGGTGTACAGCATTCTGTCAGTAGCAATCCCGATGGAAAATTGCAAGCTGTTAGAACCTCTCTGATAGTCGTTACCATTTTCTGTCTAAGTCAGTGGGTTGTTGGACACTGGAGTGGAAGCTTGACGCTTCAAGTTGATGCTGGTCATTTGTTTTCGGACGTTTTTGCATTGGCCCTAACGTTGTTAGCAATCGCTCTAGCACGAAGACCAGCGGACGATCGGGCAACATTTGGGCACCATCGGCTAGAAGTTATAGCCGCATTCCTAAATGGCTTGAGTCTACTTGGGATTTCCATTTGGATTATTTATGAGAGCTTCTCCCGCTGGCAGATACCTCAGAATATTTTGAGCGTTCCCATGCTTTTCGGGTCGATCGTGGGTTTGCTTGTCAACGGCTTTAACCTGATTACGCTCAGCAAAAGTGGTCGAGATGACTTAAATCTAAGAGCAGTTGTTTTACACATTGCTTCTGATTTTGTCGGTTCTGTTGGTGCGCTGATTGCGGGAATTAGTATTCATCTCTGGCACTGCTTTTGGATTGATACCTGTATCGCATTCATGGTGGCAGGTTTAACACTCTTTAGTACGATTCCTTTGATCAAGGAAAGCCTCGATGTTCTTCTTCAATATGCCCCGAAATCAGTAGATCTACAGGAGGTTCATAAATTTATTGCAGACTTTCAGGATGTGAAGGAGGTAGAGACTTTGCAGATTTGGTCTCTTACTCGAGAGACGACTGTCCTTTGCCTCAAAATCCAAGTCAAAGCAGATTTAGATAGTTCCGATCGGGACCATTTATTAAGGCAACTTAAATCCAAGCTCATCAAAAACTTTCAGATTCAAGAAGTAATGATTGAAATCTCAAGTTTTTCACTCCCAATGTCAGTTGAGGTTCATCCAATTTTCAAGCAGAGTTTGATTGACCAAGTTCTATATAGTCTCTAATTTTCGGTATCGCTATGAGAAGCCTATTTTTCCTGCTTGTAACTTCAGTTGTGTTGGGCACGATCGCACCTCGTGTTGAGGCTAAAACGCGTTTGGTAACCTATCAACTTGATGTCATTAGTAATGGATTAATCACCTTTGAAAACCTGCAACAAAAAGCAGAGTCGATCGCACAGGACAGTGCGAATCAATCTTTTAGTGACCCACAAATTAGTGAGGTCAAAATCAATATTTCTGGCGAACAACAAGGGCAAATTATCCCTGTCTTATTTCTCAGCGTTACAAGAGAGAATTGGACGCGCCAGCCAAGTGTTACGGTTTGGGCTAAACAACCAGGAGGTGCTAAAACACTACTCGGATTCGATCGACCAACTCAAAAACCCTATCTACAACCGAATACCACGTCAGTTGGAGACCAATTCACCGACCGAGAACCTAACTTCTATCGTTAAGTGCAACAGTTTGTCTGGAAGATCTAAACGTCTACTTTTCATTCCCTTGCTTCTCAGATAATCACCTTACATTGAGGAATTCTTATGTTTCACCTTTTGCAACGATCGAACCTACCCACATTTTTGCGGGGAGCTTGGGTTCAAGCACTCTTGATGTTTACGATCGGACTTTTGAGTGTAATTGCACTGCCACTAATGGCCCAAAGTGCAATATCTTCCCCAGAAGCTTCTAGCTTTCAACTCCAGCAGGGTGACATCACGGAGTTGACGACAATGGCGACGAATTTAAACCCTTCGTTAACGCACCAAGAACCGAATTTCTATCAGTAAATTACACCCCTAGTTCATTGACTCGTTCATCCACATTAAAACCATGATTCAACTGTTTTCCAACATCAGCAGAAGAGTCTTATCTGGACTGCTGGGTCTGTTTTACACGTTTGCTTTTCTACTTTCCCCGATCGGAACGCCTGCTGCATCAGCAAAAGACAATGACAATGACAATGACGTTAATGTCATTTTGATGATTGGTGACGGCATGGGATGGCAGGCTGCGCGGGCTGCTGCAATCGCGAAAGGTGGTCGCCCATATTCCAGTGGAAAAGGCAGTGGTTTGAGTATGCAAACCCTCACCGGCTACACCTACGCAACTACCTACGGTACGACCGTTCCCGCTCCAGTCAGCACCACCAATCCTGCGTTGACTTACGGGACTGGGAATTCTGCTCTCACTGGCTCAGACCCCATCACTGGCAAAAGCCCGGTTCGCCCAGGATTTACCTTTAATCCTGCACTGAATCCTGGCTCTGCGAAACCTAACCCTCAAGGTACCGCAAGCACTCCTTGCCAAAGCGGTGCAGGAACGACCGGAAATGGCGGCAACATCGTTGGTTATGAACCCGCAAAAGGAGGTCCAGACCCTTGGACACCTCTATCCCCTGCAACCGCAGGTAACTACGATAAGGAATACATCAAATGTAGCTACCCCGACTCTGCCAACACTGCATCTACGCTTTACACCGGTGTGAAAAGCTATAACAATGCCATGAGCGTTGACATCTACGAGAAAGCCTCCGTAGAAACCATTTTGCAGACCGCTAGCAGATTGGGCAAGTCTACGGGCGTTGTTTCATCAGTGCCCCTGACTCATGCAACTCCTGGTGCTGCGGTTTCTAGCGTTAACCGTCGCAGTAAGTACGATAGCGATTTACCGTTGCTAGATAGCATCTTACAACAGGCGATTCGCTCTGATTTGCCTGATCTCAATAGCCCCGATCGTCCAGACGTTAAAAAATTCTTACCGACTGTGATGTTAGGCGGCGGTCATCCGTTGGATTTCCAAAATGCGACCAATCAAAGTACAGTTCAACCTGCGGATAGTGGTTATACCTATATCAAGAAGTCTACCTACAATCGACTGAAGTCCAACCCAAATAATCCCTACGGATATACATTCCTAGAGCGCGATGTCAACGTCACCTCCACCAATGACTTGAGCAAGATCAAAGATGGGGGCGACGAGTTACTCGCCAAATCCCGCACTTTAAATCCAAATAAAGGCGATCGTCTGCTGGGCTTGTATGGCGCACGGGGACAAAACGGAAACCTGCCCTTCCTGACCGCAAATGGTGACTACAGTGCCACAGGCTTAGATGCCTTCACTCTCTATGCCACCGCAGCAGCCGGAAGTAGCGCAACTAGCAATGGTCCTCAAGTCCCCAAACCAGATACTATTCGTCCTTTGGTCAAGGGCATTGAGAATGGTCAAGATGAAACTCCAGCACAGTTTATTGCTAAAGAAGTGAAAGCGAACCCAACGTTGTCAGAAATGACTCAAGCTGCGCTTAATGTCTTAGGCAAGGACAAAGATGGGTTCTGGCTGATGGTTGAGGGCGGTGATGTCGATTGGTCCCTCCATGATGACAACATGGATAACTTGATCGGCACAATGATCTCCTTTGATAACGCGGTCCAAACCACGATCAATTGGATCAACAAAAATGGCGGCTGGGAAAAGAATGTCTTGATTGTCACCGCAGATCACGATCACTATCTGACCTTGAACGACAACTTCCCTCAGTTGTTGAAGTCAAATGGTGCTGAAGCCCTTACCTATGCTAAACACACCCCTAACGAAGCAGGTCACTTCTTCGGTTCGGAATCTGGTGTGAAGTATGGTTGGGGTAGCCACTCCAACCGTATGGTTCCGGTCTACTACCAAGGTGATAAATTCAAGCTATCGAAGTACATCGGCAAACCCGTAGAATTTGTGGACAGCCCTCCTGGTGGTGTCAGCAAATCCTACAAGATTCCCGGTGTTCCTACAGCCGTTGACCAGTCTCACCTGTATAAGGCGATGTTGAAAGCACTGAAAGACTAGGAATTGAGAATTGAGAATGAAGAACTCTACATTCTTCATTCTCAATTCCTCTATCTTGCAGCACTTGCCAGATGTTCTTGATGACGCGATCGGCCTTCACCCATGGGAAGCAAAGCCCGGTTATCAATAGCAGTTGTAGTCCCAAAAGATTCAAAGTATTCTCTGGCCGCTTCCGGGAATTCCGAAAAATTAAACACGGCATCACCTTCCGCCACCGCCGTCCAGAAATAGCGCAAACTCGGTACCAATTCTTTAGCCTCGGCTTCGGGTAAATTCAGTGGTGCTTGCATCAGTAATTGCAGCATGTAAGACTGGCCCCTGTTGCCCATGAGTTCACGGGTTTGCTCTTGGAGATCGTCCCAGCCCGGTATCGACTCCACATAGTGAGATTCCATTTGTAACCAACGACGGTTGTGCCGATCGGTTTGGTACTGGAACACGCGGAACGGATGGGGATAGCTAATCAACGAACCCGTTGTGATGTCGTAGATGCCGTCTTGGTAGGCCACATCTTGAATGTGGAGATGCCCTGTGAACACCATCTTGACGTTGTAGGCCCGTAGAATGCCCAACAGCTCGGAGGCATTTTCCAGCATGTAACGCTGGCCCAGACCTTGAGTCGATTGGTGTGGCAGATGTTCGAGTACGTTGTGATGAATCATGACCATCACAAGTTCATCGTTGTTTGTAGTCTGAGACTTGGATAGAGTTTGCCGGAGCCACTGAAGCTGAGATTCATCCATCCGACCTACTTGTTTACCATCCAGGTCAAAGGTGTTGGAATTTAGACCAATCAGCCGTACACCAGGTAATATTTCGTGGGTGTAATAAGGGCGACTAGTATCTTCGTAGCCAAACCTGCAATAGAAATTAGGAAATTCATGAGCGGCGATCGATTGCTCGTTTGCCGTTAGTACTGGAATGTCATGATTTCCGGGAATCACATAGACCGGATAGGGAAGCCGCGCAAAACGTTCCGCAATCCAAGCGTGGTTTGCCGCTTCGCCGTGTTGTGTCAAGTCACCGGGCACCAACAGAAAATCAATATCTTCTTCAGAAATCCGATCGAGGGCCACTTCTAAGGCCGGAATGCCAAGTTCGACTAAATGAATTCGAGCAAGATTTTGCCACACAGTCTCAGGGAGAGCGACGTGGAGGTCACTTAAAACAGCAAAACGAAAGTTCAGAGGCTTGTTCATATCGGGAATCGTAAAGGCAGGATTTAAAGTAGAAACTGAGGTGTAAAGGTCGTCGTGAAAAGCGGAAAGTCGTTAGAAAATGTCGTTAGAGAATGAAAGAACGTCGTAAACTATCGATCGGTTCTCTATCTATCAAGGAGGTCTATTCTATTCGGTACGTTATGACTCATGCACTCATTCCCAAACTAAACTTCAACAAAATAATAGTAAATGCTGGGATTCTCGATCGGTCTGCCCATCCGTCTAGAGTTACTGCTAAATAATAAATAATAGCCTGACTCAATCGTTCCTCTACGTTAGGCGGTAGTCTTACCGAGTGACAACGCTCCCAAGAGGGATGTTACGTCAGTAGTCCCCATACTTATAAGTAGTCCCCATACTTAACAGGTGTTAGGTCAATGCCAAAAATCTTACGCAGCATTTAGTGTCCTCACTGATACTCTCATGGAACTCTATTGTTGTACTTGTTTTAAATGGCCGCCCCCGTAAAACCTTCAATAAAATTCAAAAATTCTTCCTATGCCTCTCGCCCGCGTCCGTGAACATGTCAATCCTCTCTCAGCAAAGTACCAAGTTCCTGCGATCGCTCCCAATTGGCAACAGATCTACACAAATCCTAATCAACCGCTGCATTTAGATATTGGCTGTGCCCGAGGAAAATTTGCATTTCAACTGGCGCAGCTTGAACCTAGTTGGAATGTTCTAGGCTTAGAAATTCGTGAACCGTTGGTGACTCAGGCCAATCAACTGCGAGACGAAGAGAATGTATTGAATCTTCATTATCTCTATTGCAATGCAAATAATTCCTTGCAACCAATTTTAGAATCATTGCCGTCCGGCGTCCTCCAACGGGTCACGATTCAATTTCCCGATCCGTGGTTCAAAAAACGTCATCAAAAACGTCGAGTGGTACAGCCGGGACTGGTGAAGGATTTAGCTGATTTTTTACCAGTGGGCGCATTGGTCTTTCTTCAGTCTGACATTCTAGATGTGGCGCAAGAGATGCGCGATCGGTTTAAAGAAAGCCCCGACTTTGAGTTGCAAAATCCAGATTGGTCTCAAGAAAACATTATGCCCATTCCAACCGAGCGAGAAATTGGTGTTTTAGACGCGGGAAATCCCGTTTATCGTGCCTTGTTCACGCGGGTTTAGAGAATAGTTCAATCTCTCTAATTTAGGACTTCCGTTTCAAAGCACTGGCTCCTTCTACCCAAGATGGAAACCACATCCGCAATCGATAGCCCACGTCATCTAAAGGCAATCCTAAAAATATAGGCATCCAGAAGATGAATCCCACAACACCCAATCCGATCGCAATCCAAACTACGCGTGTCATGGTCGGGTTCTGTCGGCTTAAGGCCCGATCGCCCCACCAGGCCAAGGCCAACGTTGCAAATACGGATGAACCCATGTAGTGATAGAGAAAAGCGCATCGACTAATGCTCATCCAAGGAATCAGATTTGCACCATAGCCGACCATCATTGTCACCAACACAAAGGAATCACTAAATCCTTGCCCAGATAATCTCTTCCACAACCGCAATAACAGCGTACTACCGATCGCTACGATCGCCGCTGTTGTCATCCACCAAAGTAATGGATTTCCCATGGCGTGAACGGCATAAATTGAAGCACCCGGCAATAGGGGGATGTTCGGTGCATTCAATGCGATCGGTTCAGTTGGATCAATGCCTAATTTATAAAAATAAGCCACTGGAACCAGCATGGTTAGCCAGGTTTGCCAAGTTGAACAATAGGGATGGACATCGCCAATGACTGAACTGCCTTTGTGGTAAAGATAGATGTTTTGTTGAAGTATCCAGAATTGAAGATCTGGATTTTGGGCAATGTGAGGAATCCAAAGCACGTAATAAGTGAGAACGGGGACGATCGCGATTCCAAGTACGATCGGAATTGCTGGAATATGTGTAATTTGTCGGGGAAGTGTCGGCTCGTTATTTAGCGCCTTATTTTTAGACATCGGGTCAATCCAACAAAAGGCCCAAGCTAATGCGTAAATCCCTACGATCGTGATCAAAAACCAAAGTCCATTCCATTTAATTGAGGCAGAACACCCCAAGAAAAATCCCGATATTGTCATCCAAATCCACGACATGGACGGACGAGTGAATGATGTTTTCCAGGATTCATCACGGTTCAATCGTCGAGCAGCAATTAAAAAACAAACCTGTCCCAACAATCCAAACAATACTAAATAAATATTGTTCAAGGCATAGCGCGACTCGACTAAAAACAATCCATCTAAGGCTGACAGCACACCTGCCAAAATAGCTAAACGCGATCGCTGGGTCAACTGCCAAGCCAACCCCGCCACCACCAACGGAACAAAAGAACCCGTCAACGCATTCAACCAGCGATAGCTCCAGCTTTTCACCACCGAACCCGTCAAATCATTCACCACGCCGGATCCAAAGGGAAGCTTTTCACCGATCGCAATTCCGATCGCAATCAAATATTGACTCAGTGGCGGATGGGCATTAAAGAACGGCGTTTTAGTTAGGTAATTATTAGCAAATTTGGCATAGTAAATTTCATCAAATACAAAGGTATTAAAACGCTCTAATCCCCAGAAACGAATCGCCAAGGAAAAAACGAAAATTCCGATCATCCAGATGTAGAAATTGGACGATCGGAGCTTGGGTGTGAAGTTGGGCGCTGTCGTCATGGATGCAAGCGAATCGTTACGCCTTAGAACTTATCGCGTTAGAGGACGTTTGAAAAGTCCTTTCGTCGGTACGAAAAGACCCGATCCCCCTAATCCCTTAATAAGGTAGGGTAGTTTCATGTTAGTAAACGAAAAATATCCTCCACTTGATTCGTCAGTTCTCGGATTCCATCGGGAATGGTTCGACAGCCTAAACGTCGAATTAAGGCGATGAGAAAAGAATTGAAGACCGCCCAATTAATCGGCGCAGACCCGCCTCGTCGAGGCGGGTAATCTTCTTTTAACGTCCCATCTTTAACCCAGTGCAGGCCATTTTCAACTTGCCAATGGTTCTGAATTGCCTCTAAAAATTCGCTGGCATCAAGGTCCGCCTCTTGTCCGTAGACCGACACCAGCATGGCAACGTCCTGCTGTGAGGTATTTCCACCCACGGAGGTGCATCGAAAACTGTTGCCATCAATCGACCACAGTTTTCCGGCAAATTCAGGGGCGTGGCGAATGGCCCAGACATTAAAGGCATTGCCCCAATCTTGAGCCTTGACGAGAAGAGACCTCCTGCGAAAGTATCATGAAATCGTCTGTTCTAAAGATAAACTAAGCTCATAATTGTAAATCCCTGCAATTAAATTTAACCTTAATCCAAATCTCCTTCTCCTGTTTCGATACCTAGAAGAGAGTATTCTGAATA
>JAPLHZ010000279.1 GCA_026389365.1 Cyanobacteriota bacterium
GAGGCGGACATCCGGTAAATCGAGTGGAATGTGAATCTGATTCTCCATGAGGCCCCTCGCTTGCTGGCTAACATCTTGATTTTACAGCCAATCGATGAACGCTATATCTGGATACCGACCACGGCAATTCTAGGAGAACCATAAATTCTTGAGGATGAACCGTTATTAGTACCTGATACTACTCAAGATGAGCGTTTTTTGGATAATCCGTTAGTTACAAATAAGCCTTTTATCCGATTCTATGCTGGGCATCCTTTGTCTTTAGGAAAAAATATTCATGTTGGTACATTGTGTATCATGGATCATGTATCGAGAGAATTATCATCTGAAGACCTAGAAATCCTACAGGACCTCGCTAAGATGGTGGAATCTGAGCTTGTAGCAGTTGCTATCTCTGAAGTACAAACATCACTAATTCAAGAACTTGGTGAACTTGAAAGAATCGTTATGATCGATAGTCTTACTAGACTGTGGAACCGTTTGGGAATCGATACGCTGCTCCATCGCGAGTGGGAGTTTGCTATACGAAAAAAATCCACCTTAGCAATAGTCATGATTGATTTTGATAACTTCAAGCCAATTAACGATACCTATGGACATCTCGTTGGTGATGAAGTTCTTCAAGGTTGTTCGCGCTTAATACTTTCCTCACTTCGTTCCTCCGATGTTGTGGGACGCTGGGGAGGGGATGAATTTATGGTGATATTACCAGGAGCCGATGAAGAAGAAGCTACTATAATTCTAAAAAGAATTCAAGAAGTGATTACTAAAAACCCTGTGATTACTTCTAGTGGCGCGATACAAATCAGTGTCAGCATAGGGGGAGTTATTGGGACTCCTAGCGAGCAGCGAGAAACGGTCGAGTATTGGGTTGGCAAAGCAGATGATGAGTTGATGAAGGCAAAGCGTTCTGGCAAGGGTCGATTTCAATTGGCAAAACAGTCTATTTTGGTTGGTGCTAAAGTAGTAGCTTAGGAAATCAGTGCGATAGCGCAAGCGCTGACTTGTCAGTTCGGCGATCTTGTGGAGGTGCGCCTGCGTTGGTATCAAAAACTGGGAGGTGCTTGATGTGGACACTTGAGTATTCTTTCATCACTCAAGGTGATTTATGGAACTCGCATTTGGATGGAACAGCTTCCTGCGGTGAGTCGATAATTGCGCTAGATATTGGGGCGATCGAACCAAGAAAATCCGCAAAAGCAAAACCTCCGCAAATAATTCCATCAGGGAACATTTAAGGAGGTTTTCCGTTGAGTCAGATCAACGATCGGCTTAAGGTACGACCTTTAGCAATTCGACATCAAAAATCAACGTTGCGCCGCCCGGAATCGGACCTACGCCACGATCGCCGTAACCCAACTTTGCAGGAATCACCAACTTACGACGACCACCAATTTTCATCGTTGCCAAGCCTTCATCCCATCCTTGAATCACTTGACCTGCGCCAATTTTGAAGGAAAAAGGTTGATTGCGATCGCGGGAGCTATCGAATTTGCTGCCATCGGTCAGGGTTCCGATGTAATGAACCACAACGGTTTGGCCGGAGATCGGCTCTGCGCCTGTGCCCTCGACTAGCTCAACGTACTGCAACCCAGAAGCGGTTGTAATTAAATTTTCGTCCACAGTTTTCTTTCCAGCGATAGGTTCCATGAGTTTAGTCGTTTCTTTAACGACAATATTGGACACAATATCAGCGATTGTAGGCTTTGTGATCAGTTCAGCAGCGATCGCTTCACTCTTAGGGGCGTTGAATTGGGCGGCCAGTAAAATGACAACGCAAGCCACGACAACGCCTAGGCTGATGAGGATTTCTCTCACTAGATATGGTTCTCCTGGATTTTTTATAAATTCATCACGTCTAATATTAACGCCAGTTCTTGTTTTCTAGTTCACGGAGTTGCCGCTCTAGCCGATCGATTCGCCCGCGTAATTCATCAACCTCAGATTGCCGCGCCACACCAATATCCTGCATAACATTGCGAACTTGGCGTTGAAATTGCACTTCAAGATCCCCTTGATTGGCCTGAACTTGTTTTAGGAGATCATTAACAAACACTGATGCTTGTTCAGGATTGAGCTTACCGTCACGGACCAACTGGTCACTGACTTCCTTAAATTTCTCGGCGGCGATGCTGGTAGTGCCGACTCCGAGCATGAGCAGTTGGTTGAGCCAGTTGTTGTTGTCCATGATTTTACGGTAAATTTAGCTTAAAACTCTTTGCTTTAGTATTGTGGCAAATTGTGGCAAAGGTTTTTAAATGAGAACGTTCGGGTTAACGATCGTAAAATCCGAATCCCGGCATGATTTAGACTAGTCTAGTCAGAATTCACACTTATGAAGGGCAAAGAATGGTTGTTGAACATTTAATTGCGGTGGAATATTTACGGGTTAAAGTGGCACCGGAAGAGGTAGATCATTTTGTACAGGCCGATCGGGACATCTGGACCCCATTTCTGTCAAAACAACCAGGATTTCTCAATAAGCAGGTGTTGTGCAGCATAAAAACGCCTGGAGAAGTGGTGATTTTGACCCAGTGGCGATCGCGGGAAGAATGGAAAAGTATTTCGGCGGAGTCATTAGCGGCGATCGATAAAAAGTTTGTGGCGGCAATGGGTCGAGTAGTGCCATTCACGGAAACGGGGGAATATACGATCGCGATGTGAGTAGGTATGGATTGATTAATTAACAAACACACGAAATCTTACTGCTAGGTTACATGTGTTTGTTAATCAAAACTTTGAATCTAGGTCTAAATCGATCGGCCCGATCGTTCAGTCAAATGCCCCAATCGATCGCGAATCCAATCGGTCCAAATTGCCTCACCTCTATATCGCCATGCCCAATTTCCTTCGGCAATTCCAGGGAAATTCATTCGTGCATCAGTCCCCAAACCCAACACATCTTGTAATGGAAATATTGATAGATTTGCCACCGAATTCAACGCGGTCCGAATCAAATCCCAATGAATCCCCATCGGACTAACATATCCAATACTAGCGATTACATTCTCCCGTTCCCAATCTCCCAACTTCTCAAACCAACCTACCGTCGTGTCATTGTCATGGGTTCCCGTATAAACCAAACAATTACGGGGATAGTTGAAGGGTAGAAATATATTCCCCGGATCAGAACCAAATGCAAAATGTAGCACCTTCATTCCAGGGAAATTGTATCGATCGCGCAATGCTTCCACATCCGGCGTAATCACGCCCAAATCTTCCGCCAAGATTCGCAATGAACCCATCTTCTCTTGCAACGTTTTAAAGAATTCATCACCGGGCGCATTCACCCACGTTCCATTGATGGCCGTTTCTTCGCCATGGGGAACCGACCAATAAGCTTCAAAGCCCCTAAAGTGATCCACCCGAATCCAATCCACTAGCTCCAACATGGCCTCAAATCGCTGAATCCACCAAGCAAAGTCAGTCTTCTGCAAATAGTCCCAGTTGTAAACCGGATTTCCCCACAGCTGTCCAGTCTCACTGAAATAATCGGGTGGAACACCCGCCATTTGGGCGACGGCTCCCGTTTTGTCGTCAATTTGAAAATTCTTTGGACTTCCCCAAACATCGGCACTGTCATGGGCTACATAAATCGGAATATCGCCAATGATTTGAACATTTCGATCATTTGCATATTGTTTTAATGCACTCCATTGATTAAAAAATTCATACTGCAAGTATTTTTGAAACTGTATTTCGGGCTGTAATTTTTCAGTCCAAATGGCGATCGCTTCAGGATTTCGCCAAGCAATATCTAATTCCCATTCGGTCCAACATTTACCATCATGAAATTGTTTCAATGCCATGAACAACGCATAATCATCAAGCCAATGGGCTTTAGATTTACAGAATTCCTCAAAGGCCAGCCATGAATGGATAATAGGGGCGATCGGTGGAGCTAGGGGCAAGTCAATAACGTGAGATTCGGTTAGGCTATTTAGCTTAGCTTGCTGAGCTTTGTAGTCTCGCAGTTCGCGTTGGTAATGATCCGTTGCCGCTTGTAAATCAGGTTGCGTTTTTAATGAAATCTTTTGGAACCTATTCCAGGCATGATGATAGAGCGGATATTGGGTTAAAATGACCCGATCGAATTCTACTTGGTCTTGATTAAAATCAGGATAATTACTAAGCTGTTCATCACTTAATAATCCCTGTTCGTGAAGTACTTCTAAGCTAATCAATAAAGGATTACCCGCGATCGCTGAATAACACATATAAGGCGAATTACCATAGCCCGTCGGACCTAACGGCAACACTTGCCAAAACTGCTGTTTAGATTGTGCCAAGAAATCAACAAACTGCCGTGCCTCGCGCCCCAACTCCCCAATGCCAAATCGACTGGGGAGAGACGTGGGATGAAGTAGAATACCACTGGCACGGGAAGAAAGCATATATAAGCCTTAGATTAAAATAATTGATTGAGCATCAGCATACCATGGGAAGAATTCATCAAAACAGGGCTTGAATAACTGAATCCTATTTGAGCAATCCCTCGGCAGATGTTTCTTTGGCGATTTGTTTACCTTCATTCAACAAGTAGTCCAAGAACTCTTGCGCAATGGTCGAAAGTTGTTTGCCTGAGGGATAAATGACATACCAATTTCGGGCGATCGGAAATTCCACCACATCCAAAATCGCCAATTGATTCGTCAATCCTTCCAGCGCCATCGTATGCTTTGACAACACCGACAAGCCCATTCCGCCTGCGATCGCCTGTTTAATCGCTTCATTGCTGCCCAAATCCAACCGCACTTTTAGCGAAATCCCATGGGACTCAAACAATCCTTGAGCCGCCCGCCGAGTCCCGGATCCTGGTTCACGCATAATGAATGGTTCTTGGGCTAACCGTTCAAGGGAAATATTTTTCTCACCCACTAGAGGATGGGTCTTTGGTGCAAGAACGACTAGCGGATTTTCCATAAACAGCTTAGCCTGAATATCTAAATCTTCAGGCACATGACTGACAATATAAAGGTCATTACGATTACTCGATAGTCCTTCCAAAACATACTGATGATTCGTTACTGTCAAAGAAACATCAATACCGGGATAACGATTACAAAATGGACCCAGAATACGCGGAATCACATATTTAGCCGTGGTAATTGCAGCAATCCGCAAGGCACCTTGTTTCAATCCTTTGATATTCGCGATCGCCATCTCAAAGCGTTCCATTCGCTCAAATATATCCTGACAAGTAGCAAACAATTCTTTCCCAGATTCTGTCAAATATAGTTTTTTACCCACCTGCTCAAACAACGGCATTCCCACAGTCTTCGACAATTGCTTCACCTGCATGGAGACCGTCGGCTGCGTCAAAAACAACTCCTCAGCGGCTCGGGTGAAGCTGCTATTACGCGCCACAGCTTCAAAAACTTTCAATTGATGTAATGTAGCATTTTGCATTTTTAGATTTCCCATGGGAGCCATGCCTGATATAGAGTATATTCTATGGATTGATCGAATCAGATCGGTGTTTATCTATAGAATTATTGGTTATAATAAACCATAAGAGCGTAAGCTCCCTTCCAATTTGAGTCGCACTTGAAAAATTGAGAATTTTGAAGGGAAGTCGAATTTAGTGAGTAGATATTCTCTAGCTCAATAAATTATATGATGACCATCAGACTTCCGATCGCAAGGGCGACTTTTTTTAGGGATTTTTAGGAAGGTAGACTGTGCGGCAATTGCAGCGGCTAAGAGTTGTAACTCAGCAAATTCAGGATCAATTCGTCACTTTAACGACCGAACAGCAGCATTATTTATCTCGTGTTTTACGCCTACGATCGGGCGATCGGTTTTTGGCGCTGTTAGACTCTGGGGTTGCGTGGCTGGCGCAGTTGGAGGAGGGCACGGCTGAGCTTTTGGAGCCTCAGTCGGTGAAGAGTGAATTGCCTTTGGATTTGACGTTGGTGATCTCGTTGCCGAAGGGAAGTGGATTTGATGATGTGGTGCGGCAGGTGACGGAGTTGGGGGTACGTCGGATTGTTCCGGTGATGAGCGATCGGACGGTGCTGAAACCTAGTGTAAATCGTCACGATCGGTGGCAACGCATTGCGGGGGAAGCGACTGAACAATCGGAACGATCGCAGACTCCGATGGTCGAGGAACCGATCGATTTTTCGCGGTATTTGAATGAATTAGAACCGCCCAAGTCTGATGATTTGCGATATTTTTGTTGGGGGCGTGAGGATTCAGTTCATTTGTTATCACAACTTCAAACTGATTTGCTAGCGGGCGATCAAATTGATATGAGTATTGGCATTACGATCGCCATTGGCCCTGAAGGCGGCTGGACCGATGAAGAAGTGAGTCGATCGGTGAAGGCTGGATTTGTCTCGGTTTCTCTGGGGAAACGAATTTTGCGGGCAATCACGGCTCCGGCTGCGGCGATGGCGATCGTAGGTGCGGTTATAGAGGCGGATTGAATTTAGAATTTTTAGATGTTTGATTTGGATTCGATCGCGTTTTTATGGCGAGGCGATCGGTAACATTCTACATCCGTCTTAGTAACTGGTCATATTCATCATGAGTACCAATCCAATACCAATAAATCCGCTCACCATCCAACAACCCCAAAGCTCGATAATTTAGACTTATTCGCACCGAATATATCGGAGGCTTTGGTTTGACCCGTTTGAACTGAAGGCTTGGATGATATGAATCTTGCATCCAAAGTATGTAGGCTTTCTGCGCTTGTTCTTGTACCGCGATCGGCAAGGTATTCAGAGCTTGTCGAAATGCTCTTGTGACACTAGATTGCATGATTAAGCCGAGAAAATCTCATTTAAAGGAATCGTCTCACCCATCAAGATTTCTTGACGAACCATGATTGCCATCTTTTCCCACTGCGCCTCAGTGGTTTTCTCAAAATTCTTCTCCCATCGCAGATCGTCATTCAACTCTGTCAGAAGCCGAGATGCGATTGCATCCTGTTGATCATCCGGAAGTTGTTCTAGTTGTGAAAATAGGTCTCGAAGTAATTGAGTCATATCGATTCACAGTTAGAGAGTAAGAATTGATACGGGTTATTCTATCAAAATTAGATCAGACATAGCTCGAAGCTTTCGATCGCCACTTTCCCCTTCACCCGATCAAAAGCGATCGCTGTAATTTTGTTGATTAAAATTTAAAAAGCGATCGCCTAAAAATCACGACTCATAGTAGTAGCGATCGCCTTTATGACTTTATCGGTGCAGAAAGTGCTTGGTTTCCCGTATCCCATAGGATACAATTTGGTTCATGATTGAAATTCGCGAAACTGAAATCTATTCGCGGTGGTTTAAATCACTGCGTGATCGTGAAGCTAGAGCGCGGATAGACATTCGTATTCGGCGTTTGTCTATGGGCAATGCTGGTGATGTGAAACCGATAGGAAAAGGTGTATCAGAACTTCGCATTGATCATGGTGCAGGATATCGAGTGTATTTCATCCAACGAGGGGATACATTCATCGTGTTGCTTGCGGGAAGCGATAAACGCACCCAAGATAGAGACATCAAAACAGCCATAAATTTATCACAAAACCTATAGGAGATCTCATGAACAAAGTTCCAACTACTCTTTGGGATGTAGCAGGACATCTAGAAACTAAAGAAGATATGGCAGCCTATCTTGAAGCGGCTCTTGAAGATGGCGATCCTAATTTGGTTGTAGCCGCGTTAGGAGATATTGCGCGATCCAAGGGAATGACAAATATTGCGCGTGAAACTGGCTTAGGACGAGAAAGCCTCTATAAAGCTTTGTCACTCGAAGGTAATCCAGAATTTGCCACTGTTCTAAAAGTTATACAGTCACTCGGTATCCGTTTACGAGCTACTCCCACATAGCCCAACTGCGTTGGAGGACTTCATCAAAAGCGATCGCCTTCAGCAAACCCATAGAAAATATATCGTTAAAGAGATCGCCTAAAAATCACGACTCAAAGTACTAGCGATCGGCTTTAGGAAATAGATTGTTAATGCGATCGCCTAAAAATCACAACTCACAGGAATAGCGATCGCCTTTAGAAGATAGATTGTTAATACGACCGCTGAGAAAAGTTCTTGATTCATTAGATTTTTGGTAGCTTGCAGGTGTTAATTTCGGCTAAAATAGATTAAAAACAAAAGAGGCTAAACAAAAGCTATATGCCAGAAGTCACAAGATTTTACGGGATAACCATCAAAGTCTTTTTTGGAGATCATCCACCTCCACATTTCCATGCGATTTATGGCGATTTTAATGCTTTGATTGATATCGCATCGCTAGAAATCATTGAAGGAGACTTACCAAGTCGGGCTGAAAAGCTAGTATTGGAATGGGCTACGCTATACCAAGATGAACTTCTGAATATGTGGAACACTCAAGATTTTTGTAAGCTGCCACCTTTAAAATAACTGAGATATTTATTATGAAACCTCCTAAAATTATTTCTGCTCAAGTCATTAACGATCGCACGTTGTTGATTGAGTTTAGCCAAAATGAATTTAAGAAGTATGATATCTCTCAGTTGTTAAATAAAGAGATGTTCGCTCCATTACGAAATCCTAGCTTTTTTAAAAATTTTAAGATTGAGTCGGGTGGTTATGGGTTGGTTTGGAATGAAGATGTTGATATTAGCGAATATGAACTTTGGAAGAATGGAGTGAGCCTTAAAGATGGCGAAAGTCAGCAATCTTTAGCTATCACAATATTTTAAAGCGATCGCCTTCAGCAAACCCACAGAATATATATCGTCAAAGCGATCGCCTAAAAATCACAACTCAAAGTACTAGCGATCGCCCAAAAAATCATGACTCACAGGAATAGCGATCGCCTTTAGAAAATAGATTGTTAATGCGATCGCCTAAAAATCACAGCTCACAGTAATAGCGATCGCCTTTAAGAGATAGATTGTTGATGCGATCGCCTAGAAATCACGACTCACAATAATGGGGATCTTGCTACTAAAACAAACACTATTTTTTAGTAAGCCTTCCAGGGGTAACGAAGAATTAACGTTTCAGACCAGTTTTTGAGGTTAGATTTGAAATTATGATTCAAGCACCTCAGATCGACGGAATTGAAATAGACCCACCAGACTGGGCAAACACCCCAGCGAGTATTCA
>JAPLHZ010000021.1 GCA_026389365.1 Cyanobacteriota bacterium
CGGATTCAGACCTGTCAGGCTTTGCAGCGTTTTTGGTTTTCCTTCTAGATCCCTATAGCTCATTTTCATGATGTCAAACCTTATCTAGGACCTTAGTATTCTGAATTTAGCTCATTAGACTAATTTCCGATAGCATCTATTGTTGTATCAAGACCCAAAAACATCTCGACATCACGACGCAATTCACAATAAAATATGTTTTTAAAGTTACAATTTCATAACAGATGGCATCAGCCATTACAATTTTCTTTGAAATAGTTAAATTAAAATATTCATATATTCAGTTCATGACACGTTTGGTGAGGTTCTCCAGTGATCGTTAAGCAGTCAGTCGCAACCCAACGAGCAACAGGGGCATTTGCGCTTCTCGATAGCTTGAAACAGCACGGCGTAAAGCATATTTTTGGCTATCCCGGTGGGGCGATTTTGCCGATTTATGATGAGTTGTACAAGTTTGAAGAACGGGGCGAGCTAGAGCATTTTCTAGTGCGACACGAGCAAGGTGCGGCCCATGCTGCCGACGGCTATGCCCGAGCGACCGGGAAAGTAGGAGTTTGCTTTGCCACCTCTGGACCAGGGGCCACGAATTTAGTCACGGGAATCGCCACAGCCCATATGGACTCGATTCCGCTATTGGTGATCACAGGCCAAGTTCCACGGGCCATGATCGGGACCGATGGATTCCAGGAAACAGATATTTGGGGCATTACACTCCCGATCGTCAAGCATTCCTATGTTGTGCGCGATCCCCATGACATGGCCCGTATTATCGCTGAAGCCTTTCATCTGTGCAGTACAGGTCGTCCGGGTCCAGTACTCGTCGATATTCCAAAAGATGTGGGCGCAGAACAATGTGACTACATGCCTGTAAAACCGGGTGACGTTAAGTTGTTGGGCTATAAGCCTACGATCGATGTAGATTCACATCTCTGTACGCAGGCACTGGACTTAATCCGTGAAGCCAAGAAACCACTCTTGTATGTCGGTGGGGGAAGTATTGCGGCCCATGCTCATGATGAAGTTGCACAATTAGCGGAACGGTTTTCGCTGCCTGTGACCACGACGTTGATGGGTTTGGGAGCGTTTGATGAGCATCATCCGTTGTCCGTCGGGATGTTGGGGATGCACGGGACGGCCTATGCCAACTTTGGTGTGACGCAATGTGATTTGTTGATTGCAGTGGGGGCTAGATTTGACGATCGGGTAACAGGTCGTTTGTCAGGGTTTGCGCCGGATGCAAAGATAATTCATGTGGATATTGACCCAGCGGAAATTGCTAAAATTCGTCGCCCGGATGTCGCAATTGTGGGAGATGTGAAGCAGGTTCTTCAAGAAATATTGGCTCAATCGAAAGATGACAAAATTGATCCTGACCAAACTCAAGCATGGCTCGCTCAGATTGACATTTGGAAAGACGACTATCCGATGGTCGCTCCTCATTACGACGATCAACTCTCTCCTCAGGAAGTCATTGTTGAAGTCGGGTCTCAGGCTCCCAATGCCTACTACACCACGGATGTCGGCCAGCATCAAATGTGGGCCGCTCAGTTTTTGAAAAATGGTCCGCGCCGTTGGATTTCCAGTGCAGGACTAGGAACTATGGGCTTTGGGATTCCAGCAGCCATGGGAGCTAAGACGGCGGTTGGCGATGCTGAACAGGTGATTTGTATCAGTGGGGATGCCAGTGTTCAGATGAATATTCAGGAACTTGGAACCCTGAAACAGTATGATATTGCTGTGAAAACTATTGTGATTAACAACGGCTGGCAGGGCATGGTCCGGCAGTGGCAGGAGCGCTTTTATGGGGAGCGGTATTCTTCATCCCGAATGGAGCCGTCGATGCCAGATTTGGTGAAGCTGGCTGAGGCTTATGGAGTGAAGGGAATGCGGGTAACGCATCCAAGTCAGTTGAAGGCGGCGATCGCAGAAATGTTGGCCCATGATGGTCCGGTATTGATGGATATCCACGTCCATAAGAATGAAAACTGTTATCCCATGGTGGCTCCGGGTAAGAGTAATGATGAAATGTTAGGGCTGCCTGAACCAAAGTCTCGATAACTGTGATTTAAGAAATCCTAATGCTTGCTGCGATCGGAGTTACTACCGAATTTCAGTTAAGTATTGGGATTTATTGGTCAACAGTCCGGACAGTTTTTAACGTAGGTAGTGGCGAAGAAAGCTATCCAAAGCTTAAAGTACAGTCATACAAAAAACAGAGACTGTGCAATGGATAGCCTACAGAATATTCTAACGGACGCACTGACCACAGTGGGTCA
>JAPLHZ010000353.1 GCA_026389365.1 Cyanobacteriota bacterium
CCACTGTGGTCAGTGCGTCCGTTAGAATATTCTGTAGGCTATCCATTGCACAGTCTCTGTTTTTTGTATGACTGTACTTTAAGCTTTGGATAGCTTTCTTCGCCACTACCTACGTTAAAAACTGTCCGGACTGTTGATTACTTAGTCGTTTGGTGGAATTAATTGTGTCCAATAGCAACTCTCCAAAAGCATGGTCTCGTTTCATTTCACAAACCCGTGAATCAGACAATGAAGAACGTAAAAAGTTAGTCGGTGATTTCGGAGAGCTAGCTAGATGGTCAGCACGATTCCGACTAGCTAAGAGCTTTAAGGGATTAGACTTAGGCGATTCATATTCTGGTTTAGACACGCCACAGCTATATTCAGCGATCATGAGAATTTTTCTTGTTTACTCGGCGTTTGAGACTTACTGTCGCATCATTGGATTAAACCCAAGTGATGAGACTAAAGTAAAATCGCTTCAAGATTCTCAGGAACAGGAAAAAATTATTAAAGCTATTCGTAAATTAGATCGTGAGAACGCTGTATTCAAATTTCTTGTACAACATTTGACGGGTAAGCATCTGAAGCAATTGATATGTGATTTCAATGATGGTAAAGAAGTTAATGTTAGTTGCCTTGCCAGAAGCATACGCCATATTTTTGCTCATGGAATTTTAGCTGCTACATCTACGGGGCTATCGCCTAAACGATTTGATAAAGTATCTAAACTCATTTCTGATTTCCTGTTAAATTGCATGGATCAAGACTTCGATAAGCGCGTACCATGAGACCTAACAACCGTGCTTCACCTGAACGTATTAAGGTATTAAGGTAGTCGGTTGAGTTACAAAGATTCTCTGCATCCGGTGATTGCGAACGTTAGATTGATGCTCATTTAGGTTTTCTAAAGCAATCATTTCTTTCATCAATCGCATCACTACAAAATCCCACGTTTAAATGGTTTCGTTAAAGGTCTTGCGTTCGATCGCATTTTTCTGAGTCATTTTTTCACGCCATGCTTCCATATAGGTATAGAAAACAGGCGTGAGGTACAGAGTCAGAATCTGTGAAAATAGTAAACCACCCACGATCGCAATGCCCAATGGTCGCCGAGCTTCCGATCCGATCCCAGTTCCCAAAGCGATCGGAAGCGTTCCGATTAATGCCGCCATGGTTGTCATCATAATCGGACGAAATCGTACAATGCAGGCTTCATAAATGGCTTCCAACGGTGTTTTCCCTGCATTTCGTTGACGTTCGATCGCAAAGTCCACCAGCATGATGCCGTTCTTTTTAACAATACCGACTAGTAGAATGATGCCAATGAATGAGTAGAGATTGAGTTCAACTTGGAAAATCAATAGGGTGAGTAATGCCCCAAATCCTGCCGAGGGTAAGCCTGATAGAATGGTCAATGGGTGAATAAAGTCTTCGTACAGCACGCCTAAAATCAAGTAAATCACAACGATCGATACCAATAGTAATCCACCCAAGTCATTGAATGATTGTTGGAAGACTTGGCTTGATCCTTGGAAACTGGCGGTAACGCTAAGGGGTAATACGCCTTGAGCAGCTTGTTTGATGGCGATCGTTGCATCACCAAGAGAAGTACCGGGGAGCGTATCGAACGAAATTGTTGCTGAAGGAAGTCCGGATAAGTGTTTCACCGTCAGAGGTCCAACGGTTTGTTCAATGCTGGCGATCGCACTTAAGGGAACGGATTGGCCACTGCTCGATCGTACGTAAAGCATCGAAAGCGCCTTTGCATCACGTTGATACTCTGGTAACAGTTCCATAACCACCGTGTATTGATTATTTGGGGTATAAATCGTCAAGACTTGCCCCCCGCTGTAGGCACTGCTGAGGGTTTTCTGAACTTGGGCAGCGGTGATGTTGAGGGTCGAGGCTTTGTTCTGATCGACTTTCACCTGAACTTGAGGCGTGCGAAGTTCTAAATCACTATCAACACTGCGTAGTCCTGGTAAGGCTTTTACTTTTTCCGTGAGAATCGGTACGAACTGGCGAAGATCTTCAAGATTCAAACTTTGCAATGTGAATTGATATTGAGCATTAGTTTGTTGACCCCCGATCGGAATGGCCGTGGGCGATCGTAAAAAGGCTTGAATACCGGGAACAGCGCGGAGGGGTTTAGCCAATCCTTGAATGACTTCATCAGCACTGATTTTCCGTTCAGGACGCGGTTTGAGGCGAATATTAATCCGTCCAGAGTTGACAGACGCATTCGGACCGCTGGCTCCAACGACGGAATTTAGGGCATCAATATTCGGGTCTTTGCTGATGATGTCAATGACTGCCTGTTGTTTGAGTAGCATTTCGTCGAAGGAGATGTCCTGAGCCGCTTTGGTATTCCCCATCAGTTGTCCCGTGTCTTCGTTAGGAATTAAGCCTTTGGGCACTAAGGTGAAAAGATAGACCGTCAGGATCAGTAAAACAAAAGAACTCAATATCGTTAATCTGCGATGCTTTAGAACAGGCTTCAACGTCCATTCGTAGCCTCTGAGAAGTTGATTGAACCCCTCTTCGGCGATCCGGTAGAATCGACCTTTGTGTTGCTGGTGGGACGATCGTAGAAACCGACTACAAAGCATTGGCGTTAAGGTCAATGATACGAATCCTGAAACGAGAATCGCAACGGAAATCGTAATGGCAAATTCATGGAAGAGACGGCCAATCAATCCGCTCATGAAGATAATTGGGATGAACACTGCAACCAATGAAAGCGTCATTGAGATAATCGTAAAACTAATTTCCCGCGATCCCTTCAATGCGGCTTCCAATGGCTCTTCCCCTAGTTCTCGGTGCCGCACAATATTTTCCAAGACCACGATCGCATCATCCACCACGAACCCTACGGAAAGCGTTAGCGCCATTAATGACAGGTTGTTCAGGGAGAATCCCAATAGATAGATCACCGCAAACGTCCCGACAATTGCGATCGGTAAGGCGAAACTGGGAATCAAGGTTGCAGTACCGTCGCGTAAAAATACGAATATTACGAGAACCACTAAGGCGATCGATAGTAGTAATGTAAATTTCACATCTTCAACAGACGCTCGAATCGTTGTGGATCGATCGTAAAAAACGCCAAGCTCAATGGATTGGGGAATTTGACTCCGTAGGCTTGGCAACATTTGCTTCACTGCGTCCACAATCTTGACTGTGTTTGCATTGGGTTGCGGTTGAATCGCTAATACAATTGCAGGCTGATTGGCAATATCGGTATCATAGTAGCGATTAGAAACCTTATTATTTTGCACATCATCGCTGACTTTGGCGACATCCTCAAGCCTTATTGCGGCCCCATCTTTGTAGGCTACGATGAGCGATCGAAATCCATCGGCATCGAGCAATTGACCATTGGCTTGGACCATATAGCTCTTATCTTGATTCGACAAACTGCCTGTGGGTAATTCGACATTACTGGCTGAGATAGCCGATCGAACTTGATCGAATCCGATATTTCTAGTGGCTAAGGCATTGGGATCGAGCTGTACCCGAACGGCATATTGTTTTTGTCCATAGACCTGAACTTGAGCCACCCCATCAATCGTAGAAATCGGTTGGGCGATCGTCACCTCCGCCTCATCATCCACGCTGGCAATCGGTAAGGTTTTGGAATATAGATAGAGATAGAGTACGGGGGCTACAGAAGGGTTTACCTTTCGATAGGAAGGAGGTTTCGGCATTCCGGCAGGTAATTCTCCGACAACCGCCGCGATCGCAGATTGAACATCTTTTGCCGCATCATCAACGCGACGACTAAAGTCAAATTGTAATGAAATATTTGTATTCCCGGTCGAACTGGTGGAGTTAAACGAATTCAGTCCAGAAATTGTCGTGAATTGCCGTTCTAGTGGTCCTGCAACGGACGATGCCATGGTTTCTGGAGTGGCACCCGGAAGACTAGCGGAGACGCTGATAAAAGGATATTCGACGCTGGGTAATGCACTAATCGGCAGTAAAAAATAACTCATCAGCCCGAAAAGCACAATCCCCAACATCACCAATGTGGTCGTCACTGGACGACGAATGAACAACGATGAAAAATTCATGGATTACTCTCCCGCTGAGCTGGTGAAAACATTCGGTTAAATTTCGATCGCCCTAGGGTTTTGCGCCAAGCTTCCATGTAAATGTAAAACACTGGTGTGAGGTACAGGGTCAAAACTTGTGAGAATACTAAACCGCCCACCACTGCGATTCCCAACGGTTGCCGAGACTCCGATCCGGCTCCAAATCCGATCGCAATTGGCAATGTTCCCATCAATGCGGCCATGGTCGTCATCATGATCGGACGGAATCGCACGAGACAAGCTTCATAGATTGCTTCAGAGTGTCTTTTGCCATGGTCGCGTTGGGCTTCGATCGCAAAGTCCACCATCATAATTCCATTCTTTTTGACAATGCCAACCAGTAACATAATGCCAATAAAGGAATAAACATTGAGTTCAACATGGAAGAACATTAGGGTCAACAATGCTCCAAAACCCGCAGAAGGCAATCCAGAAAGAATGGTAATGGGGTGAATAAAATCTTCGTATAGAATCCCTAAGATTAAATAGATGACCAAAATTGCAATCAACAGCAAGAACAAGAGGTTTGGCAATGAACTTTGGAATACTTCGCTAGCCCCTTGGAAACTTGTGGTGATGGTATTGGGAAGGGTCCTTTTAACGAGAGTATCGATCGCTGTGTTCGCTTCTCCCAGGGAGCTTCCGGTGGAGAGATTAAAAGAAACAGTGGCTGCATTCATTCGACCCATATGGTTAATCATCAGCGGTGCTGTACCCGGTGTGATCGTCACAAATGTACTTAGGGGAATCGATTGATTTACACCCGTCGTCCCACTCGGTGCATTGATATAAAGCTGCATGAGTGATGCGGGATCTTGCTGATATTTTGGATCAAGTTCTAGAATCACCTTATATTCATTACTCGCACCGTAAATAGTCGAGACTTGGTAGGTGCCATAGGCATTTCGTAACGTGTTTTCCAGTTGTTGAATCGTGATGCCGAGGGACATTGCTTTGTCACGATCGATATTCAATGTGACTTGGGATGTCAGTTGTAAATCACTATTCACATCCTGAATCTGCGAGAGATCTTTTAAACTCGTCTCCAGCTTTGGTACATAGTCATTCAACGCTTTACTGTCAGTGCTTTGGAGCGTCAGTTGGTAGAGTCCGGTAGTTTGCTGAGTGCCGATCGGAATGGCAGGCGGATTTTGCAGAAATACCTGAATACCGGGAATGCTGTCAAGTTGCGATCGGAGATGTTGAATCACTTCTTCAGCGCTGGAATGACGCTGCGATCGATCTTTCAAGCGAATAAACAAACTCCCTGAATTCCCCGCTACTGCCGCACCACTACCCGTCGCACTCGATCCGGCACCGATATTCGAGTTCACCGCATCTACATCCGGATCTTGCCGAATCATCGCAACCACTTCCTGTTGGTGACGCATGAGGTTATCAAATGAGGCATCCTGCGCTGCCTGGGTCACGCCAATAATCTGTCCCTTATCATCACTGGGAATAAATCCCTTCGGCACGACTGCAAATAATCCTACGGTGACGACCAACATCACCGCAGCCAAAATCATAGTTGTGCGGTGATACTTAAGTACAATCTTTAAGCTCCGATCGTACAGGTCTAAAACTCGATCGAAAACCTGCTCAGAAACTTGATATAAGCGACTTTGCTGCGCATGATCCACGGGCCGCAGAAACCGACTGCACAACATGGGGGTCAAACTCAGGGAAACAAAACCAGAAACTAAAATGGAAACGGCGATCGTCACAGCAAATTCATGAAATAGTCGTCCGAGTAATCCCGATATAAACAACATCGGAATAAACACCGCAACCAATGAAAGGGTCATTGATAAAATGGTAAAGCCAATTTCACGAGAACCATTCAGTGCGGCTTCTACAGGACTTTCACCCATTTCTATATGACGGACAATGTTTTCTAACATAACGATCGCATCATCGACCACGAACCCCACTGAGAGCGTCAACGCCATCATCGACAGGTTATCCAATGAATAGTTCAACAGATGCATGACGGCAAACGTGCCAATCAATGAAATCGGTAAGGCTAGACTAGGAATTACGGTGGCAGAAAGATTACGAAGAAACAGGAAAATTACTAATATCACTAAACAAATCGTCAAAATTAATGTGAATCTCACATCATCGACAGACTCACGAATCGTTTGAGACGCATCGTAGAGAATGCCAACTTGAACAGAACCTGGAATCTGTTCCTTCAGGGTGGGGAGTAAATTTTTAATGGTATCGACGACTTCTACAGTATTCGT
Source organism: Cyanobacteriota bacterium (assembly GCA_026389365.1). Classification (GTDB taxonomy): domain Bacteria; phylum Cyanobacteriota; class Cyanobacteriia; order Leptolyngbyales; family Leptolyngbyaceae; genus JAAFJU01. Next base: position 6,326 of record JAPLHZ010000353.1, read on the forward strand.
TCCAGGTTGGCGCTGAATCGTGAGAATAATCGATCGTTCGTCATTATACCAACTCGCCACTTGAGCATTTTCCACGCCATCCAGCACCCGCCCTAGTTGTTCTAGATAAATCGGTACTCCGTCTTTATAGGCGACAATCAGCTTACGATAAGCAGCAGCATCTTGGAGTTGTCCATTAGTTTGGATGGTGGAATTTTTGAATTTCCCCGAGAGACTACCGGTTGGAAGATTAACGTTTCCCTGTTGAATCGCTGTTTGCACTTGCTCAAGACCGATTCGACGACTGGCGAGTTGCTGTGGATCAAGCTGAACTCTTGCTGCGTATTTTTGGGAACCGTAGAGCTGAACTTGTGCGACACCGCTGATCGTCGAGAGCTTCTGAGCCAGATAAGTTTGGGCGAAGTTATCGATTTCCGAGAGCGGCAAGGTGGGGGAATTCAAATACAGATAAAGAATGGGCTGGTCGGCGGGATTGACCTTACTGTAAGTCGGTGGGCTTGGAAGATCGTTGGGCACCTGTCCTGAAGCGGCAGCAATCGCAGCAGCAACATCTTGAGCCGCATCGTCAATACTACGACTTAAGTTAAATTGTAGGGTGAGTTGCGTTTTACCCAATGTGCTAGTGGAATTTAAAGTATCCAGTCCGGCAATACTAGAGAATTGTTTTTCTAACGGTCTAGCGACAGATGCTGACATGGTTTCAGGACTAGCCCCAGGACGTGATGCCGTCACCTGTAATGTGGGATAGTCAACGTTCGGTAGATCACTAATGGGCAAGAGTTTGTAACTCATTAACCCAAAAATCAAAATCGCGACCATTACCAACGTCGTCATAATCGGACGACGGATGAAGATTTCGGAGAGGTTCATGGATTACCTCCAGCAGGTGCGGACGACTCACTCGATTTCTTTCCTTTTCCGCGCCGTTTCTTTCCGTCTGGCGGGGTGTCACCATTGGCGGGGTTGGCACCTTTAGACTTCGTATCTGTCGTCTCTCCTGTATTGGGTTTAGCAGTCTCTTCTTTAATCTGAATCTTGCTACCTGTAACGAGGTTACCTTGACCATCTGTCACCACTTGATCACCAGGTTTTACACCCTTTTGAATCAAACTCTGGCCATCGATCGTCGCGATCGCTGTCACCGGGACGTTCTCGACCGTATTATCATCCTTTACTCGGAATACAAATTGACCATCGGGACCATTCTGCACCGCTTGCGACGGAACGATCGTGGCATCGACTTCTTGGCTCAAGGTCAGTGTTGCATTGACAAATTGCCCCGGAAACAATTTCCCATCAGTATTATCAAAATCACCTATCAATTGAATGGTGCCTGTTGCATTGTCTACAGTGTTATTAATAAAAGAAAGAGTCCCCGAAACTGACTTTTTCTCATTGCCTGCAAAGGTGACATCAACCTTGAGATTTCTGCCACTCATGCGTTTTTGAATGGTCGAAAGATTGGATTCAGGAACCGAAAATGCAACTTGAATGGGACGGATTTTTTGAAGTACCACCAAGGGGGTATTACCATTTGCCTGAACAACAGTGCCTTCTGGAACTAAGACATTCCCCGCCAGTCCATCGATCGGGGCATAGATTTTTGTATAAGAGGCCAATACTTGAGCATTACTTAAAGCACCCCCGTTAGTACTGACAACGGCCTGTGCTGTTTCGATCGCCGCCGCATCACCATTCACAACAGAATTAGCATTTTCGACACCCACTCGGTCAATTTCTACAACAGATTCTGCATTGGTAATCGCAATCTCATCGCTTCCCACAACCGCTAAAGCTGTCGCAATAGCTTCACGATCGGCTTGTAGAGTTGCTTGTGAAGCCGCCGCATTCGTTGCATATTGCTGGGCCAAATCTCTACTAATTGCGCCACTGGCAGCCAAGTCAGCGTATCGCTTACTCTGAGACATCGCAAATTCGGCCTGAGCTTGGTCTTTTTTTAGCACGGCTTGAGCTTGCCCCAATAAGCCTTGGTCTTTCTTCAACGTCGCCCGAGCCTGAGCTACCAATCCTAAATCCCGCTCTACCGTTGCTTCTGCCTGCTTAACCAAGCCTAAATTTTTATTGGCAGTAGCCCGAGTTTGTTGGACTTGTGATTCTGCTTGGGCAACAGTCCCGGTAGCTTGCTGGACCGCAGCGGTTTGCGATCGTTCATCTAATGTAAATAGCAAATCGCCTTTCCTAACCTCCTGCCCTTTTTTAAAGAATACTCCCGTAATACGTCCCCCAGTTTGCGGCGTGACTGAAACGGCGGCATCGGCCTGAACGGTTCCGATCGCACTAACCTGCACAGGAACTGTTTTCCGAATAACTTTCGTAACGGTGACAGGAGTAACTTGATTTTTGCCTTTTCGATCGGCTTTTTCAGCTTTGGGTTCATTCGATCGGCTCACGACAAATCCCACACCCCCTAGTAGTAACAAGCCTGCCAATAAAAATCCAAGACGTTTGCGGGTAAAGGCTTTACGAGAAAACAGATTGTTAGAGGATCGATGAGTTTTGGATTCAGGAACAACCGCTGTGTTGATATCCGTATCAATAAGAGAGGCTTCAGCATTATCTTCTATTTTGTCTTGATTCATTTGAGAATAACCTCCACTTTTTTAGGGTGTTTGCTTAATGACTTTAATTTAGGTAACTTCTCAAAAATAACTTACTCAACATCGTATCGTCTTAGACGAATGCTTATTGTGACAAGGACAATACTTTACAGGTTTTAGAGTGGCTTTTCTATAGAACCCATTTGATATCTTTTCCCGTGATACTTGGCTTTGAAGGAAGCCGTTACTCTGCGATCAGTGGTAGAGCCTGCCTACCTAGCAAAACCGCTTTCTGCCAGAAAATGAAGAAAACCAGCTAGCTGCA
>JAPLHZ010000361.1 GCA_026389365.1 Cyanobacteriota bacterium
ACAACGAGTATCAAGACTCGTCAGAAAGACTTTATCCTTTTCCAAGAAGTTGGAAAATCACATCGGAGCCATTTGGAATTTTATTCATCATTACAACGCTTCTTTACCTGCTCGTTCATCCTTTCCTTTTTAGGACTACCGTTTGATGGCTAGTACTTACCGTAAGCTCACCCGCGTCACGCCGTTACCGACCCCAAACCTAGCGACCTCACGCCACCGGACTACGTTGAGTTTTGAATTGGGACACGATCGGGATTTGTTTTTAACGGCAGCGGCGGCAATTTTCCCCTTTGCGGATGCAGAACAGACCCAAACATTTTTAACGATAATGCTGAAATCAGTGCCGCATGATTTGCCTCAAACTGAGGCATTACAGAAGTCTTTAGAGAAATTACAGAGTTTGATGCCGATATTGCATCAGATGCGGTCGAACTTGGATCATGTGTTTTTCCAAGTGCCGACCAAAATGCAATTGGTGAATTCTGAAGGACAATCGCTCACGATTTACCAGAATCCTGGGTTTGGGAAACGATCGGTACCCTTGTTTCAGTCTCTCAACGAGTTACAGACTAATGGATTACTAGATTTTTCGCCACCCCCTGAGCAACAGGTAACGGCGTTTATTAAAGCCTTCCGTACTTGATTTTTGCTCCAATTAGTGAAGGCTTCTACTAATTTTTACCTAATAAGTATAAACAGCGCCCGTTTCATTAATATTCAAAACTCGACTATCTTTGCTATCTGTCTGCTTAACCGTCACTATCAGCGTATTAGTCTTTTTATCGACGCTGACGGAATATTTTACAGAGTAATTACTTTCCTGAGAGTTGATATTGAGAAAGAGAGGCTTATCGATATTCGACAAAGTGACAGATTTGCCTACGTCTAAAGTTCGGAAATCGGTATGGGTAGTGACGAGATAGTCGAGGATAAGTCCAGTTTTGTTGTTGATTCTAATGCGTTGAGGTTTGTTGGGGTCGAGCCGCGCTACGGGTATCCAAAAGGCAGGTTCGGGGGCATCTAGGATTTCGGTTCGAGGCAGAATCTTGTCAGAAACAGGTTGGGCTTGGGCTGCGGGGGCAATAGTATTCCACAGGCCGATGATCGTGAGCAAGGCTGCCAAAGTGGATTGCATGGAAAAACTAATCCGTGCCCTAGACGATACGCGTTTCATTAAGTAAATCCTGGATAAAACTAAAGTAGATTGTTTCGATTATACCTACTGAATGAATAAGTTGTCCTCATCTTTTTGTGAGATCATAGAGACGCGATAAGAGGCTTAATGCTATCTGTCGTAGATGTCCTGCCGTAGATGCCATGCTGTTTGACTCGGATCATTATTGGTTACGAAATGCGCACGTTCCGCTCTCCTTGATGGTGGGTGGCTCGAAGTGGACCCCTCGCAAGCTGCCGACGGATCAGTTGTTGTGTGTTGATCTGGAAATTCAAGACGGAAAAATTGCAACATTGACGGCGGCGGGAACGTTCATGAGTTCATCTGTGCCCTCAATTGATTTGGAAAAAGGCATGGTGTTGTCATGTTTTTCGGAGTTGCATACGCACCTTGATAAGGGACACATTTGGGAACGATCGCCTAATCCTGATGGGAGCTTTGATGCGGCACTGTTAGCAGTGAGTCGAGATTCTCGGAAATATTGGAATGCAGAAGATGTTTACCGTCGTATGGAGTTTGGGCTGAAATGTAGCTATGCCCACGGAACTAAAGCAATTCGTACCCATATTGATTCATTTGGTAAACAAGCCACTATTAGTTGGAATGTTTTTGATGAATTACGATCGAAATGGGCCGATCGAATTACCTTGCAAGCGGTGGCATTGGTGTCGTTGGATTACTACATGACTCCAGCGGGAGAGAAGCTTGCGGACTTAGTGGCTAAAATGGGCGGTTTTTTGGGTGGGGTGGCGTTTACGAATCCAGATCTAGAGGCCCAACTTGAACAAGTGTTTCAAATGGCAAAGGCCCGGAAATTAAATTTGGATTTCCATGTAGATGAAAATAGCGAAGTGGATTCAATCTGTTTGAGGTTAATTGCGGAGGCAACGATTCGACACAAATATAAAGGGAAAGTAGTGTGCGGACATTGTTGTAGTTTGTCAGTGCAGCCGGAAGACGAAAAGAACAAAACGATCGCATTGGTAAAAAAAGCAGGAATTGCGATCGTAAGTTTGCCGATGTGCAATTTATATTTACAGGATCGCGCATCTGCTAAAACCCCGGCATGGCGAGGAGTAACGCAGCTTCATGAGTTGAAAAAGGCCGGCATTCCGGTAACACTTTCAAGCGATAATTGTCGGGATTCATTTCATGCATTTGGCGATCATGATGGTCTTGAGGTATTTAATATGTCGGTTCGGATTGCCCATCTCGATCGGCCCTATGGCGATTGGATCAATTCAGTTACGTTGACTCCGGCGGAAGTGATGGGATTGGAGTATTGGGGGCAAATTGGGGCAGAAATGCCTGCTGATTTGATTATTTTCAAAGCCCGCACCTACAGTGAATTATTGTCACGAAGTCAACACGATCGGATTGTATTACGATCGGGTAAATCGATCGATCAGACGTTGCCGAAGTATTCTGAATTAGATGATTTAGGGATGAGTTGATCAGGAGTTTATATATGATATTGAATGGTTCTAAAGCGGTTGTACTTCTTTCGGGTGGATTAGATTCAGCAACCGTTGCGGCCCAAGCGCAGGCGGATGGTTATGAGGTTGTGGCGTTATCATTGTTTTATGGTCAACGTCACGATCGGGAACTGGATGCAGCCAAAGCGATCGTGGGGGCACTAAAGATTAAAATCCATCAAATTTTAGATGTAAATCTTTCTCAATGGGGCGGGTCATCGTTAACGGATTCGAGTCAAACAATTCCAGCCGAAGTAACAGAAGATGGCATGATTCCCTCAACCTATGTTCCGGGACGCAATACGGTGTTCATTTCGATCGCATTGTCATTGGCGGAAGCGATCGGGGCCACTAGTATTTATCTCGGCATTAATGCAGTGGATTATTCTGGTTATCCCGATTGTCGTCCTGAGTATCTTGAAGCATTTCAAAGATTGGCTACACTTTCATCAAAAGTAGGAATTGAAGGATTTGCGCCCAAATTGATTGCGCCCTTAGTCCTAGATTCTAAAGTTGATATTGTTCATCGAGCCTTGCGTCTCGGCGTTCCGATCGAACTCACTTGGTCTTGCTATCAGGGGGGCGCGGTGCCTTGCGGGGTGTGTGATTCTTGTCGGATTCGCGATCGGGCTTTGGTTGAGGCGGGACGACCGGACTTGGCAACATCGTTTATAGTGTGAGTGTGGTTGCTAGAAATACAACGTTTAAGTTTTAAGGTAGTTGCAAAATTCGATTGGCTCATCTCCTAAATTCTTACTCGGTTAATATTGAAAGGACGATCGGAATACAACAAATTACAGTTGATATTCTTGAGAAGTTTATCTATTTCTTACTTTAACAATACCAAAATGGCAATACACTAAGAAGATCTCGCTAATTCAATGATTTCTCGACAGCGAGCGGCGTGGCGGAAGTCATGGCCATAGGAATTTTCTTAGATGAGGGGGCTATCCCCAGTAAAGCGATCAGGATTCTGAAGGTTCCGATTCTAGCATCTTCCTCCCCTGCAAAATGTAGATCCAATGTTAAATCAGCAGTTTCAAGTTCGATAGAGATAGTAAGGGACGATCGCCAGCCCAATCGACTAGTACAAGGCGGCTAAAGTGAAGATACTATAAGAAGAAATGAAATAATGATCAAAGATTAGTGTTTATGGCATCTCCAAAAGCATTGCATTTAGAAAAGTTGGAAAAGGAAGAATTACAACAGATAATCAATCGACAC
>JAPLHZ010000110.1 GCA_026389365.1 Cyanobacteriota bacterium
AACGAGTATCAAGACTCGTCAGAAAGACTTTATCCTTTTCCAAGAAGTTGGAAAATCACATCGGAGCCATTTGGAATTTTATTCATCATTACAACGCTTCTTTACCTGCTCGTTCATCCTTTCCTTTTTAGGACTACCCATTACTCACCAAAATACTGTGATCAATCTATAACAATGCAATACTTTGTTTTTTTGTTCATTTAGCACATATGTGGTTGTGACGAGAGGCTAAGTTATGTCAATAGTTAAAGTCAAAGTACCTAGAACCTGCTAAAACCGACAAAGATCAATGTGATTTGGTCTTCTGATTCTACAAGTCTCTCTACATTTCTATTCTGAATTGGGTTGGTCTAGACCGCCTACGATTGTCTAAATCAAGAAATTCTGAGATCAGAAGGTAAGATTATGCGTATTCTCATAGTTGAAGATGATGAAATTGTTGCTCAGAGTCTCACCATCGCCTTGAATGAACATCACTATGCGGTGGATGTGGCGAAAGATGGGCGTATGGGTTGGGAGTATGCCAAGGCCTGTAAGTATGACCTAATTATCTTGGACGTTATGTTGCCGATCTTGAACGGCATTCATTGTTGTCATCAACTACGATCGAGTGGCAGCATGACTCCGATTTTGTTGGTGACGGCCCATGGGGATAAGGCGACGTTAGTGGAAGGTCTTGATGCCGGAGCGGATGACTATGTAATGAAGCCGTTTGATTTGAAAGAATTGCTAGCACGTTTGCGGGCATTGCTGCGGCGAGGTCAGTCATCATTGCCGCCTACGCTGAATTGGGGAAATCTTAAGCTCGACCCCAATGCTTGTGAAGTGAAATGGCAGGAGAAATTGCTTAAACTTACGCCCAAAGAATATAGTCTGCTCGAATTACTTTTACGCAATCCCAAACGGATTTATAGCTCCAGCGCTCTGATCGATCATCTGTGGTCTCTCGATACGCCGCCGTCGGAAGACACGATTCGATCGCATGTGAAAGGGCTGCGAAATAAACTCAAGTCTGCCAAAGTCACCGATGATCCGATTGAGACCGTCTACGGCATTGGCTACCGTATGCGTAAGTTGCCCGACCCGATCGCTGTCTCTGATTCTCCAGTAGTCACTACCCCTGTAGAGTCCGCCGCTCCCCCAGCCCAGCCCCAGAATGATGCTGAAATTACCCATCGGATTGCAGTGGGTCTCGCGCAAGTCTGGTCTAAATCTCAGGGCAAACTTTTCACTCGTATGGAGCATCTAGAACAAGCAATTGCCTTGGTCAATGCGGACCAAATAACCGATTCGATCGCTCACATTGCCGAGGAATCTGCTCATAAACTGGCTGGATCTCTCGGAATGTTTGAATCAGTTCGTGGTTCGGAGTTAGCCAAAGAAATCGAACAGTGGTTTATTCAACTCCAGCGGGGGCAAATGAAGCCATTGCCCCTAGAACCTGTCACCACTCATATTCAAGAACTGCGCAACCATCTAGAACGCATGAGTGATGTGGCGATCGGAGCAGAATTCAATGCCGCTGCCAGAACGGTTAATCAGACTAAAGATGGCGCGGAACCCATACGGCCCCCTGTTTTGACTGGTCCATTGTCCGATCGTCTGCCGTCCGAAGCAAAAATTTTGATCCTGGATGACGACCAGATAGTGATTCGGGAAATCACACAAATGCTTAATCCTTGGGGGTTTGAAGTTGTTGCATTACCCTTATCTGTTGACTTGTTACTTGCACTGCAAACTCATCAGCCCGATCTATTAATTTTAGAAGTCCAAATGGGCGAACTTAGCGGACTTGCGCTGTGTCAAACCTTACGAAATACAGTGCAGTGGACTGATTTGCCAATATTATTTCTCACGGATAATCGAGATCCACAGTCCACCCATCGTATTTTTGCAGCGGGTGCCGATGATGTGGTGCGCAAGCCTGTCATTGGTCCCGAGTTGGTTACGCGGTTGCTGAATCGGCTTGAACGATCGCGCCTACTTCGCAACCTCGCCGAAACGGATTCCCTTACGCAAGTTGCCAATCGTCGCACGGTTACGGCCCAAGCTGAGACCTTTTTACGCATCGCCCATCATCACGAAAAATCGTTGTGTCTGGCGATCATTGATCTGTATCAACTTCGTCAAATCAACGATCGGTATGGATATCTTTGCGGCGACGAAGTTTTAAAACGTTGTGCAAAAATTCTCAAAACCAGTTTCCGTCAAGAGGATTTGATTGGGCGATGGAGTGATGAAAAATTTATAGTCGTCCTGTATGGTACCGATAAATCAAGTATTGATTATCACTTTTTAGAAATTGTGACTCAGTTTAAACGGGAGGGTTTTGTCCCCCCCCAGGGTAATCCTTTTACAGTCAATTTGGCGGTGGGGATTGCAAACTATCAGCCGGGTGACAACTTGCAAAGTATTTACGATCGGGCTAAACAATCATTAGTCGAGTCTGTCCGGAAACAACGGAATGCTCTGATAGCGTTTAGTACCCCGGAGGCACCATGACAATTAATAATGCTGTTAGCAATGTTTTGATGAAATCCAAAGAATGTAAAACGTGCGAACCTACGGTAATCAAACATTCATCCATGGATCCTATCCCATTGCCTAAACTCTATAGATTACGATCTTTTTTATTGACTAGTACTCTCCTAGGTATGGCTGGACTTGGCATTTATGAGCTTAATTCAGTTGGTTCACAAGCGCATTTCACAATAGGTGTGAGGACAATTACAAATATGGGATTGATCGCTATACTCAGTAATGTAATGCGCCGTCTTCAGAAAAGCCATCACGATCTTGATCAAATGACCCAGCGTTGTCAAGATGCTCTCCGTTTACTGGATGTTTGCGCCGTAGAAGAAGACAATCAACTTTCTCAAACCTTGACTGTACAAGATCTTTATAACAATGCACCTTGCGGCTATCATTCGCTTAGTCCCGATGGGATTGTCATGTTGATTAATGACACAGAGCTAAAAATGTTGGGTTACGATCGTGCTGAAGTGGTCGGTAAAATGTCATTTCTTGAGTTTGTTGCACCGGAAAGTCAACTGAAATGGATTGAGAAATTTCAAGTACTTAAAGCTAAAGGTATTGTCAAAGACGTTGAAATATTACTAAAAAGCCGCAATGGAGAAGTGTTTCCAGTTTTAGCAAACTCAACTGCTATTACGGATAAATGTGGCAATTATCTATCAAGCCGATCGACCTTAATAGATGTACGAAAGCGAAAAAAAGTTGAACTTGCCCTGCAAAAAAGTGAAGCGCAGTATCGAGGTATTGTTGAAGATCAAATGGATTTGATTTGTCGTTTTTTGCCCGATGGTCGATTGACATTTGTTAACAAAGCCTATTGTGAATACTTTAATTTAGATCCAGACAGTTTGCTGGGAAAATGCTTTACCCCCATGGTTTTCGAGGACGATCGTGCTAAAGTTGAGGCCCAATTTCAGTCGCCATCTCCAGATTTTCCTGTGACCACAATCGAGCATCGAGCTATTTCGGCGAGCGGGCAAATCGGCTGGCAATCTTGGACCAATCGCGCCATTTTTGATGAATCCGGCACCATTGTCGAATATCAAAGTGTGGGGCGTGATATTAGCGATCGTAAGCGTCAAGATGCGGCAATGGTAAAGCTAACCAAGGCCTTAGAACTAGCGGTGGTGGGCATTGCTGAAGTTAATTATCTCGGGCGTTTCGTTCAGGTCAATGATGCTTATGCGGAGATGAGTGGCTATGACAATGCAGAATTAATCGGTCGGGAATGGTGGCAACTGATTATTGCGGAAGACAGATCCAAGGCTATCCGTGCCTATCAAACCATGATGGAAGTCGATCGCGCTGAGGTTGAAATTCGTTCTGTGCGAAAGAATGGTGAGATCTTCGATCGTAAGATTGTGTTGGTCAAAGCCTACGATGAGAACCAACAATTTGTCGGGCACTATTCCTTCACGCAAGATATTAGCAGTTGCCGGGAAGTCGATCGTTTAAAAGACGAATTTGTTTCGGTGGTCAGTCACGAATTGCGGACACCCCTCACGTCCATTGCGGGTGCCTTAGATATCGTGTCTAGTGGCATCTTACACACGCGCCCCCAACAAGCCCATCGTATGGTGACGATCGCGGCACAAAACACCGAGCGCCTTGTGCGAATGGTCAATGACATTTTAGATATGGAGCGAATTAAGTCGGGCAAGATTACCATGGAACGTGAACAGTGTGATCTGGCGATTATTTTGCAAGAGTCGGTGGAAGTGATGCAGATGCTAGCGGATACGGCCCACGTGGAGTTAAAACTAAATACTGATTCGGTTTCGGTGTTGGTAGATCGCGATCGGATGATTCAAGTGATTACAAACTTGCTTAGTAATGCCATCAAATTTTCTGAGCCACATACAATTATTGATGTTGCGACAAGCCTTATTGATCCGTCTTCATCAAATCATCCCGTGACGTTTCAGTTGAATAAGCCTTCTGTGTTAGTCTCCATTAACGATCGAGGCCGGGGAATTCCCCATGACAAACTCGCGACAATTTTTGAACCATTCCAACAAGTAGATGCCTCCGACTCCCGTCAAAAGGGCGGCACCGGACTGGGGTTGAGTATTTGCCGGAGCATCTTGCATCAGCACAACGCACCACTGTGGGTTGAAAGTAACTTAGGAGAAGGCAGCACCTTTTATTTTGCATTGTCATGACTCGAAAAATCCTAATTATTGATGATGAATGTGATATTCAGGCAGTTGCGCAACTCGCCCTTGAAGTGGTGGCGGGTTGGACGGTTGCTACTGCGAGTTCTGGTCTAGAAGGTTTAGAATTGGCTTTACATGAGCCACCGGATGCCATTTTGTTGGACGTGATGATGCCGGATATGGATGGCATTATGACGTTGAAAGCGTTGCGATCGAATCCTAGAACATCAATGATTCCTGTGATTCTCATGACCGCTAAAACCCAACTCGCCGATCGGGAACGATTTGCAAAGTTGGGAATCTCAGGATTGATTAGTAAGCCATTCAAAGCGATGCAGCTTTCCGAACAAATTTCGCTAGCTTTATCTTGGATTTAATCAAAACTTTCTAGTCTTGTCATAATTAAGGAGTCGGGATTAAGGAGTCGGGATAAATATTAAAGCTTAGCTCCAACCTTACCGAATCGCCGCTCACGACTTTGGTAGTCACGTAAGGCAGCATGGAATTGGGTCCGATCGAAATCTGGCCACATGGTATCGGTGACATAAATTTCGGCATAGGCCATCTGCCACAACAGAAAATTGCTAATTCGCATTTCGCCACTAGTCCGAATTAATAAATCAGGATCACAAATACCAGTGGTGTATAAATTTCGCTCAAAGACCGATTCGTCAATATCTTCAAGCGCCAACGTTCCGTCTTTTACGGCTGCTGCGATCGATCGGCAAGCCTGCAAAATTTCTTGACGGCCACCGTAGTTTGTTGCGATCGTAAACCGAATGCCTGTGTTTTCACGAGTTGCCTCAACGGCCCGATCGATTTCTTCACGCAACGAATCGGGTAACATTTCCAAGTTTCCCACAAACCGAATCTGCACGTTTTCCTTCATCATCTCCCGTAATTCTTTTCTCAACACCCGCTCAAACAGCGCCATGAGAAACTCGACCTCTTCTGTTGGCCGACCCCAATTTTCGGTAGAAAACGCATAGGCCGTTAGGGCCTCAATTCCCCAATCCCGACAGCAGCGTAATAGATCCTTCAGGACATCCACGCCCTTGCGATGGCCCATAATTCGAGGCATTGCCCGACGTTTTGCCCAGCGTCCATTGCCATCCATAATGACGGCCACATGACGAGGCATTCGCTCACGTAGAAGGTCTGAGGGAATTTCCTGAAGAAGTTGCTTTGCAGCCATAGGATCAGCCAGTCCTTGAAAATCACATACTGAAAATTACTTACTGTAGGATGGGCGAAAAAGCGCCGATCGCATCATTTCTTTCCGCAATTTCATTGAAATAACAAGTTCAATTTTGCGTCATATCAAGAAACTATGAGATCCAAGTTTCAATCCCCCCCTAGAGAATACAAGCTCTCGTTGCTTAATTCCGAACTTAAATCTTAGATCCCAACTTAGATCCCAACTTAGATCCCAACTTAGACCCAATCTTAGACCCAATCTTAGACATCACTTTAGATACTGCCGGACTATCTTTCACATACCAGCGCCATGGTAATTCCACGCCCTGCGTTAGTCCAATTCGCGTGGTCTGGACTAATTGCCGACTCTCCACATCCAGACTCTGTTGCCAATCTGGAGTGCGATGCTCTAGCCACAATGGTCCAGTGCCGTCTAGCTTTGTTCCGTATAGCGCTTTATCGATTTGCATGACGCGACAGAGCTTTCCAGGTCCGGCGGCGACCCGATGTGATTTTTCTTTCGGTTTCCCAAGTTCATAATTCTCTGGCATTGTCTCCATGTGTAACGCCCGAATCAGTACAGCGCTGGCAAACTTGTCTCGATCGGTGACAATGTTGACGCAGTGATACATCCCATAGATTAAATACACGTAGGTATAGCCCGCTGGCCCGAACATAATCCAATTGCGATCGGTCTTTTTACGATAAGCATGACAAGCGGGATCGCCCTCTTGATAAGCCTCAGTCTCGATGATGGTGCCGCGTAACTGTTGACCATTCGGCAACGTCCTTACCATCGTACAGCCCACCAAATCTGGCGCAACTTCCAAAGCCGATCGTTCTAGCCACCTATGGCCAATAATAGGGTTAATAACAGGCGAAGTAATTTGGGACATTGAGTTGGGACATTGAGGTTAATCGTGCTGTTCTATAATCTTTAATTATTCTTGAATTTAGCCAATCTCGGAGAGCAGTTCGGTACCATCGAACGTGAGATAAAAGTTATTGAAATTTTCGTATTGAAATTTTCAATTCCGCCTTCTCAATTCGACCTTCTCTCCTAACGGTGATTTCCATGGATGTAAAACAAATGCTAATTATCATTGCTTGCATCTTTCCGATCGCCTGCCTCTTTTTTGGCACGAAGAATGGGTTTTATGACAGCGATGATTATCACGGCAATGGATCCGCTCACTAAAATCTCATAGACTAAAAATCTCGTAGACTAACAGGAATGCCGTTAAACTGGTGTTTCTGTTAAATCTTGGGCCGAAGCGCAATCAAAGTCCATGCTGCAATGCTTTTTCTACGGAACCGGGCAATCTGATGAAGGAATCTGTGTCGAAGTCCAGATTGCTCACCATCGTATTTTGCTTGACTGCGGATTGCGCGATATATCTGTTCTCCAAACCCTTGAACCCCCTGACCTAATTCTATGCAGTCATGCCGATCCCGACAACAGCCGATCGCTTCTGGTGTTGCACAAAAAATTTCCTAATGTCCCGATTTATAGCAGTACTGTCACAGCGAAATTAATCGGATTAGGTTCATCATTATCATTACCGCTGATCCAGACGTTAGAGTGGCGATCGCCCACCGAACTTTTGCCACACCTCACGGTGCAACTGTTCCCAGCGGGCCATCTACCGGGCGCAGCGATCGTCTTACTCACGGATACCAGCGACGATCGGCCTCACACTCTTCTCTACGCCCCAGATTTATCGCTCACCAATTCTCGCCTCACGGATGGACTGAAACTAGAGGAACTACGGGGATTGTTTCCCGATGTTTTGCTTATTTCAGGCGCGTACGGGACCGATCGTTATCCCCACCGTCGCCAACTTGAGACGCAATTGATGGAGATGATCGATCGGGCGCTAATCTCTGGGCAATCTGTATTTTTGCCTGTTCCAGCTTTGGGACTTGCTCAGGAAATCTTGATTTTGTTGCGTAGTCATCACTTGTTTTCAGGACGAAGCGTGACGGCGTGGGTGGATGATCCGATCGCGGATCAATGCGATCGTTACGAACAAATTATCCCCACCTTTCCCAGCAGCATTCAAAACTTCGCTCGCTATCAATCATTGTTTTTGGATTCCACAATTCGGCCTTGCATTCAGCGATTGACGAAGCGTCCCAATTCCTTTGCATCGGAGTTTGTGGCTCCAGAGTTTGTCCCGGAGATTATTTTAGTCAGTGAACCCGAATCAGGTCAGCCGTTGCCTGCTTTGGTCCAAATCCTAATGCAACGTGGCGATTGGCTGCTGTTATTTCCCCAAACGAGCCGTCACCGATTTGAGATACCAGCCCGACCCACTGACTCCTACGCATTACCGAACCACTGTGATGGCTCAACTCTGCCCCAGGTTATCCACACCCTGCGCCCTCAGCACGTTGTCTTCATTCACGGCACCCCGGAAAAACTTCTCCAACTGGCTGAACTCGACGCTCTTAATTCCCGCTATAAGCTTCATATTCCATCGTCAGGCACTGGACTGGAGTTCCCGATCGCCGATTTCTTCAATTCCCCCTCAGTTCCAGATGTTTCCTATGAAGGTGAACTGATCGAAACTGAAACTGAAATTCTGATCTCACTACCCAGAGACATTACTGCTGATCCGAGGTGGAAGACCTTATCTGATCTCGGACTTATTCGCGCCCAGTGGCAAGGCAATAGTTTGATAATTCGCGGGATCTCTCAGCGCGATCCCCGTCTCCCGTAATCCGATTTTAAGGGAATCCGATCGCTTACTCAAAATCGATATGACTCTGCTTTAGTCTGGTATAATTCTTAAAGTTTTATTAAGGAACGTAATTATGTCTGAATGTCTAAGAGTTGGTCAAACCGCGCCCGACTTCACTGCAACGGCGGTCATTGACCAAGAATTCAAGACCATCAATCTGTCTGATTATCGCGGCAAGTACACGGTTCTCTTCTTTTATCCGTTAGATTTCACTTTCGTCTGCCCGACCGAAATCACCGCATTCAGCGATCGTCATTCCGAATTTAAAGCTCTCAACACCGAAATTCTGGGCGTTTCTGTAGACAGTCAATTTTCACACCTCGCTTGGATCCAAAGCGATCGTAAAAGCGGTGGACTGGGCGACTTGAACTATCCATTAGTTGCTGATCTTAAGAAGACCATCAGCGAAGCCTATAATGTCTTAGATCCAGAGGAAGGCATCGCATTGCGCGGCCTATTCATTATCGATCAAGATGGTGTCATTCAGCATTCGACTATCAACAACCTGTCCTTCGGTCGTAGTGTTGACGAAACTCTTCGGGTCTTGCAAGCGATTCAGCACGTTCAAACTCATCCGGATGAAGTTTGCCCAGCAGGTTGGCAGCCCGGTGATAAGACCATGAATCCTGATCCGGTTAAATCCAAAGACTTCTTTGCTGCCGTCTAGGATTGCAACTTAAAATTCATAAAAAAGCGATCGCTCGAGTATTCAGGCGATCGTTTTTTATTGGGGATTTCCCATAATTCCAGTCCCATACTTAAACCATTTCTCAAACACCATCCTCATCATCTAGCCAATCGCCAACTTTCCCCTTCATCACCTGCATTGATTGCTGTTCTGTCTTCCGGGAAACTTGCCGATACTTAGACTTAAGTCTTGGCTCATAGGTAGCTTCTCCGGCACTATTTGTTTTTTGCTTTAAGGCTGCATCTGGCGTAGACTTTTTCGCCTGCGCAGCCTGCAATACCAGCGCCTCGTCTAAAAATCGTAGATACATCTCATAGCGCTCCCAATCTCCCCGAACCCGGCATCCTGGTTCTTGTTGATGTAGACAGTCGGAAAACTGACAAACCCGTTTTTTTAATCGCGATCGGGCCTCAGGAAAATAATCCATCAACTCGCGAGGTGACGCATCCATGTCCGGTTGATTAAATCCCGGTGTGTCGGCGAGGAGTCCACCCTTCGGCATCTCAAATAATTCCACATGACGAGTGGTATGCCGTCCGCGCTCTAGCTTTCCAGACACGGCTGATGTGCGCAATTTTGCCGCAGGTACCAGCATATTAATTAAACTCGATTTCCCCACGCCAGAGGGTCCCGAAACAATGGTGACACGCTTATCTAAGCGATCGGCCAACTCTTCAATCCCAAGCCCCGTGTAGGAACTAATCATCACGGGATCGTAGCCCCAAGCTCTGAGTCGATCGCGCCATGCATCCCGACGAGGTGTGGGAACGAGATCACTTTTACTAAGACATAAACACACTTCAATGCCGGTCGATTCGGCTTTAATTAAAAAGCGACTGAGCTGACTGATGTCTAATGCAGGTTTGGCCAGCGCAAAAATCAATAAAATTTGATCCGCATTTGCGACGGGTGGACGATCGAGCTGCGATCGACGCGCTTCAATATGACAAATAGCCGCCCGACCACTCTCCCAATCCGGTTCCTCCACATGGACCCGATCCCCCACCATCACCTGCTGTCCAATCTTTTTAAGCCGACTACGACGGGTACAAAGGGGCAGCATTTGAACGGGCCGATCGCCCGAGGCTTCCACTTGAACGTAGTAATAATTGGCTTGAATTGCAACAACGATTCCCACAAGCGGCTCATCGGTGGCTGTTTGATGGATCTGGGTTTGGTGGATCTGAGTTTGGTCGGTGGAGTCCAGTGTCATGGACGTTGAACCCGCAACACAAAGTAAGTGCTGCGATCGTCCCGATTTTCATCAATGGATTGGATAATATACCCTTCCATCCGCAAACTGTCCGGAACCTGCTCAATAGGCTCGCCATCATCCAGCCATACTTCTAGTATCTGACCAGGTGCCATAGTCTCAAGTTTTAGCTTCGTTCGTACGAAGTTAATCGGACAAGGCGTTCCTCGTAGATTCAAAGATGCGTCGGCTGGAATAGTATCCAAGGTTACGGTCATGAAATTGTGTTCCTTTTATATCTCAAAAGAATTTACCTAAAAAGCCTTCAACGCCACCTTTCCCGACCCGATCGCCGTGAATTTTAGCCAGTTTTTCTAATAATTCCCGCTCTTCGGCTCCCACTTTTTTTGGAATATCAACCGTGACCGTCAGCAGATGATTCCCCCGACTAACGGCATTTCCTAACCGTGGCACACCTTTACTATCTAAGGTCAACACCGTTCCAGGTTGAATCCCTGCTGGAATATCGATTTCCTCGTCCCCATCGACGGTTTTCACCTCAAGACGAGACCCTAAAATGGCTTGTAAATAGCTGATTTTGACTTCAGACAGAATGTTTATGCCATCTCGCTGGAAATGGGGATCTTCATTCACAAAAAGATAAACATACAGATCGCCTGCTGGTCCACCGCGCATCCCGCTGTCACCCTCATTCGAGACTCGTAAACGCGTACCATTATCAACCCCAGCCGGAACAGTGATTTTGAGTTTTTTACTCTTTTGAACCTGTCCATTCCCGCCACAGTTTTCGCATTTGTCTTCAATAACTTGACCCACTCCGGCGCAGGTTGGACAGCTGGCGACTTGGGTAAAACTGCCAAAGGGGGTCCGAGTCGCACGACGGACTTGTCCCGAACCAGAGCAGGTTGGGCAAGTCCGTGGGCGGGTTCCAGCTTTGGCTCCGCTACCTGAACAGACACCGCAGCCTTCTAAGTGACTAATTGCAATTTCGCGTTCTTTGCCAAAAATTGCATCTTGAAAATCAACTTTGAGATCCAAACGAAGATCATCTCCACGTACAGGTCCGCCCCGCCGCCGACCTTGCTGTTGCTGCTGTCCGCCAAAGCCATTAAAGAAGCTTTCAAAAATGTCAGCGAATCCGCCCGCGTCGCCCGGATCTTGGTATCCGCCGCCGCCAAGTCCGGCTTCACCATATTGGTCATAGCGCGATCGGGTTTCGGGTTCAGACAAGACTTCGTATGCGCGGTTAATTTCTTTAAAGCTTTCCTCAGCGCCCGCGTCTTTATTGACATCAGGGTGATATTTTCGCGCAAGACGGCGGAATGCCTTCTTGACATCGTCTTGATCTGCGTTTCGAGCAACGCCAAGGGTTTCGTAATAATCACGCGCCATAAGATCAGGGGGGGCTGGGGATGAAAAAGGATAATTAAGGTTGGTCTATCAGGGTATCGAACAAAAATCCCCAACGAAAGACCAGTTGAGGGACGGAAAACCGACCCGCATTATACCAGTCTACTTTGAGTATTTGCTATGAAATGATGATGTCGCCGATCGAATCATCCCCGATCGGTCGCTAGAGCTTAGTCTATTGCCTCATAGTCCGTTGTCAGGGTGGAATCTTGATCGAAATCTTCGTCTCCGAATGGATTGCCAACTTTGTTTTCGAAGGGATTCAGATCAACCCGAATGGTTTCATCTTGAGGCGTGTCTAAGTCCCCTTGATCAAACGCAAAGGGATCCTCAGCGGCTAGGTCAGTAGCAGGTGTAGGTGCTGGTACTGGCGGCGTGGGTGGTCGTGATGGCATGGGTGCTGCCGTTGGCGTGGGTGCTGGCGATGCCGCTGGACCTTGCTGGTAGACCGCAGCCCCAAAGACATACAGGACTTGTTGCATCGCCTCTAACTGGGACTTGAATTCCCCGAGAGAGATTTGTGAATCTCCGATCGAAGTGCGCAGGACCGCAACTTTTGTCGCTGCTTCTAGCTTTAGATCTTCGCTTAGAGAGTCACCATTGTCTCGAAGAATATTCTCATATTGATAGAAAATAGTTTCAGCCCCATTCTTGAGTTCAACCAACTCACGGCGCTGATCATCCTCTGCACCAAATAGCTCGGCTTCCTTACGCATCCGTTCAACTTCGTCGACATTAAGTCCACCGCTGTTTGTGATCTCAATGCTTTGTTCGCTGCCCGTGCCTTTGTCTCGGGCTGATACTTTCAGAATTCCATCGGCATTAATTTCAAAGGAAACCTCAATTTGAGGAACCCCGCGAGGTGCCGGAGGAATGCCCGTAAGTTGGAACTTACCAAGGCTTTTATTGTCCCGTGCCATGGCTCGTTCACCCTGAAGGGGATGAATTTCGACAGACGTTTGGCCATCCGTTGCGGTAGAAAAGACCTGCGTTCTGCTGCTCGGGATGGTTGTGTTGCGCTCGATCACTTTTGTGAAGACTTCACCCAACGTTTCAATGCCCAAGGACAACGGGGTCACATCCAGCAACAATACGTCTTTAACTTCACCGCCTAAGACTCCGGCTTGGATGGCCGCACCCAAGGCAACGGCTTCATCTGGATTGACTGATCTATCTGGCGTTTTGCCATTACAGAAAGCTTTGAGCGCTTCCTGAATAGATGGAATTCGGGTTGATCCGCCTACAAGAAGAATCCGATCGAGTTCATCCACCCTCATACCTGCATCTTTTAGCGCTTGGGCCATGGGTTCTAGGGTTCCCTGCACCAGTTGCGCCACGAGTTCTTCAAACTTGACACGGGTCAACTCCACTTCTAAATGCTTAGGCCCAGAAGCATCTGCTGTGATGAATGGCAGGTTGATGGAGGTACTCATGGTGCCAGACAGCTCAATCTTGGCACGTTCAGCCGCTTCTCGCAGGCGCTGTAGGGCCATTTTGTCGCTGGATAGGTCAATACCCTCCTTCTGCTTGAAAGTGTCACTCAACCAGCGGACAATTGCCGCATCGAAATCATCTCCACCGAGATGGTTGTTGCCGGAGGTCGCTTTTACTTCAAAAACGCCATCGCCCAATTGAAGAATTGAGACATCGAAAGTTCCGCCGCCTAAGTCAAACACCAAGATAATCTGCTCTTGATCTTGTTTGTCCATCCCGTAGGCTAGGGCAGCAGCCGTTGGCTCATTGATGATGCGCAAGACTTCAAGACCCGCGATTGTTCCGGCATCTTTGGTAGCTTGACGCTGGGCATCGCTGAAATAAGCTGGAACCGTGATGACGGCTTGAGTAACCGTTTCGCCGAGATAATTCTCTGCATCCTGCTTCAGCTTTTGCAGCACCATCGCCGAAATTTCTTGTGGCGTATAATTTTTACCGCGAATGCCTACATCCACCGTCGCATCCCGACCTTGGACACAGTTGTAAGGGACGCGAGTTCGCTCTTCACCCGTGTCTTCCCAACGCCGTCCAATAAATCGCTTAATGCTAAAAACAGTATTTTCGGCATTGGTGACCGCCTGACGTTTGGCCAGTTGCCCGACAAGCCGATCGCCCGTCTTCCCAAAACCAACAATACTGGGCGTTGTCCGTCCGCCCTCCGAATTGGCAATCACCGTGGCTTGCCCGCCCTCAAGGACCGCAACACAACTGTTGGTGGTGCCCAAATCAATACCAATAACTTTTCCCATAATAGTTTGTTAGGCGTAGGTAATAAGGCGCAAAGCCCAGGTAAATGTCCAAATTAAGCTGGGCTAAAATCAATCATTAGGCTAAATGTAGCAGGAGATCACAAATAACTGTGGAGTCTCCCACTACACAATATTCCGAAACTCTTGACAATTTCTAACAAATGGCATCAACTAATTTTCAAGTTCTGATTTTAGGCCTGTGTAGATGACGTTTCAGGCTCCTCAGGTGCAGCCGCCACTTGAACTTGAGCATGACGCAATACGCGATCGCCTATCATGTAGCCCCGTACGAGTTCAGCCATTACGGTTCCTTCGGGATATTCGGAGGTGGGTTGACGCAGCAGTGCCTCATGGAGGTTGGGGTCAAATTGTTTGTCCTTCGCGTTCATGGGAGAGACTCCAATCCGTTTTAGGCGGCCCACCATGTCTTTGTAAATCCCTTGGTAGCTGCTGTGGACAGCGGTTTCTGCATCGGTTTCTATTTTGAGCTGCGATCGGGCACGTTCAAAGTTGTCAACAACTGCCAGCAGTTCGGTCAGAGTGGAAATTTTAACTTGAACTTCCAGCCCTTCTTTTTCCTGTTGAGTTCGTCTACGGAAATTTTCAAAATCTGCGGCTAATCGGAGATATTGGCCTTTGGAGTCTTCACTTTGGCCTTTGAGTGCATCACATTCACGCTCTTTTGAGGCATAGGACGATCGTAATTCCATG
Organism: Cyanobacteriota bacterium; assembly: GCA_026389365.1. GTDB lineage: Bacteria > Cyanobacteriota > Cyanobacteriia > Leptolyngbyales > Leptolyngbyaceae > JAAFJU01. The sequence continues at coordinate 14,898 of JAPLHZ010000110.1, forward strand.
AATGCCGCTTCGTAGTCCGTTGTTTCCTCAAGCTCATCCTGAGTTGAAGCCACAGACGCATTTGCCGTCACAGTCTCAGAACTTACGTCCGGCTCAAGCCCAGACTGGATAATCTGATCGGCTTGGGGATCTTCTAGAAGTTCTTCTACCGATTCAACTTGCTGTTCTTCACCCATCATTAGGTTTCCTCGTTATTGATTAAAATTAGTCTCACACCCTTCCATTGTGCCCGATGGAGGTGGAGGTTGAAAAACCTTTCTAAAACCTTTCCGACAATAAGACAAGTAAGAACGGATCTTTCTGGAGAAATTAGGGCAATATTTAGGAAGATAAGCAGAGCGACTCCTCCAACTTCACTCGCTTCCACCAAATTATGACGAACTCTCCACAACAGCGTCGTGCGCTGGCTGTTCAAAACAATCTGTCTCCGTTTGGCAACAAGCTTGTCCAAGCGGGTTATGCCAGTCAAGATCAAATCCAGAAGGCACTCGCGGATACTCGTCGTTCGGGTAAACCCCTAACGGAATCCCTAGAGTTAATTACTGGGCAGCAGCTCTCTCCCGATCTTTTACGTCAGTATAAAAAGCAACAACTCTTTGAGCTTAAGATCTTATACGGTGTCGAGTCTCTCGATCCAGAAATTAATCAAATTCCAAACTCCCAAATTGGCCACCTCATTGACACGTTAATTCCGATCGATATCTGCCGTCGCTATCAGTTCGTACCACTTTCCCAGCCGATAGATGGTCTTCTCGTGGCCATGGTTTATCCAGATAATCTGGATGCTCAGGATGACCTCAATCGTATTTTAAGAGCCAAAAATCTCATCCTTCAACGGCTGGTTATTACGAGTGAAGATTACAACCGTCTGATCTCTCAGTACTTAGATGAACGGGTCCAGAAGGATCAACATGCCGAGCAGCAAGCTCGGGTCGATGTGAAGGCTGAACTGGAAGGTCTCGAAGACTATGCCGAACTCTCAGAAGAGGGTGCTGACGAAGTTAATCTCGATACGGCAGCGGATGCAGATGCTGCTCCGATCGTGGCCCTAGTCAACAAAATCCTGATCAAAGCGCTACAACTTGGGGTCTCGGACATTCATGTTGAACCGCAGGAAGAGCAGTTGCGAATTCGGTTTCGTAAAGACGGTGTCTTGCAGCAAGCCTTTGATTCTCTTCCCAAGAAAATTATCCCTGCCGTCACGGCCCGTTTCAAAATCATTTCCCAACTTGACATCGCCGAACGTCGAGCGCCCCAAGATGGTCGAATTCGTCGGGTTTTCGATGGTCGCAAAATTGACTTCCGGGTCAATACCTTGCCCAGTAAACATGGCGAAAAAGTCGTTCTACGGATTCTCGACAACTCCGTCACCCAGCTAGGTCTCGACAATCTGATTCAAGATAAGGAGTCGCTTGAAATGGTTCAAGAGATGGTCCGTCGGCCATTTGGCTTGATTTTAGTCACAGGTCCAACAGGTTCGGGAAAAACGACAACTCTTTACTCCGCATTAGCCGAGCGCAATGATCCAGGGGTCAACATTAGTACTGCCGAAGATCCGATCGAGTACACGCTTCCCGGCTTGACCCAAGTGCAAGTGATTCGAGAAAAGGGCATGGACTTCGCGGCTATCTTGCGGGCTTTCCTACGTCAAGATCCTGATGTTATTTTGGTGGGAGAAACCCGTGACCGAGAAACTGCAAAAACGGCTATTGAAGCGGCACTGACTGGGCACTTGGTCCTGACAACCCTCCATACTAATGATGCGGCAGGTGCGATCTCCCGTCTCGATGAAATGGGCGTTGAACCCTTCATGGTCTCTGGCGCATTGCTGGGGGTCGTCGCTCAGCGTCTCGTTCGTCGGGTTTGCGATCAATGTCGTATTCCCTATACCCCCACTCCAGAGGAACTCGGACGTTTTGGCCTCACGACTTCCCGAGATGCTCAACTTACCCTGTATCGTGCCAACAGTCTCAGTGCCCAACAGATCCAATCTACCCGCTCCCAGAAGACCCTCTGTGAAAAATGTACTGGCAGTGGCTATAAGGGCCGTTGTGGCGTGTATGAAGTAATGAAAATTACAGACCGCCTGCAAGTCATGATTAGCAAAGGGGCACCCAGTGACCAAATCAAAGAAGTTGCGATCGAGGAAGGGATGCAAACTCTGTTGGCCTATAGTCTTAATCTAGTGCGTCAGGGGATGACGACTCTAGAAGAGGTTGAGCGAGTGACGTTTACAGACACTGGGCTAGAGGCTGAAATGCGATCGAAACGGAAAAGTGTTTTATCCTGTCGCACCTGTAGTGCAGAGCTAAAACAAGAATGGCTGGACTGTCCATACTGTTTAACGCCGCGTTTTCAAGACTAATTTTCCAGACTAAGCGCTAAGATTTCTGCAATGGAATCTGAACCATAAAACAGTAATTAAAAAGGGGGGAGACAACGCATGGAATTGATGATTGAAGATTTGATGGAGCAGCTCATTGAAATGGGCGGCTCTGATTTACATCTAACCGCCGGACTTGCCCCTTACTTCCGTATTAGTGGACATTTGCAACCGATCGGCGATCATGTGTTGAGTTCGGAAGAGTGCCAACGCTTAATCTTTAGTATGTTGAACAACACTCAGCGTAAAAATCTAGAACAAAACTGGGAACTGGACTGTTCCTATGGCGTTCGAGGTTTAGCGCGGTTCCGGGTCAATGTCTACAAAGACCGAGGCACCTATGCGGCTTGTTTACGAGCGCTGAGTTCAAAAATTCCTAACTTCGACAAGCTTGGTCTGCCGGACGTTGTGCGCGAAATGTCTGAGAAACCCCGTGGGTTAATCCTAGTGACGGGACCAACGGGATCGGGAAAAACCACGACCTTGGCCGCGATGATCGATTTGATCAACCGCACCCGAGCGGAACATATTCTGACGGTTGAAGATCCGATCGAATTTGTTTATGAACCTGTCAAAAGCTTGATTCACCAGCGCCAACTCGGTGAAGATACAAAAAGCTTTGAAAATGCACTAAAAGCTGCTCTGCGGGAAGATCCAGATATCATCTTGGTGGGAGAAATGCGAGATTTGGAAACCATTTCCCTCGCCATTAGTGCAGCCGAAACTGGACACTTAGTATTCGGAACCTTGCACACCAGTTCTGCATCTCAAACCGTCGATCGGATGATTGACGTATTCCCAGCAGAACGTCAAACCCAAGTCCGGGTGCAACTTTCCAACTCCTTGGTTGCGGTCTTCAGCCAAACCCTAGTGCAGAAGAAAAACGTCAAACCTGGCGAATACGGTCGAATTATGGCGCAAGAAATCATGATTGTAACTCCGGCTATCTCCAACTTGATCAGAGAAGGAAAAACGGCTCAGATTTATTCAGCCATTCAAACGGGAGGTAAGCTAGGAATGCAGACATTGGAAAAAGTTCTGGCGGACCAATACAAGGCGGGCTTGATTACGTTTGAAGCCGCAGCATCCAAAACCTCACGTCCCGATGAAATGCAGCGATTGATTGGAGGAGCAGCCGCAACGGTTAAGCGATAACGCTTTTTCGGTTTCACCTGTCCTATTTTCAGCATGCGTCAAATTTTAGATAAATTACTTTTATTTGACGCACCTCCTGACGGGACCGATCGCTAATTTAGAAAACCTCAACTATCATTAATCTTGACTCGTAACGGAACCCATATCCCATGCCAACCTTTGTCGCCCGCGTTCGAGATTCGCAAGGAACTATTGTTAAGCAAAAGATTACCGCATCTAATCTCGCTGAGGCCCGATCGAGTCTTCGTGAACAAGGTTTATTCGTCCAAGAATTGAAACAGAGTGGTGGCGCTGTCAGTTTTGATCTAAAAAAGATTCAAACGTCCATGGCGAAAGTTACGGTCAAGGATAAGGCAATCTTTTCCAGGCAGTTTGCGGTGTTAGTGAGCGCTGGGGTGGCCATGGTTCGCGGATTGGGGGTGTTGTCTGAGCAATGCACAAATCCTAAATTTAAGATCGCTCTAACTGCTGTCGGGGCTGACATTCAACAGGGGGTCAGCCTATCTGATGCAATGCGAAAACATCCTCAATCTTTTGACAATCTCTACGTCAGTATGATTCAGGCTGGAGAAGTCGGTGGGGTGTTGGATGAAGTGCTCGATCGGCTCGCTAAGCTGTTAGAAGATACTGCTCGACTCCAAAACCAGATCAAGTCAGCAATGGCCTATCCGGTAGTTGTTGGATCCTTGGCGACCATTATATTTCTGGCTATGACGATTTTCATTATTCCGGTTTTTGCTGGAATTTTTAAGGAAATTGGGACTGAGTTACCTGCCTTTACTCAAGCAATGCTAGACATCAGTAGTTTTTTGAGAAGCCCAAATGTGATCATTTTGATCATTATTGTGCCGTTAATTGTCTTTGCTTACAACCGCTACTACAGTACCCGTGTAGGCCGCGAAACCATGGATCGCGTGTTTCTGAAAATGCCATTATTTGGTGATTTGATCCAGAAGACCGCAACGGCGAGATTTTGTCGGACCTTTGGAGCGCTGACCCGATCGGGGGTTCCGATTTTGACTTGTCTTGAAATTGTCCGAGATACGGCGGGTAACGTGGTGATTTCCAATGCTGTGGACGAAGCACGGCGAGAGATTCAGACGGGTGGCATGATTAGTCTGGCCCTTCAAAAGGAACAAGTGTTCCCACCCATGGCAATTCAAATGATTAGCATCGGTGAGGAAACGGGAGAACTCGACCAAATGCTGATGAAAGTAGCTGATTTTTATGAAGATGAAGTCGAACAAGCAGTGAAAGCACTGACCAGTATTATGGAACCAATTATGATTCTCTTCCTAGGGGGAATGGTAGGTTCAATTTTGCTAGCGATGTATTTACCAATGTTCAAAGTATTCGAGAAATTAGGCTAGCGTTCAGAATCATGACTGTCGAGAAAGAAGATTACGAAGAATTGTTGTCGGTTTATAGTTCGACGTTGGATGCTATTGAGCTACTCCGTTTACATCGTCGCATACTTGGAACTCATGCCAAGTATGCGACGATTGGAAGAGAGTTTGATTACAATGCCGCTTCCTGTTGTGAAGCTTCGCAAATCTCAACCGATGGCTGGAGTTCCATCTGGTGCAATAAATATATCTGAAGCAATGCAACTTCCTTGTGATGTGGCGTTGCTAATGTGTGACCCCGATTGGAAGATTAAAACCGGGCGCGAGATTTTTGTTTTTATCCATCGTCCCGATGAGGATCTTTCCGATCTCTTGGGCCGTTGGCGATACACGCAGGTTCTACTTGCGAAAGATTATGAATGGATTTTTCCATTACGCTATCAGCACATACTCAATGAAGGCGCAGATAAGATTTATCCATTGTTCGTTCTGTTTAATGAATCTCCTGAACGAATCAGACGTGGATTAAGTGGCGCGCAGTTGCCGTTTGTCATTCAAACCACGATCGCAACCCAGGAATCTTTCCCTGAATTCGATACGGTTCCACAATATTTGGAAGATCTTTTGGTTGAAAGTGAAGATCCTTCAGAACGTGAATTATTCTAAATGTCTAACTATTTATCGCTGTAATTTTTTTTTGTCGTTTGAGCTTTGCATTCCGCGCACCGACAACTTGTAGGGACGGGTCACAGGGCATTCCAACTGGCTGCAATGTCTGGTATTGACGTTCATCTTCTAACAATTTTAGAGCTTCGTATTCAACCCAGTGGATACAATTGACTGGGCAAGTTTCTATCGCTTCTTGAATTAGATCTTCCGAATCTCCATCTTGCCGAATCACCCGCGATCGTCCATAGTCCGGTTCAATATAAAACGTATTTCGAGCCACATGGGAACAGTATCGACACCCAATACATGTTCCCTCATCCACGTAAACTCCACGCTGAACTAATAGGCCTCCTAATTCTGGTTCGTACCCCGATCGTCCATCCGAATCTCCACCTTGAAATCCCAGTTCCGGCTCTAGACCCGATCGCTCAGGAAAATCGTTAATTTCGTTAAACGAAATCTGTGGAGAGAATTCAGACATCAGCTCTACGCTCCTAAATTAAGCACAGTCCTAAATTAAGCACTCCAACGTTGAAGCACAAGGCGAATAGTGCCATCTTCCGATCGCTGCTGTTCAGCCACATTAAAGCCCTGCTGCGAGGTCTCTTGAAGGATAGTATTGTAGGCGTAGCGCTGAGTGATTTGCTTCAGGAACCGATCGACAGAGCTAGCCTGATTCCAAAACTGGAGGTCAGTGACTATTTCGTGTGACACCCCATTCCAGACAAACCCAATGTCATAGCCATTTTCCTGTTCTATAACAAGTTCTGCGGCCTGAGTCATGCCTTTATATCCACGCACAGAGCATGGACCTTCTTTGTAATCCATCCCCAAGTCTGAAAGCGTTTCTTTCAACGTCGGAAGATTGCGAAGCTGCGTTTTAATTTGGCTAAAATGCGACATAACGGCGTGTTTGTGAAGGGTGGACATATTAAATAATCATCATAACGCAGAAACTCTAGTTACCAGTTGCTTATGGATGGATCCTCCTGTGCATTGTTGGTAACGAAGGTATCTGGGGCTTGATGCTGAGCGAAATATTCGGATGTATTTTCCTGTTTGAGGACTAAGCCGAGCTTAGCTTCGATAGCGGCAGTTACTTCCGCACAAGAAGATCCGATAATCCCAGTCACTTTTTCTTGAACTCGGCCATCGGGATAGATCACAAATTCTAGAGTTTCCATCATGATCCCTAAAACCATCTATTTCAGTTGTTTTAGTGTCGCGTAACTTCTCGATCGAGTCAAGCAATAGGGAGACATGATCCATGGGAGACATGACCCCCCATGGGCAATGACCCATAGGAGCTTTGCTTGATACTGAGTTACAAGAAGAACATGAATGCTCCATGAGTGTTTCCACCAGTTCTTGATGTTACTTGAACCTTGGCTCCTGTGATGGCTTCTTCTCTTCCAAACACCATGCTGCTGCGACAACGCTACTTGATCCATCGGGTCTTGGGGCAAGGTGGGTTTGCCCGAACCTATTTCGCATCAGACCAAGAGCGATTTCAGGAATCTTGCGTAATCAAAGAGTTTGTTGTCTCCTATCAAGATGAATCGCTGATTAGCAAAGCCAAGGATCTGTTTCATCGTGAAGCCAGCATTTTGCATCAAATTCAGCATCCCCAAATCCCACGATTTTGGGCGGCATTTGAGGAGGATAACCGTTTATTTTTGGTTCAAGACTATGTTAAAGGCGATACCTACCGATCGATTTTAAGCCAACGAAAGAAAGAGGATAAACAGTTTTCTGAAACGGAAGTGCTTCATCTTTTGGCGAATCTTTTACCCGTGTTGAGTTATCTTCACGATCGTAATATCGTCCATCGGGACATCGCCCCAGACAATATCATTCTGTCGCCCCATGTTACTGGGATTGGTTCAGACAACGCTTCCCCGCAAGGGCTTCCAGTTTTAATTGATTTTGGTTCTGTGAAAGAAGCGACCAGTGGGTTAGCGTTAGTGTCATCCATGACACGGGTAGGCAAAATTGGTTATGCGCCCCCAGAACAACTTCAGACGGGAAATGTAAAACCTCACAGCGATCTTTATTCGTTGGCAGCAACTTGTTTGGTTCTGTTGACTGGGCGCGAACCGAGTTCATTGCTTAACAGTCAGACATTGGAATGGGAGTGGGAAGCTCACGCCAATATCAGTGGGCCGTTGGCTAAAATTCTACGCAAGATGTTATTCCTGCATCCCGGCGATCGCTATCCTACAGCCCGTCGAGTTTGGCTGGATTTACTGCCGATTCTGGGCGACCAAGCTCCTGTTACTCAGATGCTTATGGATCCAAAGGTCGGAAACGATATTGTATATACAAATCCCCTGGATTCGAGTCACGATACCAGCATTTATCCAGATGGAAGTGATTGGATTTGGTTTTCTCGTTCTGTCACTACACTTCAATCTGGGGAAGCAAGCCGATCGCTGTCGTTGAATTTGATTTCTCCCCGAATGGCAATTATCGGAAGTATTCTTGCACTTTTAGGAATGGGAACCGTAATTTTCCGAGGTCCAATGCCTTCGACTAGCGCTCAACTGTTGCAGAATAAGTCCGTTGTTGAGTCCGCTGGTTCTGTGCTTGTGCCGAATCCCGGTGAACCCGCTGAAATTCTATTTAATGCGGGAGAAATGTCAAAAATAGTTACGGGCAATCTTCAGGGCAATAGTACACAGGTTTATACCTTAAAGGCATTACGGGGGCAGATCATGAGTGTGTCTCTGAACGGATCTAGTGTGTTGATGAATATTACTCGGGCTAATGGAACCCCTTTGGAGTCATCCTCGATTCAAACGCGAAGTTGGACGGGAACGTTGCCTGCTGATGATATCTATTCTGTCCGGGTTTCAGGGACGGGGGTTCATGCCTTAGATATTTCGGTAACACCGTTAAATCGCGAGGTGAATGTACAGACCCAACGCCTAAAATTTGCAACGGGACGACGGGGTACTACGGTGACGGGAGAATTAAATCCTAAGCATATGAAGCGATACATTATTAAGTCTCAAAATAATAAAATGATGCTTATTAATGGTGTTCTGGGTGATGTGACGGTCAGTTTGATTAGTCCCCATGGCGATCGGATTGGCGGCACGTCAGTTCAGTCGAATTCGTGGCAGGGACGGTTGCCGATGGATGGCGACTATGTTGTGGAAGTATCAGCGGATAAACGTAAGAGCGATTACAGCTTATCTGTAGAGATATACTAGTCTGTAGAAATCTACTGGCGGGGGTAGTAGAGCCAGCAAATGCAGATGAATTCGCCATGAGAGAGGCGGTTGCAGTCAAGCCATAGTTGGCTTTACCTATGTAAATATGTCTGCCCAAACCTCACCTCGAATTCATAACCTCTCTTTATTAAAACAGCAAAATCAGAAAAATTCTTGTCAGTTTCTTGTCTAAGTGTTTGCCTGAAAACTGACAAAATAAAATGGCAATTATCTGATATAGAATAATTTTTTGACTATAATCTATGTAAAATATGATCTACGTATTAAGGTATAAGGCTTTTCTCTATGTCTAGACTATCGAATGCTGGGGTAGATAAAGTTAATGTAGCTATTAAAAATAGTGGTCGTAATAAAACAGATGCCTATTGGACAAAAAAAGCGATTGTGTCTCCAGAAACTTGGAATCGGTTTCGGACTGGCAAAATAAGTATTGGTAATAATAGCTTTATTTCCTGCTGCGAAGTATTGGATCTTGATCCCAATGAGGTACGAGAACAACAAGAACAACAAGAACAACAAGAAGAACAACAAGAACAACAAGAACAACAAGAACAACAAGAACAACAAGAACAACAAGAACAACAAGAACAACAAGAACAACAAGAACAACAAGAACAAACAGTTGAACAGCAAAACCTCAGCTTTTTGGGAAGAGCTAGAGTCATAGAAGGTTTGAATGCTCTAGCAAAGGCTAACCGAGTAATTGTGATCCACGCTGTGGGTGGTCAGGGCAAGACGACCGTGGCTCAAAAATATTTACAAGAGCTAGAAAGTAATGGGTATCAGCTTATTGAGCTATATATGCCCATTGATGTCACAAATATTCCTTCAGCTAAAAGTGTTTTAGACGAGTGGTTTAATCGAGACTTTCATGAAATGTCTTCCTCACAGTTTGCCGTTACCTTAGACAGACTGCGGCGGATACTCAAGGAGCGAAAACTCGCTATTTTAATTGACAATATCGAAAGTTTGCTGGATGAAAATGGGAAGTTCATTCCAGAGCACGCTCAATATTTAGAGCTATTTAGCGTTCTATCCGATCACGCCACCCAATCCATTACGATCGTGACCAGTCGATGTCGTTTGCTGGAGTCTAGATTACGCAGCGTTTACAACTATGCGATTCCGTCATTAAGTCAGACCGATTGGCAAGATTACTTTACCTATAACAATGTGCTTTTTGATGAGAAGTCATTGGCAGAAATGCACAGTAAGCTGGGGGGAAATGCTAAAGCGATGACTAGTGTATGTGGCGAAATCTATATGGACTTCGATCGCAATGCTACAATTTTTTGGGAACAACGCGGGGCGGATATACTGGCTTCGGCAGATTTAAAAGATTTGGTGTCTGGACATTTAGAGCGGCTGGAAAAGCTGGAGCCATTCGCCTATGCTTTGTTAAAGCGGATGGGTTGTTATCGTTATCAGAGTATTCCCCATATTCCGATTGAGGCTTTGTTCTATCAGTTATGGGATAGCCCTAAAGCAAATCATATCGAGATTATTGAAGTTCTCAAGAATCGGTCATTATTGGAGTTAGCGAATGGCGAATATTCACTACATCCCCTTGTGCGTGCGGAAGCGGTGCATCTTCTCAAGCAAAATGAAGAAGAGTTTACAACAGCGCACAACAGCGCTGCTGATTTTTGGAAAGCCAAGGTTCATTCTTTAGATACTGACAAAGATGTCCTCATGGCATTTGAGCCATGCTATCACTACTTAGAAACTAACGATCTCAATAAAATTATAGAAATATTTTTGAACCCAAATCTCCTGAAAGACGAACATCTTTACATGGTTTTTTATGGAAGACTTTCGCCAACTTTGGTGCTTGAGTTATTAGATAAAGTAGAACAGAGAGCATTACTTTTACCTCCAGAACAAGGGATGCCAGTTTTAGCCCATGTAAAAAGTTTTCGCGGAAGCTCATACTTCCAATCAGGAGAGCCTCAAAAATCAGTTATAGAGTGTGATGCGGCAATCAAAATTATTGAGCAAATCAACTCGCCACAATTAACGTTTTTTCTGCTCTCGAATGTTTTTCATGCTTTTGCCTGCAAACTGGACTTGGGTGAGTTTGACGAAGCGATCGTACTGACTAAGCCGTATATAGACAATATTGATAGGTACAAGTCCTCATCCATTAACCCACTCATTAAGCAATTCTTCACAGTTTATCCACAAATAGTTCAATCTTTCATGCTAGCTATGAAACTAGAGCATGATGCTTCGATAGCATTGGCTGAAGAGACTTATGAGACTATTACAAATAGCTCATTATCTATGCCTGACATTTCAAAAAGCTACACTTGCCTGTATCTTGGATTTATATGCGTCATGAATAAAAGATTCGATCAAGCTCTGGAAATATACAACACAGCTTTGAAATTTAGTCATATAACTAGTCATAGACAATTAGATGCTAAGGCCTACCCCTGTTAAGGTGATCTTTTGTACTATTGGTTCTTGAGGAGTCTTGCAGTAGACACATGAGGATGCTTGGAATCAAACTTCTTCTTGGTCGTCGGTTTCTTCGGTCCCCTGGTTGATTTATGAAATCGTTTGAGA